>JBKQPD010000314.1:0-4003 GCA_052145175.1 Binataceae bacterium (SeqCode) | reverse complement strand
CTCCATGCCGTCAAACTGACACCCTTGGCCATCAGTGTGATTTGTACACGCGAAAAGTGCGGTGGCACCGCAGAATTGCGGGCGCTTTTGACACGATGATGACACATCAAAATCCACCTAAGCAGTGATCCAGGATACCGATGTCTACGAGACTTAAGGCATCGCGGAGGCGGGCGGGTTATTTGCTCGTCGGCCTGCGATGGTTCCGCCACGCCGCTCGAGTGCGGGTGTGTGAGTTTGCATCGAATCCAGACATATCGCGTAGATCAACGTCCGAGGAGCACCGGATATAGTCGTAGACTTCCGCGCGTAAATGACACCTGATCTCTCAGATCGCGGAAAATCACATGGGCACGCTGACCGACACCGCCCTAATCCGGAATAGGGGTCTTGTCGTCAATGACTTGAGCCTCATATCGACGCCCGGCGAGCTGTCTCCGAACTGGCGCTACCGGCCGATGTTGTTGAAAAAGTCTTGAACTGAGAGGTGTCCTTGGCGGTCTGATTTATCAGGGGAATCAAGGGAGATTGCTGAGATGATGGGACACAACGGCGGCAATCAGAACCGCTTGTTCTACTCGTTCAACCTTGACGATCACGTTCCTGCCAATCATCTGCTACGCGGCATTAATCAGTTCTTCGATGTCACGGACCTGCGCGCCTACCTCGCCCCGTTTTATAGCCACACCGGCCGACCGTCGATCGATCCGGAGCTGATGATCCGCATGCTGATAGTTGGTTATTGTTTTGGGATCCGCTCTGAGCGCCGCCTTTGCGAAGAAGTGCATCTGAACCTGGCCTATCGCTGGTTTTGTCGGCTGGGGATCGAGGACGCGGTACCGGAACATTCCACGTTCTCGAAGAACCGGCACGGCCGCTTTCGCGAGAGCGATGCATTCAGGCATGTGTTTGAGACGGTACTTGAGCGCTGCATGAACGAGGGGCTCGTGGGCGGGGAGGGTTTCGCGATCGATGCGAGCGTAGTCAAAGCAGATGCTGCCCGTGCCAGTGCCATCCCCGGTGCCAATATAGACTGCCGGGCATTGGGTCCTGCGCAGGCGAGTCGCGCGGTGCGCGAGTATCTGGAGGGCCTGGACGCTGAGGGCCGCCCCGAGACGCTGCGCAAGAGCATTTCGGTCACCGATCCAGCGGCGGAGTGGACGTGCGCTCCGGGAGGCCCTGCCTTCTTCGGCTACTCGACGAACTACCTGGTCGATGTGCGAGCGGGCGTGATTGTCGATGTCGAAGCAACGAGCGCACACCGGATTCAAGAAGTTGAGGCAACGCGCACCATGATCGATCGAGTGGAGGACCGTTTTGCGATCAAGCCCACCCGGCTAATCGGCGACATGGTGTACGGTTCTGCTGAGCTACTGGCTTGGATGGTCAATGATAAAGCGATCGAACCGCATGTGCCGGTGTGGGATAAAACCCAACGCACCGATGACACATTGTCCAGCAGCGATTTTCAGTGGAACGAACAACGCAACGAGTACCGCTGTCCGCAAGGCCATGCGCTGCGCACTGATTGGCGTCCATTTAAAATCCCGCGGACCCACATTACCAAAGCCGGTACGATGATCTATAAGTCCAGGCAATCCGATTGCGCGAGTTGCCCGATCAAAGCATGCTGCTGCCCGAACACACCGATTCGCCAAATCCGTCGCAGCATTCATGAGGCCGCACGCGATGTGGCTCGTGCCGTCGCGAAAACCCCTCTATACAAACAATCGCGCAAAGATCGAAAGAAAGTCGAGATGCTGTTTGCGCACCTCAAGCGGATATTGAAGCTGGATCGATTGCGATTGCGTGGACCCAGCGGCGCGCACGATGAGTTCTTGCTCGCCGCCACAGCGCAGAATCTGCGGAGAATGGCCAAACGACTATGTCCATCGCCACCAAGACCGGCATTCGGAACCGCCTAAACGCTAAATTGCGAACGGGAATCGCAAAAGGACGGCCAATCAAAGTCGGCAACAGCAAAAAATCATCGAAACCAAACCGTTCCTTCATCAAACCAAGCAGGGAAAATCTCCCTAACAACTGTGTTTTTCAACAACATCGGCCAACTCCGGTCTTTCGATCCCGTCAAATTCCATTCACAAAGCGGCCGCTCACCCCAGCGCGGGGCGTGGAGTCGCCAAGCCAGCATCTCATACAAATAACGGACATCTACTTGGCTCTTGGTCTTAAGCCCAATGGTTATTCAACGGATTGTTGTTAGGTTTAGCCGGGGCACGAAAGCGACTCAGGAGAGTTGGATCGAAAGAGCGACTTTACAAAGGAGAGAGTTTATGTCGAAGCTCAGGAAGGCCAATATTCTATTGGCTACGCTGTGGGTCACAACGGCGCTCATCGCCGGCCCGGCATCCGCGCAAGGAAATAAACCGAATATCGTCTTCATCATGGGGGATGACATCGGGTGGATGCAGCCGAGCATCTACCATCGCGGATTGATGGTTGGCAGGACGCCGAACATCGATCGCATCGGCAATGAAGGCGCGATCTTCATGACCTATTACGCCGAACAGAGCTGCACCGCAGGGCGCAACGCCTTCTTCACCGGCATGCATCCGCTGCGCACCGGGATGATCCCGCCGCAATTGCCCGGCAGCCCGTCCTACCTGCGGCCCGGTACGCCCGCGCTCGCGAAGTTTCTGCACGATCTCGGGTACACCACCGGCGAGTTCGGCAAGAACCACTTGGGCGATCACACGCAGGCGCTGCCGACGGCACACGGTTTCCAGGAGTTTTGGGGCTACCTGTATCACCTGGATGCGATGCAGGGAGTGAGCTTCCCAGACATCAATCGGACACCGACCGACCAGGCCATTGTACCGCCGTGCAAGAATACGCCCGTCAAGGGCCTCGCCGAGGTCCCGGGCGCCGTGGATCCGAAAACGAGCCTCTGTATGACGCCTCCGCGTCCGGTCATCTGGTGCCACTCCTCCGATGGTACGGAAGCAAACCAGTCGTGCCAGGACCAGGGTCCGCTGACTCTGGAGCGTTCGAAGACGGTGGACGAAGAGATCTCAAGCAAGGTCGTCGACTTCCTCGACCGCAATGATCCGAAGAAGACCAACAAGCCCTTCTTCGTGTGGTACAACCCGGCGCGTATGCACATTACCACTGTGCTGTCGCCCAAATACATGGCGATGGTGGCTGAGCCCGGCGGCATGGACTGGGGCGTCAACGAAGCGGGCATGAAGCAGATGGACGACAACATCGGCTACGTCATCAAAAAACTCGAAGACATGGGCCAGCTCGACAACACCATCCTGGTGTTCACCACCGACAACGGCGCCGAGGTGATCACCTTCCCCGACGGCGGCAACACGCCCTTCAAAGGCGGCAAGCTCACGACCTGGGAGGGCGGCATGCGCGCTCCGGCGGTCATCCGCTGGCCCGGGCACATCAAGCCGGGCACGGTCCTCGACGATATCTTCGCGTCCCTCGATTGGCTGCCCACGCTGGTTGACATCGCCGGCGGCCCCACGGGCGATGGCCTGAAGAAGCAGATCGAGGCTGGAAAATACCCCGGCATCGTCAAGACCACGCTCGATGGTGTCGACCAGCGCGACTACTTGGAAGGCAAGTCGGCCAAGTCGGCACGCGATACGTTCTTCTACTACACCGGCGCAACACCGTCAGCAGTGCGCTACAAGAACTGGAAGATCTACTTCTCCATGGCGGGGCCGGGTCCGACTGGTGGGCTCACAGGGGCCGAAACCTTTCATTGGCCCTTGGTCGACAATATCAAGCGTGACCCCTTCGAAGGAGCTGTCGGCGGTGAATCGAAAACGCTCTTAGGCCAAGGGGGCGCACTTGCCGGACCCGTTACCGCTTATCTCTATGACTGGAACGTCATTCCTGTCGGCCAGGCCTTGTGGCTGAAGGAACTTGAATCCTACGGACCGTACCCGCCGATGCAGGACCCGGCGACCTACAACCTGGGTCAGGTCATCCAGCAGATCAAGGAGCAACGGGCGGTTAGCCACGCCGG
>JBKQPD010000313.1:0-33881 GCA_052145175.1 Binataceae bacterium (SeqCode) | reverse complement strand
CGCCAACCATCCGGTGATGGATCTGCGCAGCCGCCGAGTCGAGATCACTTCGCAGAATCACGGATTCGCCGTTGACGCGGAATCGGTCGCTGGTCGCGCCGAACTCTCGCATCGCAACCTGAACGACCATACCGTCGAGGGACTGCGCGGCATCGGTGTGCCGTTTTTCTCGGTTCAGTACCATCCCGAGGCCTCGCCCGGACCGCACGACGCGAGCTACCTGTTTGGGCGCTTTCGCAGGATGGTCGAAATGTTCGCGCGATATGGCGCCGCGGAAGCGCTCGACCGCGCCGACGCCGAAGAGCGGCGCAACGTCGAGCCGCAATGACTATCGTTTGGGACGAATCCGGTGCCACTACGTAAAGACCTCAAATCGATTCTGTTGATCGGCTCGGGGCCGATCGTGATCGGGCAGGCTTGCGAGTTCGATTACTCGGGCACGCAGGCGCTCAAGGCGCTCAAGGAAGAAGGCCTCCGTCTGATCCTGATCAACTCCAATCCGGCGACGATCATGACCGATCCCGGGTTCGCCGATCGCACCTATGTCGAGCCGCTGACCGCCGCCACGATCGCCAAGATCATCGAGCGCGAGCGGCCCGACGCGCTGCTGCCGACGCTGGGCGGCCAGACCGCTCTCAACCTCGCGATCGAGCTGGCCGAAGCAGGCACGCTCGATCGCTTCGGCGTCGAGTTGATCGGCGCGAAGCTGCACGCGATCAAAAAAGCCGAGGACCGCGACCTGTTCCGGCAAGCGATGGTGAAGATCGGCCTGGAGGTGCCGGCCTCGGCGATCGCGCACTCGGATCAAGATGCCGAGCGTATCAGGCGCGCGCTGGGACTGCCGCTGATAATCCGGCCCTCGCGCACGCTGGGCGGCACCGGCGGCTCGATCGCGCGCGACCCTGACGACTATCGCGCCAAGGTGGCGTGGGGACTGAGCGCCTCGCCGAGCCACGAAGTTTTGATCGAGCAATCGATCGAGGGATGGAAAGAGTTTGAACTCGAGGTGATGCGTGACGGCGCCGATAACGTCGTCATCATCTGCTCGATCGAGAACTTCGATCCGATGGGCGTGCACACCGGTGACTCGATCACGGTGGCGCCGGCGCAGACGCTGACCGACAAGGAATACCAGTTGATGCGCGACGCCGCGCTCCGGATCATCCGCGAGATCGGCGTCGACACCGGAGGCTCGAACATCCAGTTCGCGGTCCATCCCGACACCGGCCGGATGGTGATCATCGAGATGAATCCGCGAGTCTCGCGCAGCTCGGCGCTGGCGTCGAAGGCGACCGGCTTTCCGATCGCGAAAATCGCCGCGCGGCTCGCCGTCGGTTACCGGCTCGACGAAATTCCGAACGATATCACGCGGATGACGCCGGCCTGTTTCGAGCCGACCATTGACTATGTAGTCACGAAAATTCCGCGCTTCACCTTCGAGAAATTTCGCGGCGCGGTGGACGAACTCGGGCCGCAGATGAAGTCGGTGGGGGAGGCGATGGCGATCGGGCGGACCTTCAAGGAATCCCTGCAGAAGGCGCTGCGCTCGCTCGAAATCGGATCGTATGGCCTGGAGAGCCAATTTTTGGGCAGGTCCCAAGCCGACGCGTTGCGGGAAATTCGCGCGCTTATCGCACGTCCCAGTAGCCTGCGCCTGCACTACCTGGCGGACGCCTTCCGACTTGGTTTATCAAACGACGACATTTACGCGCACAGTCGCGTGGATCCATGGTTTCTTAACGCGATTGCCGAAATCGTGAGCGCCGAGTTGCGGCTTGCCACGGCGCCGCTTGACCCGGAACTGCTGCGCGAGGCCAAGGCGATGGGCTTCGCCGACCGGCGGATCGCGGATCTCCGCGCCACGAGCGAAACGGCGATCGCGCTGCGCCGCAAGGAGTTCGGCGTACAGCCGGTCTTCAAGACCGTCGACACCTGCGCCGCTGAATTCGAGGCCTTCACGCCCTACCTCTATTCGACTTACGAGGCCGAGGACGAGGCCGCCCCTGACGCGCGGCGCAAAGTGATGATCCTCGGCGGCGGTCCCAACCGGATCGGCCAGGGTATCGAGTTCGACTACTGCTGTGTCCATGCGAGTCTCGCGCTCAAGGAAGACGGCTTCGAGACCATCATGGTCAATTGCAATCCGGAGACGGTCTCGACCAATTACGACATCTCGGATCGGCTCTATTTTGAACCGCTGACCTTCGAAGACGTGATGGCGATCGTGGAACGCGAGCGGCCGATGGGCGTGATCGTCCAGTTCGGCGGGCAGACGCCGCTCAAGCTCGCGATGCCGCTCGCGCGCGCCGGCGTGCCGATTCTGGGCACCTTGCCCGACGCGATCGATCGGGCGGAGGATCGCGCGCGCTTCAATGCCCTGGTCGAAGAGCTCGGGCTGCGCCAGCCGCGTGGTATTCTGGCGCACAACGCGGCGGAGGCGATCAACGGCGCGCCCGCGATCGGCTATCCCGTGCTGATTCGGCCTTCCTACGTGCTCGGCGGGCGCGCGATGGAGATCATTGCCGACGAAACGGGCCTGCGGCGCTACCTCGAGCAGGCCTTGCAGGCGTCCGAGGAGCGGCCGTTGCTGGTCGATCGCTACCTTGACGGCGCGATCGAGGTCGACGTCGACGCGATCGCCGACGGCGAACGCGTGGTAATCGGCGGGATCATGGAACACGTCGAGCACGCCGGCATCCATTCGGGCGACAGCGCCTGCGTGCTGCCGCCGCGCTCGTTGGCCCCGGCGATCCAGGATGAACTGATGCGCCAAACGCGATTGCTCGCGCGGGCGCTCGGCGTCGTCGGGCTGATCAACATCCAGTATGCGATCTTTGAAGACGCCGTCTACATTCTGGAGGTGAATCCGCGCGCCTCGCGGACGATTCCATTCGTCAGCAAGACGATCGGGATCCCGCTGGCGAAGCTGGCGGCGCGCGTGATGGCCGGGCGCAAACTCGCGGAGCTCGGTTTCGATCGCGAGCGCGTGCCGGCGCACGTCGCGGTCAAGGAATCGGTCTTTCCATTCGCGCGTTTTGCGGGGGTCGATACGTTGCTCGGTCCCGAAATGAAATCGACCGGCGAGGTGATGGGTCTCGATACCTCGTTCGCCGCCGCCTTCGCCAAGGCCCAGCTTGCCGCCTCGACCGACCTGCCGCTCGCCGGCCAGGTGTTTATCAGCGTGCGCGACGCCGACAAGCCGCTGCTCGAACCGATCGCCCGGGGCCTGACGGCGATGGGTTTTGAGCTGGTCGCGACCGGCGGCACGGCGCGTCATATCCAGCGGCTGGGGCTCGTCTGCGCGGCCGTCAACAAGGTCGCCGAGGGGGGACCCCACGTGCTCGATCTGATGCGCGCGAACCGGGTCGCCGTGGTGATCAACACGCCCGATCAGGAAGGCACGGCGGACTCCTTTTCGATTCGGCGCACGGCGCTGGAGCTGCGGCTGCCGTTCTTCACCACGATGGCGGGGGCGCAGGCCGCGGTCGAGGCGATCGCCGCCCTGCAGGCGGGTGAACCCATGCCGCGCGCGCTCCAGGACTACCATCGCAACTAGAGCTGGCATCGCAACCGAATCCCGCATCGCAAGCGAATAGTGATCGATCCGGCACGCGCCAAGGATGAATCGCGGGGCACGAGCGCGCTGAGTGCCAGCCTCGCGACGGTTGCGGGGGTCGGGCCCAAGCGCCTCGAAGCGTTGCGCAGTCGCGGTCTCGTGACCTTTGCCGACGTACTACTCCACTTGCCCTATCGTTACGAAGATCTGCGCCGCCGTGATCGGGTCGCTGACCTGCGGGAAGGGATGACGGCGGTGGTCGAGGGTACGCTGCACGATCTGAAGGCGCGCGCGATGCGCGGCATGAGCTGGCGGCGGATGACCACGGCGACGCTCAAGGATTCGACCGGCGCGGGGATTCGGGTCGCGTGGTTCAATCTGCGCGGCGACGGCATGATGCCGGTCGGGGAGCTGCTGCTGATCTACGGACGCGTCACCGCCGCTGCGAACCGGACGCTCGAGCTATTGCATCCGGAGGTGCATCGCCTGAAGACCAGCGCGCCGCCCGCGATTCGCCCGCTCTATAGCCTGCCGCCCACGATTCCGCAGCGGCTCTTCGCCACGATCGCGGGCGAGGCGCTGACCCGTGCCGCCCGCCAAGACCTGGGCGTCCCGGGCGCTATCCCGCCGGAGCTGCGCCCCGCGACCGGCCTGCCGGACTTCGCCGCCGCGCTCGCGGCGCTCCATCAGCCGGCCGCCGACGCTGACCCGGTCGCGCTGGAAGCGCACAGCTCCCCGGCTCATCAGGCGCTCGCGCTCGATGAGATGTTCACCTTCCAGCTCGCCCTCGCCCGCGAACGCGCGCGGGGACGGCGCCGGGCGGGTGCCGTGATCAGCGGTGACGGCCGGCTCGGTCCCGCGCTGCTGACGGCGCTGCCCTTCACGCTCACCGCGGCGCAGGCTCGCGCGATCGACGAAATCGCGGCGGACCTCGCAAGCGGGTCGCCCATGAACCGGATACTGATCGGCGACGTTGGCAGCGGCAAGACCGTCGTCGCCTTCGCTGCGGCGCTGCGCACGGTGAGCGCGGGCTGGCAGGCGGTGATGATGGCGCCGACCGAGCTGCTCGCCGAACAGCATTTTCGCAACTTCAACCGGCTATGCGGGCCGCTCGGCGTGACCAGCGCGCTGCTGACCGCGCGGTTAGCGGGTGCGGAGCGGGCGCGCATCCTGCGCGCATTGCAGCGCGGCGATCTCGCGGTCGCCTTCGGCACCCACGCGCTGTTTCAGGACGACGTGCGGGTCGGCCGGCTCGGTCTCGCGATTATCGACGAGCAGCATCGCTTCGGCGTGTTCGACCGCGCCCGGCTGCTCGCGCTCGGCGCGGAGGCCAACGTTCTGCTGATGACCGCGACGCCGATTCCGCGGAGCCTGGCGCTCGCCCTGCTGCGTAACCTCGACGTCTCGATCCTCGATGAGCTGCCGCCGGGGCGGACGCCCGTGACCACGCAACTCTACCCCGAGGAGGAGTTGGCCGTCGTCGACGAGCTGGTACGCGCGGCGCTCGAGCGGGGCGAGCGGGTCTACTACGTGCTGCCGCTGATCGAGGGTGAGGAGACCGACTCCGCTTCGGTGACGGCCGCGGCCAAGCGGCTGGCGGGTCTGCTCGGGAACCACGGTGTCGGCGTGTTGCACGGGCGGCTGCGTCCGGCCGAGAAGGATCGCGTGATGCGGCGGTTTCGCGACGGCGAGCTGGGCGTACTGGTCGCGACCACGGTGGTCGAGGTCGGCGTCGACGTGCCCGAGGCGACCCTGATGGTGATCGTGGCGGCCGAGCGCTACGGGCTCGCGCAGCTCCATCAGTTGCGCGGCCGGGTGGGCCGTGGCGCCGCCGCGTCGCGCTGCTGCCTCGTCGTCTCGCGCGGGACTGCGGACGGCGCCCGCGCGCGACTCGCGGGGCTGGCCGCCACCGCGAGCGGCAACGCGGTCGCGGAACTCGACCTGCGCACGCGCGGGCCCGGCGACCTCTTCGGCACGCGCCAGACCGGCGCGCTGCCGCTCAGGTTCGGCCACTTCATTTGTGACCTGCGCGTGATCGAGCAGGCCGGTGACCTCGCGGAGGAGTGGCTCCGGCGCGATCCCGGTCTCGCCTCGCCGGCCTCGGCGAAAGCGGTCGCGGCAATTAACGATCTGATGGCTTTGGGCTTCAGCCTTGGCGATATAGGGTAGAGACAGCGAAAGCCGATGCCGACCAAGCGCCCACAGTCCAAACCCCCAGCAAGCAAGACCCGTCGCCCACTCGAAGTCCGCCGCGAAGTCTCCGCCGGCGGACTCATCTGGCGCCGCCGCGACCCTCAGCGGGGCGGTTTCGAGGTTGTCCTCGTGCGTCCGGCGGGCAAGGCGACCTGGGTGCTACCCAAGGGGCATGTCGAACCCGGCGAGAGCCTGCTCGACGCGGCGTTACGCGAGGCCAACGAGGAGAGCGGTCTGGAGGTCGAGGCCGACGAAGCGCTGGGCCAGGTCTCGTATCTCTATTCGTGGCGCGATCGCCCCGCCGAGCAACCGATCCGGATCTTCAAACGAGTCCATTTCTTCCTGATGCACTGCGTCGGGGGAGATCCGTCGGCCCACGACACCGAAGTCGACGAAGTCGTCTGGGTATCGCTCGAGGAAGCGCTCAGCCGTGCCAGCCACAAGAGCGAACGCGACCTGATCGCCAAGGCCAAAAAGGCGCTGCACGCCCAGGGCTAGTTCCAAGGCTCGCCAGGGGATCAATCGATGGCCCCGCTCGGCTATCCATCTCTCTTATGTACTTTTATTAGCTTTACGAGCTAGTATGAGCTCTTCTTCAGTTTAAATCTGCGTTCGTCTATCACGACCGGAACGGTCCGCACCGCTCCGCAAGCGCCAAAAATGAGACACGATGTTCATTCTTTGGAATCAAACTTTTTTTCTAAGCACATGATTACCTCTATAAATAGGTTTGTCATTAGATAACACTATCTAAACAGGTGTTATCATTTATTTCCTAGATGTGACAGTAATAGGAAGATAATTCACTAAATTTAGGGTCTGTATCATGTCATTACCCTGAAATACCATCGAGACCAACTAATGGCACTTGATTTGCTGTCTGACTCTGTAGGAGTTGTAGTAGGTGCGTAGACCGTCGTAAACGGATGACATGGGGTCTATGGGCGGGGAAGGTTCGGCTAAGTGGCTGGTCACCGGAGGGGCGGGATTCCTCGGCGTCCATCTTTGTCGCGGGCTGATCGAGCGTGGGCAGCAGGTCACCGCTTTCGACCGGGCGGATTTTCCCGACGACGAAAGGGTCGACGGCGTCAATGTTATCAAGGGCGACGTGCGCGACGCGGAGCAACTGGCAAAGAGCTTCAAGGGTATCGATTACGTCGTTCATGCGGCGGCCGCGCTGGCGCTTGAGTCGCCGGACGAGATTCGTTCGATCAACGCCGAAGGGACGCGCGTCGTGCTGGCGGCGGCGGCGCGGGCGGGGGTACGGCGGGTGGTTTACGTGGGCACGACCGCAGTTTACGGGATGCCCCGCTTCCATCCGATTGCGGAGGACGCACCGCTCGATCCGATGGGCGACTACGGAATCGCCAAAGCCGCCGCCGAGCGGTACTGCGTCGAGGCGCGGGGCGTCGAGACCGTGCGGATTCGGCCCAAGAGCTTTATCGGCATGGGGCGGCTGGGGATTTTCCAACTGCTCTTCGACTGGATCGAGGCGGGCAAGCGGATTCCGGTGCTGGGCGACGGCCGCAACCGTTTCCAGTTGATGGAAGTGCGGGATCTGGTCGAGGCGATTTACCTTGCCGCGCTGCGGGGCCGCGATAGCGAAGTCTACAACATCGGGGCGGCAAGCTTCGGTACGGTGAACGAGGATCTGGGTGGGCTGCTCGAGCACGCCCGCAGCGGCAGCCGGATTTTGCATATTCCCGCGCGCCCGGCCAAGGCCGTACTCGGGCTGCTGTCGGCGCTGCATCTCTCGCCGGTGTACCGCTGGGTCTACGACACGGCTGATCAGGACTCCTTCGTCAGTATCGCGAAGGCGCAGACCGAATTGGGCTGGGGGTCGCGCTTCAGCAACCGGGACGCGCTGATCGGCACGTATGACTGGTATCTCCGCGAAGGCCGTGTGATGGCGCGGCAGACCGGCACGAGCCATCGCGTGGCCTGGAAGCAGGGGGCGCTCCGCCTGGTCAAGGCGCTGATGTAACGCAAAGGCCTGAAGCAAGATAATGGATCGCCCGACTACCAGGCCGAACGCCGAACTGCCGTTGCTGCCCGATCAGGCGGCTTACGCGCGACCGGTACGCCTCTCGGTTGCCGCGCCGGCCTTCAACGAAGCAGGCGCGCTACGCGCCGTGATCGAAGGCTGGCTCGACTATCTGACTCATCTCGAAGGGCTGGCGGAATTCGAGATCGTGGTGTGCAACGACGGCAGCCGCGACGCCACCGGCGCGATTCTGGACACGCTCGGGCGGGAGCGTCACGAGGTTCGTCCGCTCCACTTCGCGGTCAACCAGGGTGCGGCGGCGGCGCTCACGGCGGCGATCGCGGCGACCCGCTTCGACTGGGTGCTGCTGATCGATGCGGACGGGCAGTTTCCGATCACCAACCTCGCCGCGATGCTGGCGGCGGTGCGGGCGCAGCGGGTGCCAGCCGCGATCGGAATCCGGCAGAAGAAGGATCGCCGCTTTGCCCGGTTCGGCACGGCGAGCAGCGCGCTCGTCTGCAACCTGGTGCATCGCAGCGCGATTCGCGACTTCAACTCCGCCTTCAAGCTGGTCTGGGGACCGCTTTTGCGGGCGCTCGATTTCGAAGCCAGGGGGATGAACTACTCGACCGAAGTTACCTCGCGCCTGCTTGAGTCGGGGGTGCCGATCACGCAGCTCGCGATCGAGCATCGGCCGCGCGCAGCCGGGGCGAGCAACATGAAGCCCTGCCGTGGCGCGGTGGACCGTCTGTTGTTCGTCACGTATATCGCGCTGCGCCAGGCGCTGCTGGGGACCGGGGTTTTGCGCCGGCCGCTCTCCTGACATGAAAGATTGTCCTGATATGACGGCCGGGGCTCGCGCATGACGACGAAAGTTGCGCTTTTCTGCGGCGGCCGGGGTAGTGCGACGATTATCCGCGAGCTGCTGCGCACCCCCGAGGTCCAGCTCGCGCTGCTGGTCAACGCCTACGACGACGGCCTGTCGACGGGCGCGCTGCGCAAGTTTATCCCCGGGATGCTCGGGCCGTCGGATTTCCGCAAGAACTTTTCCTACCTGCTCGATCTGCACTCCGCGCAGCAATACGCGCTCAAGCAACTCCTCGAGTTCCGCCTGCCGCCGGATTTCGTCGAAAGTCAGATCGACGGTCTCGACGGTTTCGTGCGCACCGGCGACTTCCGGCTGGTGGGGGCCCCGCTGCGTGACCTGTTGGGCGGGCTCAACGCCGCCGCGGCCACCAACGTCCGCGGGTTGCTCAAGGTGTTTCTCGACTATGCCAATGGTGCGGTTGGGCAATTTGATTTTCGCGACTGCGCCGTCGGCAATCTCATCTTCGCCGGCGCGTACCTGAATCAGTGCGGCAACTTCAACGCCGCCGCGGAGGTGATCAGCCGGCTGGTCAGCTCGCAAGCCGTGCTGGTGAACGTCAGCAATGGCGAGAACCGCGTGCTGGTCGCGCTCAAAGAGGACGGCGAGCTGCTCCTGCACGAAGCCGAAATCGTGGGCAACCAGTCGGCGGCGCCGATTCGCGGCGTCTTCTTTATGCCCGAACCGCTAAGTGAGCACGAGCTCGCGCGGTTGCGCGACTTGCGTCTCAGTGAGAAACAGGCCTGGCTGGCTGCGCATGAAGCGATCCCCACGCTCTCCGAGGAGGCCCGCCGCTTTATCCGCGACGCCGACCTGATCGTTTATGGACCGGGCACGCAGCATTCGTCGCTCTTGCCCAGCTACCGGATCGCCGCGCCGGCGCTCCGCAAAGCCCGCGCGATGAAAGTCTTTGTCACCAATCTCGGGCCCGACCACGATATTCAGGGGGTGGGCGCGAAGGATCTGATCGACAACGCGCTGACCTACGCGGGCGATCCCGACAACGTCTATCACACGATCACGCATATCCTCCTGCAGGACGGACCGTTTGACGGCGGGCGGTCCGAGAACGGAGCGAGCCGGCCGCCCCGGCGCTACAAAGACGCGTCGATTATTACCGGTGCGTTCGCCCGGGAGCTCTTTCCGCACGCGCATAACGGGCACACCGTGGTGGGGCGGATGCTCGCCTTGCGGCGGCGCGACGGGGCGCTCGAAGAGAAGCCGTCGCTCGAGATTTTCTATGATTTGTCCCGCCGCCCGGCCGGTGAGGGGCTGGTCGAGGAGTTCCTCGAGTTCGCGTGGCCGCGCTTTTTCCGGCGCGTCGTTTTGCGGGTGCACGGCGAGCTGCCGCGCCTGCCCGAGCTGCCGCCCTGTCTCGCGATCGAGGCCTGGTGCTGTGAAGGCAACTTTCCGGAGGTGGGGGTCGCCGCCGACTGGCTGCGCGCGGGCGGCAGCGACTATCTCGCGACGATCACGGGTGACGGCGAGTATCGCCTGCGCGACATCGCGTTCGGGGTCAAGATGCTCGAGCAGGGTTCCTTCGGCGCGGTCTACGGCTCGCGCACCCAGAGCCGCCGCCAGTTCAATTCCTCGTTGCGCGCCGCCTACGGCGAACGCGGCCTCGCGTATCGTCTGAGCTTCGCCGGCGCGTTTCTGTTGAGCATGCTGTTCGCGACGCGTTTCGGTGTGATTTTTTCCGATCCGATGACCGGCTTCCGGATCTACCGGCGGTCGCAGCTCGAAGCGATCGAGAATTTCTCGACCATCGGCGCGCGCCTGACGCCGACGACGATCACCAAGCTGCTGGTGCGGCATCGGATTGAGATCGCGGAACTGCCCGTCCAGTATCGGACGTTTACCGGCTTCACCGATCCGAACTGGCGGCTGCGGCGTGGGTTGCAGAATCTGATGGGTCTATTTCGTTGAGGAGTTTGTAGGAGGGGCGGATGCTTTTTCACCATTTTCTGTTCGATTTTGACGGCACGCTGGCTAATTCGAGTCCGCTGCATGAGCGGGCCTTTCGCCAGACCCTGACCGAGGCGGCGCCGCGTGCGCTGCGCCGTTTCGACTATGCCGCGCTGAAAGGCCTGACCACACGGGCTTCGTTCATCCTGCTGGGGGTTACGGATGACGCGTTGCTCGAGCGTTGCGTGGCGCTCAAGCAGGAGTTGTATCGCACGGCCGTGATTCGCGGACGGCTCAAGGCCTTTCCACAGGCGCGCGCGGTTCTGAATGCGGTGATCGATCACGGGCGGCGCAATTACCTCGTCACCTCCGGCAGCGCGGATTCGGTCAAGCTGGCGCTCACAACGCTCGGGCTGGCCGGCTTATTCAGCGGTATGATCACGGGTGAAGACGCGGCTGAGGGCAAGCCCGCACCGCATCCGTACCTGGCTTGTCTGGAGCGTTTCGGTTTGCAGCGGAGCGACGCGATTGCGATCGAAGACGCGCCGAGCGGCGTCACTTCCGCGCGCGCGGCCGGACTGCGGGTAATCGGCGTGCATAACCCGGCCGTCGCGAAGCTCGTCGACTTCTACTTCGACGATCTGACCGGCCTGAACGCCGCCTTGCGCGAATGCGGCCGGCAACGCCGCGCCGCCTGAGCATGGCGTAAGTATGGATCTTCCCGCGATGCGGCTTTGCGCCGTCGTGCCGGCGGCCGGACGCGGCACCCGCCTGGGTGGCGACCTGCCCAAGCTGCTTGCGCCGCTCGGTCACGGCGCGACGGTCTGGAGCGTGCTGAGCCGCAAGCTGCTCGCCGTGGCGGACCACGTTAGTCTGATCGTTTCGCCCGCCGGGGTCGCGCCACTGAGCGAGGTTATTGCACGCGAAGGACTCGGCCGCCGCGTGTCGCTCAATGTTCAGCCCACCCCGGCCGGGATGGGTGACGCGATCTTCCGCGCCGCGCCCGTCTGGTCGCGCGCCACGACCATTCTTATCGTCTGGGGTGATCAAGTCTTCGTGTCGGATCGAACGCTGCGCCAGTCCTGTGCGATCCACAACGACGATCCCGCGACGGTGGCGATCCCGCTCGCCGCGATGGCGCGTCCGTACGTCGAATACTGCTTCGACTCGAGCGGGCGGCTCGACGCGATCAAGGAGAGCCGGGAGGGTGACGAATGTGCCGCGCATGGCTATGCGGATATCGGCACCTTCGTGCTCTCGGTGGGGGGTCTTCAGGCCCGCTGGCGCGAATATCAGGCGGCAAGTAATGCCGGGACGCTCACGCGCGAAATCAATTTCCTGCCATTCCTTCCCTGGCTGGCGGCGCGCGGATGGGGCGTCAGGCGTTTCATTATCGCTGACGCGCGCGAGGCGCGCGGGATCAACACGCCGGAAGATCTGGCGTTCTTTCAAGCGATCATGGCCGCTCAGCGCGGGCCGGAGGATGTGTGCACGAGATGAACGACACGGTGCTGGTGACGGGTGGGGCGGGCTTTATCGGGAGTCATCTGGCGGCGCGGCTGATCGAGCGCGGCTACCAGGTGCGCGTGCTCGATAATCTGGTTTACGGCAAGCTCGAATGGGTCCCGCCGACGGCACAATTCATCCGCGGGGATATCGTCGATCCCGACGTCTGCCGCCGCGCGTGCGAAGGCGTGGATGGCGTGTTTCATGCCGCCGCGATGTCGCGGGCGGCGCCGTCAAATGATGCGATCGAAGCCTGCACCCAGCAGAATATCGTGGGCACCCAGAATATCCTGATGGCGGCGCATGAGGCCGGTGCGAAGAAGCTGATCTATAGCGGCTCTTCGACCTACTACGGGAATCAGCCCGCGCCTCATCGCGAGGAGCTGCGGCCGGACCTGCTCAACTTCTACGCGCTGAGCAAGTACGCCGGCGAGGAATATTGCCGGATGTTCGATCGGGCGCTCGATTTGCCGACCGTCGTGCTGCGCTACTTCAACGTCTACGGGCCGCGTCAGCCCGAAACCGGGGCCTACGCGCTCGTGCTCGGCGTGTTCCTGCGCCGCTGGCGCGACGGACAGCCGCTCGAGGTCCACGGGGACGGCCAGCAGCGCCGCGACTTTATTCATGTCGACGACGTCGTCGAGTGCAATATCGCGGCGTACGAGAGCGGGGTCCGCAACGTGACGCTCAACGTCGGCAGCGGTGCGAATGTTTCGATTCAGGAACTTGCGGACATGATCTCGTCGAACCAGACGCGCGGTCCCCGGCGCGCCGCCGATGCCGCGGTCACCCTGGCGGATATTTCGTTGACCACGGCAACGCTCGACTGGCGTCCGCGGGTAACTTTCGCGCAGGGGCTCGACGAGCTGAAGCGCAGCGTCGCGCGCGCCGCCGCCTAGTGACTGCGGCCCAGCTGCCACGGCATTGGAACCAAGTTCCGTAACATTCCCGGAGAGAGGCCATGAGAGTCCAGAAATTAGCAATCACATTGATCGCAGCACTGACACTGGCTCTGGCGGCTGCGGTATACGCGGGAGACGAGGATACCCTAAGCGGACTGCCGATGTCTTCATACAAAGGCATCACCGTTGACCCTCACCCGTTTTGCGAAGGAGTGGGTTTTGTCGCACGAAAGCTCGCGAAGGCGCGCGCAGCGGGCGTACCAGAAGAGACGGCGGCACTGTTGGAGTGGAAAGACCAGAGTGACGAGACTATCCGCGCGGGTAACGACGGCATGCAGCTCACAATTGAAGCAGTTAAACGTATCACGCACATGATCTATAACAGCTGTGGCGTTAAGTGCTCGACCAAAGCCGCGTACCGCTTGGCTTATGACGACTGTGTTAACCCGCCGAAGGACCCGGAAAGAGCCGAGTGAGTCGTGGAGAAAGAGTCAGTCAAAAGTTCTTCACGGATCATTTGCCGTGGATTGTCGTCACAGTGCAGAAAGAGCGGCATTCTTTGGGCCGATATGTCAGCACAATCCGCTGGGCGAACACGAATCGTACAGCCTGATTTCGTTCAGATAAAAGGGCGCGCAGAAGGAAAGCGAATTTTCCAAAGAGCCTGATAGAAAAATGGGAGAGCACGACGGAGATGAAGATGGCATTTTGAGAGGTATCGGCGATGTGATCGACAGCCTATTGGGTGTGGAAGCTGGTGCCGCAGCTCACTACAAGCACCTAAAGAGCTGTCGCCAGCTCAGCGACAAGCCAATCGAAACGTTCGATGGCACCCAGCTGGTTGAATCGATTTATCGAAAGCTCGAAGAGAACTGGACGGGGGGCGAGGGTTCAACCGAGAACTGGCGTTGGGACCCGAGGCCAACGCTGACAAAGGGTAAAGACGGTAAGGGCCATAAGGGCGCGGAAGTCCCGCTTGAGCGCACCATCGCGATTCTTTCTGAGATGCATCATTACGGCTTGAACGACGCCTGGACTAACCAGATGCCCGTTGCTTCCAAACTCGCCGATAAAAAAGAAGGAAGGCGGGCGATTGATCTGGTCCACCGATGTGGCAGCGGCATCTATGATTTCATTGAACTTAAGTTGCCCGGAGACGACAGCAACGAAACCCCGCTGGCTGCCGCTATCGAGGTGCTAATCTACGGCCTGTTGTACGTCTTCTCTCGGGTTCACATCAAAGAACTACAGTACGATCCCGAAAAAAAGGAAGTGCTAAGCGACGCTACTAGGCAGATTAATTTGCTCGTCGTAGCACCGCAGAAGTTTTATGTGGACAAGCGCAAACCGGGACACAAGTATGATTTTGCTTGGTTTCAGCGGAGCCTCAATTGCGGTCTAGACGCCTTTCTCAAGGTCGCTCATCCTAATCTCGGTCTGAGCATGTGTTTCCAATTCGAGGCGATTGACGATGAGTTTTTGAAGACCGACGCAAGTTTCGATCACGGATTTAGGCTCATCTTTCAACCACAACCCGTCTACCCGCAGGGAGAGGTGTACAAAAAGAGCGCGCGCGAATAGCAACTAGCTTCCTGGCGTAGCACCGGGCGCGCTTGATTTAGCCCTTGGGCAGGCCCAGCACGCGTTCGCCGATGATGTTGTGCTGAATCTGATTGGTTCCCGTGTAGATCGTGGGGCCGCGCGCGGCGAGCATCCGCTGCGACCACAGGCCGGCGTCAAGCGCAAATGGCGAGCCCACTTCGACTTGGCTGTAGGGACCCAGCAGCTCCATCCCGAATGACGCGATTCGTAAGGCCAGTTCGGTCCCGCATAACTTGAGCATCGAGGACTCCGCGCCCGGCGGTAGGCCCTTGAGCTGGCGCGTCAGTTGGCGATAACCGGTGTAGCGAATCGCCTCGCCTTCAGTCTTCAGCTGCGCGATTCGCTGGCGGACGCTCGTATCTTCCCAGGCGGTGCCGCCGTTGTGCGGCGTGCGTCGCGCGAGCTCGGCGAGCTCGCCGACCTGCTTGAGCAGGCCGCGATCGTGGCCCATCGAACGCTCGAACATCAGGGTGGTGATCGCAACCTGCCAGCCCTGATTCTTCTCGCCGACCAGATTTTTGCGCGGCACGCGCACGTCGTCGAAAAACACCTGATTGAAGCCGCGCGCCCCGGTCATCTGCACCAGCGGACTAATCGTGATACCCGGGGTCTTCATGTCGACCAGCAGATAGCTGATGCCCTTGTGCTTCGGAGCGTCCGGATCGGTGCGTACGAGCAGGAAAATCCAGTCGGCGTGTTGCGCGGCGGAGGTCCAGATTTTAGCGCCGTTGACCACGAAGTCGTCGCCCTCCTCGACCGCGCGCGTTTGCAATGAGGCGAGGTCCGAACCCGAGTTCGGTTCCGAATAGCCCTGGCACCAGAACTCCTCGCCGGCGAGGATCTTCGGCAGATGTCGGCGCTTCTGCTCGTCGTTGCCCCAATGGATCAGTGTGGGGCCGAGCAGCGAGATGCCGAAGCCGGTGAAGGGCATCGCGGCGCCCACGCGTTCGAGCTCGTCCTGATAGATGACGTTCTGCAGGATAGTCGCGCCGCAGCCGCCGTACTCCTTCGGCCAATGGATACCGATCCAGCCGCCGGCGTGGAGGCGCTGATGCCAGCGCACGCGCGCGTCCCAGTCGCCTTCGAGTTCGTCGGCCAAGGGCTCACGCGCCGGGGTCGCGTATTGACGATTCTGTTCGAGCCAGGCGCGAAACGCGGCGCGGAAGGCCTCGTCTTCGGGGCTGAAGTTGAAATCCATGCCTTTAACTTATCGACGATAGCGGATTTTGCACAAGCTACACAGGCCCGCGCACCGATCACAGTACCTGATCGAGGAACGCGGCGGAGCGCAGCTTGCGGTCGAGGATACTCGCGAGAAACCGGCTGAGCGCGAGCCCCGCGGCAGGGCTGCCTGCCCCCAGCGCCTCCGCCTCCGCGAGCGGTGCGTGGTCGAGCCGGGCCAGGGCCCTGGCGCTCGCCGCGTCGAGCCGCACGGCGCCTTCGGGAGCCTCCGGGCGGCAGCGCATACAGACGACACCGCCCCGCGAAATCACGAAATAGAGGGCGGCCGCGTCGCTCGCGACCATGGTCGCGCAGAGCCGGCAGCGCTCGAACTGGAGCCCGTAGCCGGCGGCGCGCAGCAGCTGGAGTTCGTACGCATGCCGCAAGGCGGCGTTGGCCGGCCCGGCGGCGAGCGTCGCGAGCGCCTCCGTCAGCAGATGGTAGGCGCTGGTCGCCTCGGCCTCTTCGGTGGTGAGGGCGTCGGCCAGTTCGAGCATGTAACTGCCCAGCGCGATTTTGCCGAGATCGTCCTCGACCAGCGGATGGGGCGTCGGGCCGGGCTCGGCGCGCGTGATAAAGACGAGCTCCCCGTGGGGGCGGCGTCGGAAGAAGAGCGTGACGCAGGAGAACGGTTCGAGCTTGCGCTCGAAACGCCGCCGCGAGGCCTTCGCGCCTTTGGCGATCCCGCTCAGCTTGCCGAACGCGAGCGTGAGCAGCGTGACGATGCGATCGGCCTCGGCGTAATCGCGCGCGCGGAGCACGATCGCGGGTGTGGATTCCTCAATGGGCATCTTTTTCCTGAACGCAGCTCGCAGACTCGCCTGCTCGCTCTGCGCGGCAGCGCGCTCCGCTAGCGGCGCTAGAGCGCCGCCCGCAGCATCGCTTGTTGAATTTCCTTGACCTTGGCCCGCATCGCTTCGATCCCGCCGGTCTCGCGGCCGTTCTCCGCGGCGTCGCGAATCAGGTTCTCGAACTTGAGCAGGATATTGGCGAGTTTGCTATGCGCCTCGATCACGGCGCGGTTACGCAGCTCCGTGCTCTCCCATCCGCGTTCCGCATATTCGCGCAATTCCTGGCCCTGGATGAGCAGTTCGCGCGCCTCATCCTCGAACCCCTTGACCAGCCGGCGGAGCGCGTCGCGCACCTTGGGGAGCTCCTCGGGATCCTTCCAGAGGACGTGCTCGAGGAACGGCAGGTCATCTTCGCCGACTTGCGGGCGGGCGCAGAGGAGTGCGTGCGCGCGCAGAATCGCGAGGGCGTTGCGCCAGCGCCGGTCGGACGCGATGATCTGCTGGCCGGCGAGGTCGCGGCGCAGGCCGGCGATCGCCTGCAGAATGCCGCCGGGCAGCGCGATCGCGCGGGCGGCCGCGCGCAACTCGTCCAGCTCCGCGAAACTGAGGACGGTGCGTTCGCTGGCGGGCGTACCCTCGAGCATCTTCAGGAAGCGGAAATCCTCGCCGATATAATCGACCGTGAAACGCAGCATGAAGCGATCAAACAGCGCCGTCAGCTCTTCTTCGTCCGGCAGTTCGTTCGACGCGCCGAACATCGTGATGAGCGGCACCGCCACGCGTTCGCGGCCGTTATGAAAAATCCGCTCATTGATCACGGTCAGCAGGGCGTTGAGGATCGACGAGTTGGCCTTGAAAATTTCGTCGAGGAACGCGATATGCGCCTCGGGCAGCTTGTGATCGGTGACCCGCCGGTAGTCGTCCTGTTCGAGACTCTTCAGGCTGACGGCGCCAAAAAGCTCCTCGGGCGTGCTGAACTTGGTCAGCAGCCATTGGAAATAGTTGGCCCCCGCGATCCGGCAGCAGAGCTCGTCGGCGAGCATCGATTTGGCGGTGCCGGGCGGTCCGATCACCAGCAGATGGCTGGCCGACAGCAGCGCGCACAGCGCGCCGTCGATCAACTCCGTGCGTTCGAAGAACTGACGATTGAGTTCGTCGCGAATTGCAGCAAGTTTCGTCAGCGCTTGTGACATCTTAATCCAGCGCGGCCCAGCGCCGCGGCTAGTCGCAATCTACCAAACGCGAGCCCATTACATAAACTCGCCTTTGAAACGGCCGTGCCGGAGGCACGTAACAGGGGGCGGGCGAGTCTTTTATTTGGCCGCGCGTCGCAGACTCCGCCGCCCCTTGGAGCCGCGGCCAAAGTAAAGATGCCTTGCCGTTGCGCGACGTTGGCGCTACTAAGGATCGAACAATAAGAACAGACGGCGGTTCACGTCGGGAGGATAGCGATGGACAAGGCGTTAGCAGGGGTCAAGGTTCTGGATCTGACGCAATTCGAGGCCGGCACGTCGTGTACCGAGATGCTCGCGTGGCTGGGCGCCGACGTGATCAAGGTCGAGCCGCCCAAAATGGGCGAGCAGGGGCGCTGGATGCTGACGGAAAAGCCCGGCGTCGACTCGCACTACTTCATGCTCCTGAATGCGAACAAGCGCAGTATCACGCTCAACCTCAAGTCGGAGCGCGGCCGCGAGATGTTCGTCGAGATGGTGAAGCAGGTCGATATCCTGTCGGAGAACTATTCGCTGGGCACCCTTGAGAGTTGGGGGCTCGGCTATGACCGGTTGCGCGAAATCAACCCGCGGCTGATTTACCTGACGATCAAGGGCTTTGGCACTTTCGGCCCGTACAGCAAGTACAAGAGCTTCGACATGATCGCCCAGGCGACCGGTGGCGCATTCTCGCTGACCGGCTATCCCGATTCGCCGCCGCTGCGGCCGGGCCCGACGATCGGCGACACCGGCACCGGGATGCATGCGGCGATCGGCGTGCTTGCGGCGTATATCCAGCGCCAGGCCACCGGGCGGGGTCAGAAGGTCGAGCTCGCGATGCAGGAGGCGGTCTTCAACTTCGTCCGCGTGCCGATGATGGAGACGCATCTCACGCACGAGCCGACGCCGCGGCGCGGCAGCCGCGTGGGCGCCGGCGTGGTCGGCGATACTTTCAAGTGCGCGCCCGGCGGCTCCAACGATTATGTCTACATGCTGGCCACCTCACCCGAGATGTGGGAGGCGATGTGGAAGACGATGGGGCGGCCTGACGTGCTCGATGACCCCCGTTTCGTCGATCGCAAGGAGCGCGTCAACCACATGGACGAGCTGACCGCGATTATCGAAGGCTGGACCGGCAAGCGCACCAAGCACGAGGTCATGCGGCTGATGGGCGAGGCGGGCGTCCCTTGCGGCGCCGTGCTTGATACCGTCGAGCTGCTCAACGATCCGCATATGAAGGAACGCGGGATGGTGGTCACGATCGACCACCCGGTGCGTGGCAAGTTCACCATGCCCGGATGTCCGGTGCGGCTCGACGACTCGCCGGTCGAGGTCAAGAGCGCGCCGCTGCTGGGCCAGCATAACGCGGAGGTCTACGGTAAGCTGCTGGGGATGACGGGCGGGGACCTTGAGCTGCTCAAGCAGCAGGGGGTAATCTAGTAGCGGCCTTCACAGGCGCGCAGGATGATGAAGCGGGGCAGGGGAGAATTAACGGAGCGGGGACGTCGCGGCAAATGGGTTGCGAGTGCGGCCGCGCTCCTGATCGTCGCCGCGCAGCTTCTCGCTCTCGCTCATTACCATAACACGCCCGGGTCGCCGCGTTTTGATCCGCAGCCGCAGACCGTCGCCGCCGACGATATCTGCGGACTCTGCCTACTCGTTTTTCACGCGCCGCTCAGTCTCGCATCGACGCCCGCAGTCGAGCGGCCGCGTGTCGAGACGGTCGCCGCCTTCAGCGCGGAGACCCACACTTTCGCCGCAGGTTCGCACTCCTTTTTTCTGACGCGCGCGCCACCCTCGCTGGCGTGACGACGACTCGCTAGCCACGACATTTCGAATCGTCCGTTGAGCGTGACGGTGCCCGCGTGTTCGCGCGAGGCATCCACTGGGAGGAGTGCAAGTTATGCGCGTCCGTGCATCTATAATTTCATCTGTGGTCGTAGTTTTACTTATCGTGACGGGAGTTTACGCTGCGGAGGGGTCTGGGCAGCCGGCCGCAAGCGGCCGGCAGAGCGTAACCGGAACTGTCAACGACGCTTTAGGCAGACCAATCGCAGGGGTTGGGCTTATACTGGAATCCGTGGGTGGAAAGATTCTTGGTCACGCGACCAGTGATAAGTCCGGCCGTTTTCAGTTCAGGCACGTTGCGCCGGGGACCTACATGATTGTCGCCAACCACGGCGGCTTCAAAACGGGAGCGTCGACGGTGACGGTTACGGCCAGCGGCGCCCCGCCCCTGACCATCGCGCTGGAGGCCGAAACCGCGCTGAGCCTCGCGGTCACGGCCAAGCGGCTCGAGGCGGCCCGCAACGGCCTTTCTCCCGAAACCGGCAGCAGCGTCTATCGCTTCAGCCAACAGGCGATCCAGCAGTTGCCGCAAGGCAGCAACACGCAGATGAACGGGGTGCTCTTGCAAGCCCCGAGCGTTGCCCAGGACTCGTTTGGTCAGATCCATATTCGCGGCGAGCATAACGAGATCCAATACCGCATCAACGGTATCGAAATGCCCGAGGGCGTGGTCAGCGGGTTTTCGCAGACCTTCAGCCCGCGCCTAGCGCAGAGCATCTCGCTGCTCGAAGGCGCACTACCGGCGCAGTACGGCTATCACACCGCGGGCGTCGTCCAGATCCAGACGAAGACCGGGCTCGATCTCAATGGTGTTGACATCGATATGTACGGCGGCCAGCGCTACACGCTGAACCCGAGTTTCGAACTAGGCGGAACGAAAGGTAATCTCAGCTACTACACGACGGGCTTCTATCTGCAGAATGACCGCGGACTGGAACCCCCGACGCCGGGACCACAGGCGCTGCACGACTTCACCACTATCGGCAACGGCTTCAGCTATCTTTCGTATATTCTAAACTCGACTACGCGGGTCAGCTTCCTCGGCGGATTCAACGTCTCGAACTTTCAGATTCCCGCGAATCCCGATCAGCCTCAAGTCTTCACGTTGGCCGGGGTACCCAGCTTTCCCTCGGCGGATATCCGCGAGACCCAACTTGAGCAGAACTATTTCGGCGTCGTTGCCCTGCAGGGACTGCTCGGCAAGGATATCGACTACCAGATCGCCGGCTTCACCCGTTATTCGACCCTTTCGTTTCATCCGGATCAGGCGGGCGACCTGATTTTCAATGGCGTGGCGTCGCGGGCGTTTCGCGGTGATTGGGCGAGCGGTTCGCAAGGTGATTTCGCATACACCGCCGTCGAAACGCATACGTTTCGTCTGGGCTACTATTTCAGTGGTGAACGTGCCGAGATCGACAATCACGCGCTGGTCTTTCCCGCGCCGGTCGGCAACCCGACCATGCAACTTAGTGACAACCCCGTCGCAATTGTCGATAACACTGCTCTGACCGCGTGGAATTACGGCGTCTACCTGCAGGACGAGTGGCGTCCAATTCAACATCTCACGATCAACTACGGCACGCGCTTTGACCTTTACGACGGCTTGACCCGTTCCGACCAATTCAGCCCGCGGGTCGGCGCTACCTACGATTTTCCGGAAGGGACGACCCTGCACGCGGCCTATGCCCGTTATTTTACGCCGCCACCGCTTGAAGCGGTTTCGGGCGAGGATATCAAGAAGTTCGCGGGTACGACCAATGAGCCGACGGTCACCGTCGATAACACCACCTCGCCGGAGCGCTCGCACTATTTCGACGCGGGCGTCACGCAGAACCTGCCATATGGCATCAAGCTCGACCTGGACAGCTATTACAAAAAGTCAAGGAACCTGATCGATGAGGGTCAGTTTGGCGCTACCCTGGTCTTTACGCCGTTCAACTATGCCAAGGGCCGTCAATACGGGGTCGAGTTTACTACTTCACTCAACCGCGAAAACTTCACCTGGTACTCCAATTTCGCTTACTCGGTTGCCCAGGGCAACGATATAGTCTCAAATCAGTTCCTGTTTGGCGTCGACGAATTGACCTATATCAAGCACCATTTCATTTTTCTCGACCACGATCAGACTTTCACCGAATCCGCCGGGGTGGCATACAACTGGTCCGGCTTTCTCTTCAGCCTGAGCCAATTTTACGGCAGCGGACTGCGCTCGGGGTTCGCGAACACGGGGAATATTCCATTTTATATTCAGTTCGATGCGGGCATCGCCCGGCCGTTCACGCTGTCGAGCATGGGCAAGTTCGAGGGCCGGGTGGCGGTAGTCAATCTAGGCGACTGGATCTATCCGATTCGCAGTGGTTCGGGGATCGGTGTATTTGCCCCGCAGTTTGGCCCGCGCCGGAGCTTTTACGGCGGGCTCAAATGGGAAATTCCGTTCTTCGGGTCGGGTAACGGGTCCACCAGGTAGACGCGATATTCATGCTTATGAGGTTTTATAAATGCAGGAACTGATTACCGCCTGGAGCGCGTTGCGCGACGGCGGACCGATGGTCTACCCGCTGCTCCTTCTCGGCGTCATCGCGCTGATGATCATCCTCGACCGCGCAGTGGCCTACGCCCGGATGCTCCGGATGCCGTCTGCGCTTTTCGAATTGGTCGAAACATACGGCTTCAGCTGGGCGGATCTGGATCGCACGCTGGCGACGCTTAAGCCGGTCAACGCCTATCGCCGCTTTATTGCGGTGATCGCCAAAAACCGCGAGCAGCCCGCGTGGTGGGTCGAATCGCGGGCCGAGGACGAGGCCACCAGTATCGAAAAGTCGCTCGGCCGCGGACTCTGGATCCTCGAGACGATCGTTACCGCCGCGCCACTGCTCGGGCTGCTCGGGACGATTACCGGCATGATGCAGTCGTTCAAGATCATTGGCGGCGCCGGCCTGGTCGCGCCCACGCAGGTGACGGCCGGGGTGGCTCAGGCGCTGATCGCGACCGCGCTCGGTCTGCTGATCGCGATTCTGGCGCTATTCGGTTTCAACCTCTTCTCGCGAATCCAGTCGCACGCGCTGGACGGGATGGAGCAGCTCGGCTCGAAGCTGGTCGATCACATCAGGCTCGACGAGGGTAGTCGCGAGGATCGCCCGGCCGCGCCGCTGGCCGCGCTGGCGTCGCGCGAAGGCCGGGTCGCGCGATGAAGCTGCGCAAGTCGCGCAGTTATAGGCGCGGGCGGATCGAGATCATCCCGATGATCGACGTGATGTTCTTCCTGCTGGTCACATTCATGCTGGCGTCCCTCTCGATGCAAAGTCTGAATTCGATCACGGTCAATCTGCCGCAGGGCGACGCGCCGAATCTCCAGCACAAGGAGCCGGTGACCGTTACGGTGACGCACGACGGCAAAATCTATCTCGATAAAACCCCCGCGACGCTGGAGACTATGGCTTTTGTGTTGAAGCCGATGCTCGACCCGCAGGACCACGGTGTGGTGATCAACGCCGACAGCGCGGCGGCTGAAGGGGTCGTGGTCGAAGCGATGCTGCAAGCGCGCCGCGCGGGCGTCGATCATTTTCTAATCGCGGTCAAACACGAATGAATCAGGCGGCGCAACTCTCGGGCTCGCCCTGGCTGGACGACAATTGGCGGCTCACCTGGATCGCTCCGCTGGCCCTGGCGCTATGGCTGGGCCTGCTCGCCGTCTTTGCGCATCTGCTGAGCCAGACCGCGGCGCCGCCACCGCAGATCAACGCGGTCGAAGCGCGCATCGTCGAAATCCCGGCCCCCGCCGGTCTGCAAAGCAGCCCCGCTCCCGCGCATGCTCCGGTCGCGCCCAAGCCGGTGGTCCATCAGGCTCCGCCGCATGTGGTCCCGCGTCACGTGCCGAAGCATCCGATTGCTCCACCCGTGCCCGCCTCCGCCGAGGGTACGGCCAAGAGCGTCCCCGCGAGCGCGCCTGCGACCAGCGCGCCCTCGTCAACGTCGAACGCCGGCAGCGGCACCGCCCAAGGATCCGCCGGTGGCGTGGGGACGGGCAACGACAGCTCAGGCGCGCGGGCGATATACGCGCCGGCGCCGGAAATTCCCGACGAACTGCGCGAAAACGCGATGGTGGCGGTCGCGATTGCGCACTTCGAGGTCGGCTACGATGGCCATCTGCAGGTGACGCTCACGCAACCCACGATGAATCCGCAGCTCAACGCCTTGCTGCTCGAGACGCTCAAGCAATGGCGCTTCGCGCCCGCGACCCGCAACGGCGTTGCGATTGCCTCAGAATTCGATATACGCATACCGGTGACGGTCGAGTAGGCCGAGTGGGTGCAAGCAGGCGGGTGAGCGATGGCTGACATCTTCGCGGCGATCGAGTTTCTCAAGGATGCGGCGCCCGCCGTGCTGCGGCGTTTCGTCGCGACCCGTCGCGGGGCGACCTACGCGGAGATGCGTTTCGAGGTGGTCTTCAATCGTTCCGCGGCGGCGCAGGACGGCGCGCCACGCGACGGCGCGGTGACCGAGAGCGCGGCCCTGGGCGTCAGGGTTCATGGTGGCGGGCGCGACGGGATCGTTGGGCAGGGCTTCAGCGGAGTCGAGGTCGGACGCCTCGCGCTCAGCAAGACCAAACTGACAGCGGCGCTCAACCGGGCGCTCGACGACGCGAGCGAGCGGGCACGCGCGGATTGGCGGGAGCGCGCCGCGACGATCAAGCTGCTCGGCGGGAATGCCGCGAGTCTCGCGATGCTCGGGTCCGTGGCGCCTTCGACCGAACGCCACGATGGTGCGGCAATCTTCCGCGACGATCCGCGCGGGCTGATGCGGGACGAGTTGCAGAAGACCTGTGTCGAGTCTTCCGCCGCGATCAACGGTCTGGGCAGCGAGATGGCGTTCAACGTGGTCGCGGCGCAAGCCGAGTTGCGTCACGAACTTTTTGTCAACAGCGCCGGAGCCCTGATCGCACAGGGCTGCGCGTTCGCGCAGGGGGATTGTTACGTGGTGGCGCAGACCGCCGATGGCCATCAGGAAACCTGGGACGTGATTGGTCAGCAACGCGGTTTCGAGTGTCTGAGCGAAGGCTGGCGCGACGAGCTCGCGCCGAATCCCGACCTGCATACTTTCGCGCTCGAACTCGGGATGGAGGCGCGCGAACTGGCGGCGGCACCCGCACTGAAGCCGCCTGATCGTGAAGTCACCGTGGTCACCGATCCGCATTTCAACGCGCTGGTCGCGCACGAGATTATCGGCCATCCGTGCGAGGCCGATCGCGCGCTGAAAATGGAAGCGGCCTATGCCGGTCGGAGCTGGCTGTTGCAATCGTTAAAACACAGTGAGCTTGGGCGTCCGGTCGGCTCGCGCCTCCTGTGGGCCTGCAGTGACCCGACCCTTGAAGGTTACGGCCATTACCTTTACGACCACGAGGGGACGCCGGGGCGGCGCAAGGTGCATATCGAAGCGGGCGTGTTCCGCGGCTTTCTGAATTCCCGGGCGACCGCGGCTGCGTTGGAGGTCGAGCCCAACGGCTCGTCGCGCGCGAGCGAAGCCTGGCATATGCCGCTGATCAGGATGTCGAATACCTTTTTTATGCCGGGGGAGAGCGAGCCCGCCGCGATCCTCGCGGAGGTCGAGCACGGCTACTACGTGTGCGGCAACCAGATTCCCTCGATCGCGGAATCGCGCGAGAATTTCCGGATCTCGGCCCGCCGCGTCTATGAAATCGAAAACGGCCGGCTGGGCCGCCTCTATCGCGCCGGCAGCGTGATCAGCGATTCGAAGCGCTTTTTCATGAATGTCGACGCGGTCGGCAACGACCTGCGGCTGTTCGCAATTCCCAACTGTGGCAAGGGGCAGCCGATGCAGGTCAAGCGGATGGGGAACGGCGGACCGACGTTGCGCTCACGCGCCTGGTTGGGCGGCGGCTGAGCCGCTACGAATTGTACCTAAAGTGACTGAGTGAAACCATGCAAACGCTCCAGGAATTGAAAAAGTTCGCGCGTGAAGCCTCCGCGCGCGTCGCGCGCGAGAAGGATATCGCCGCGCACGAGATTTACTGCTCGAACGCCGAGCACCGCGTCGCCCGCCTGAACTATACGTCCGATATTCCGTCGCACGGCGTCGAGGAGTTCAAGTCGCTGGACGCCGCCGGCTTTGCCCTCCGGATTGTGATGGCGCGCGATCCGCACGAGCATGGTTTTGCCGCGATCGCCGGCGACCTGGGTCCGGCCGCCGTGCGCGAGGCCCTTGAGCGGGCGCGCGGCGCGCTGGTGGTGGATCCGCATTTTCCCGGCTTGCCCGCCGCGACGGGCAAGCTCGCCGCGGACGCGGGCGAGGCGAGCGATCTGCTCAAGGCCGGCGACGCCCATCTCGCGCGCGGGGCTTGGGCGATCCTCGGGGACGCGATCACGACGTTCAACAAGCGCGCGCCCCTCAAGCTCGCCCACCCCGGGCTCATCATTGGCGGCGACTTGTCGCTGATTCGCGACCGTATCGCGATCGCGGGTTCAGCCCTCCCGGAGGTGCGGACCGACGAGACGGCCTATTTCTTCTCCTCCGTGACGACCCTGGTCGAATCCCTCGAAGCGAAGGGGACCGCGACGGCGATCGGAGGCTCGATCGCGGAGCTGGAGCGGGCGGCGGCGCGGCTCGGCCGCGAGGCGGTGGTGCGGGCGCTCGAATTGCGTCACGGCGAGCGTCCCGCGGGCGGAGTTTTTCGCATGGTGTTTGGCCCCCAGCCAATCGCCGAAATCATTAACTACATTGTAATCGGCTCCTTGACGACGGGGGCTTTTCACGCCGCCAATTCCGCCTATCAGGGCCGTTTCCAGACCGGGGTTATGGATCCCCATATGACGCTGATTGACGACCCGCAAGCGAAAAACGGTCCGGTCCGGCGCCGGATTACCTGCGAGGGTATCCCGGCTACGCCGACCGAACTGATTCGGGACGGCCGTCTGGTGGGGCTGCTGTCGAGCTACTACGATCGCAATCGTCTCCTCACCGACGAGCATCGTGCGGCGAAACTCGGTGCGGCGGCCGCGCTTGACGGGCTCGATTTTCCACCGGCCAACGCTTACCGGCTGGGCGAAGGCGGCGCGCGCCGGTTTGATTCTCATCCCGGCACCACCGGCACCAACGTGATCATGAAGACGAGCGGCGGTGTGGACGAAAAGGAGCTGATCGCGAAGGTCGGTAACGGTATCTATGTCGGCCGCGTCTGGTACACGTATCCGATCAACGGACAGCGTGCGGGCGATTTCACCTGCACGGTCAGCGGCGATTCCTACCTGATTCGCGACGGCAAGCTGGCCGCGCCGCTCGCGCCCAACTGCCTGCGGATCAATGCGCATATCGACCAGATTTTTACGCGGCCGCTCGCGGTTGGCAAAAAATCCGCGCCGGCTATCGTGTGGGGCGCCCCGGAGGCCTACTTCGTTCCGGCGATCGCGGTTGACGGGGTAACGCTGAGCGCGGTGAACGCGGCCGACGGGCCATAGAGTTCAGGGTACGATTCGGTCGTCCCGCCAGGTCTGCTGGCGGCTCGTGAGACCACTCGGATCCCATCGCGTCCATACCCCCTCACGTTTCCCGGCCCGGTAATTACCCTCGATGGCCTTCTGTCCGTTGGCGTACCAGCTGGTGTGCAGCCCGTCTTGCAGGTCGTTGTGAAAATGATCGATCGCCGAGCGCTGGCCGTTTTCATACCAGGTCGTCCATCGGCCTTCCTGTATCCCGTCGCGATAATTTCCCTCGATCAGTTTGCCGCCGCCATCGGTGTAAACCACGAAGGGACCGTCCTTGACAGCTTTGCCCGCCGTCGTCTTTTGACAGTAGAGCTCGGAGCCGCGGGGTGGCGGCGCGCCTACCAAGGTATCGCCCGCAGGACAGGTCAGGGTCGTGACGCCATCACGCACGCGGCATCCAGCCGTCATCAGGGTGCCGAAAATCGCGGCACCGAACAAAGTTGCCGGAGACAGCCGTTGTGAACGCACCTTCCACTTCGTAGCCGATTCGTGCGACGACTGCGAGAAGGCCGGACGCCCTCGAGTCGCTGCCGCGCCTCAAGTTCGGACGTATGCCGATTTGTGCTAACTTGCCGCGCGGCTGAGGGAGTTGCGATGGCTACGATGATAGACCGCACCGAAACGACACCTGCGAATGCTTACGTCGCGCCGGACGCGGCCCGGCGCGCCAAGCTGGCGATCCTGATCCTTGCCGCCATCGTCGGTGCGGGGCTGCGCTTTTATCGGCTCGGCGCGGACGAGATGAGCCGCGGCGAAGCGGCAGCCTGGACGGCGGCCGCCGCCCCCGATCTACGCGGCGTTTTCTTTGCCAGCAAGCAACTCGATCCCGGCAAGTCCGGCGTCTACGATCTCGTGCTCCATCTTTGGATCGGTGCATTCGGCGACGCGGTGGGTCCGATGCGATCGCTCTCCGCGCTGTTGGGGACGCTCGCGATCCTGCTGATTTTTGCCGCGGTGCGCGAGATTTTCCGCGTTTTCGACGACGGTCGCCATCCCGAACTCGCATCGAGCGCCGCCGCCTTCGCGGCGCTGCTCTACGCCTGCAACTTGCAGATGGTCACGATCGACCGGACCGCTCGCATGTATACGCTGATGCTCTTCGCGGTGTTTGGTCAACTATGGGCCTTTGCGCGCACGCATCGCCAACCCGAAGTCGGAACCGTCATCGGCGCCGCGCTGTGTACCGACCTTGCCGTGGCCGCAAACTTCACGTCGTTGTTGCTTTTCATGGCGGAGGCGCTCTGGCTGGCTTACTTGTGGGTGTCGCTCGGCCGGCAGATCGATGCTGATACTGGTGGACCAGAGTTGTCGGTATGGCGACCCGCGGCGGCGCTGATACTCGCAGTGGGGCTGTACTTACCGATCGGAATCAGCGACGCCCATGGTGCATTGAGCGGGCTGCATGCCGGCATTTGGAATTCGATCGAGCCTCGTCCGCCGTGGTGGCCTTTCCGTGCGCTGCAGGTGATGACCGGCAACGCTGCGTTCTGGCCGATGCTGCTCCTGGCGATCTTCGCTGTCTGGCGCGCGCGACGGCAGGGCCGCGCGATCGGTTTCATCCTGTGCTGGGTGCTGGCGCCGTTCGCGTTGCTGGAGCTGGTTTCCTACGTAATCACGCCGATGATGGTCGAGCGGTACGTGCTGATCGGTCTCGCGGGTTATCTGGCGCTGACAGCGGTCGGACTGGCGTCGATCTCCAAGGTCCCGCTGCGTTATCTGATCGCGGCGATCGTGGTCGTCCAATCGCTCGTCCACGTGCATCATCATTGGCGTACGCCCGAGGACGTCCAGTGGCGTGAGGCGGCGCGCTTCGCGATTCAGGCGGCGCCAGCCGGCGGACAGATTGCCGTGATGCCGCCGGAGGAGCCGTTGCTGGTGCTCAAATACTATCTGCCGCCGTCCGCGCATCCGCGACTCGTTAGCGCCGACGCGACGCTCGATCCGTCGCGTCATTGGCAGATGCGCTGTGGTCCGGAGCCGCTATTGATCGCTTCGACCGAACTGCCGGCTGAATCCCGCCCGCGGCTGGAGGCGTGCTATCCGCGACTGCTCAAGCGTTTCCGGCTGGTCGAGGTGCGCGCGCTGAACCGCTGAACTAAAAACAATCACGGGTTGAATCCTGACATTACGGAATAGTTGAATCGCACTGACGCGGAAATAAAAGGCGGGACGTGCCATGCACGCCCCGCCGGTGGAGTCTCGATCCGCGCCAAGTACCTCCGCGCGAATTCTCCAGTCGCCTCAGTTCGAGCCGGTCGAGCCCAACAGATTGCCGCCCAGTGTCGGATGGCCGACGGTCTTGTCGCCCACCACACTGACCACCGCTGGTTTGCCGGAGTTGAAGGCGCGCTCGAGCGCGGGCTTAATATCGTCGGGATTGGTCACGTGCTCGCCGTGACAGCCCATCTCCTCGAAGATCTTGTCGTAACGGATGTCCTGCAGCATGTTGAAGGGATCGGTGCGATCCTTCAGCATCGGCATTGCCTCGAAACTCGGTCCCCACGAGCTGTTGTTCCACAGCACGCAGACGATGGGCAGCTTGTAGCGCGCGGCGGTCTCCATGTCCCAGCCACCGATACCCAGGCCGCCGTCGCCCATGACCAGCGCCACCTGCGCGCCCGGACGGGCGAGCTGCACGCCGATCCCCATGCCGAACCCGTGGCCGACCGGCGCCAGCGGACCGGCATCGATCACCGAACCGGGGAAGCGGCAGGTGAAGTTCTGCGACATCCAGCCGGACAACGTGAAGCTGTCGATTACGACGGTGGCATTCTTGTCGAGCACCGAAACCAGGTCGCGGGTCAGGCGGGCCGGGTGAATCGGCCGATTGTTCGCGAACGGCTTGGCGTTTTCCGCGACCTGCCGCTCGAAGTTGGCGCGTACCTCGGCCAGCTCCTTGATCCACGCCGAGTTGCGATTCTTCGAGAAATCCAGCTTCGCCTCCTTGATTCGGTTGATCATCTGGCGGAGCACCAGCTTCGGGTCGCCGACCACCGGGATTTCGGCCGGCACCTGCCAGCCGATGCGGCTGGCGGTCGGGTCGACCTGAATGTACTTGGCCTTATCGTTCCAGGTCGGCATCCTGCCAAAATGCTCGCCGCTCCAAAAGCGGAAGCCCAGCGTCAGCACGACGTCGGCGCGGCCAGTGAAAGGCTTCTTGAAGGCGCCACGAATTGCCAGCGGATGCTCTTCGGAGACCGAGCCCTGACCGGCGCGGCGCGCGTAAACCGGGATTCCGGTAAGTTCAACGAATTCTTTAAGTTCCGGCGCGGCCTGTGACCAGAACAGCCCGTCGCCGCCGGCGATCAGCGGACGCTCCGCTGAATGCAGCATCTCGACCGCCTTGTCGATCTTGGCCGGGTCGCCAGCCGAGCGGGTATCGTCGAGATTGAAGACCTGCCCGCCGCTCTTCTGCTTGGCGTCTTCGCCGCCGGCATAGAGGATGTTCTGCGGAATCTCGACCAGCGCGACGCCCTGCGGCGGGGCCATCGCCTCGCGGAAGGCGAGCCGCATGTCGAACTCGATCGTGCTCCAGTCGGTCACGCGTTTGGTGTACTTCGCGAAGCTGCGCAGGATGTCCGAGCCGTAGGCCTCCTGGAAGGAACCCTGATGGTCTTCGGTGTTGGGATGCTGTCCCGAGACGCAGACCACTGCGCTGTTGGTCATCGCGGCGAGACTCAGGCCCGTGACCGCGTTGGTCAGGCCGCAGCCGGCCGTGACCATGCAGATACCCGGCTCCCCGGTCATGCGGGCGTAGGCGTCGGCCGCGTAAGCGGTCGCCTGCTCGTGACGCATATGAATCAGTTTGATTTCGTGACTGCGCAGTTGCGCGAGAATCGGGAAAAGATGTCCGCCGTTGATCGCGAAACAGTAACGCGCGCGATTTTCCCGCATGATCCGCGCGACCAGTTCACCGCCGTCCGCCTTGGCCATCGCCAGTCCTCCTTGGAGCTTCCGTGCGGTCGCGGATACCACGGGGGTGCCACGCCCAGAAGGCTGTGGCCGCATACCGGGCATTTGCGCCGCTTTGGATTGGCTGAATCCTGACATATTTTGTCGATCAGCGAAAACCGGCCTGCGACCGACGGTCGTCGGCGCGGCCGCGATGCGTTCCCCCCAACGGCTGGGAGAGCCGGTTGGTACTGGAACCGGGGCCTGCAAGTCTGCTAAGCCTTGTCCCGCGCGCGTGGGTGGGGCGCGAAACATACGCCAATGCATGGATTCAATTGATGAGACGGGTGCTCCGCAGCCTGCTGTTAATCGCGTTCGTCGTGTGCTCCGCGCTACCGGCGGCGGCATTCAGCCTTCTGGAGCCCAATACGTGGCCGCAGCCGTTCAATCCGACGCAATGGCCGTTCACGCTGATTCCGATTCCTGAGGTCGCGACGGACCCGAATGGCGGCGTCACTTATGGCGCGCTGTTCGCTTTCCTCTTCAAGGATCAGCAGAACGAAATCCAGAATATCTTCGCGCCCGACTTCAATAACAACACCGACCTTGGCGTTGGCGGTGCGGTGCGCTTTTTTTCCTATCCCTCGGAGAACACGCAGTGGTACGTGCTGGCGGAGGCGCACCGGAATCTCCAGCGGCAGGCGGATCTGAATTTTTCGACCGGACGCACGCACGAGCAGTGGTGGTCGTTCGACGGCCGGATCTTCTTCGAGCACGATCCGACGGAACGCTTCTTCGGCCTCGGAAATGACTCGCGCCTGGGTGGCGAAACTAATTACGAGACCAAGCAGGTCTATGTCCGCGCGCTCTTCGGCTGGAACATCAGCAAGAACCTCCAGCTCGCGCTGGTCTTCCGGCCGCGCTACGTGCGGATCGCGAATGGCGCTTTCAACTCGATCCCGCAAACGCTGACGGTCTATCCCACCGTCAAAGGGATCAACGGGGGCAGCGAGGTCTACAACGAAGTCCGCGCCAGCTACGATACGCGCGACGCGATCGATATTCCGCGGGCCGGCGGGCTCGCCTTGATCTACGCCGGGATCGCCGATCGCCGCTTCATGAGTTCGGTCTCCTACAACCGCTTCGGCGGGGACCTGCGCCACTATTGGACTCCGAACTTGATTCCGGAGAAGCGTTTGACGATCGCCATGCACGTTTACCTGCAATACACCCCGGCGGGTAACGAGACACCCTTTTGGTCGATGGCGCGGTTGGGGGGCGACGAGAGTCTGCTCTACGATCAGCAAACGCTGCGCGGTTATGGGGTGGGCCGCTTCACCGACGATAATCTGGCGGTGACCAACGTCGAGTTCCGCACCCGCGTGTACGAAGCCGACGTCTTCGGCACGCACGGTATCGCCGAGATCGCGCCCTTCGCCGAGGCCGGCCGTGTGTTCCACCACATGTCGGAAGACCCCGTGACCGATCTCCATCCGGTCGGCGGGGTTGGGTTCCGCGCGATCGCCGAGCCCTTCGTCGTGGGCTACGTCGATATCGGCTGGGGGGGCGAGGGCGCCGCGGTCTTTTCAGGCATCAACTATCCGTTCTGACAGCCTTGGACAAACTCGCGGCCTCCGAGTATCTAGGAGAGACGTGAGTTGATCTCATACGACCTGAAGGACCGGTACGGTCGCATAATCGATCGTGGACTGGACGGAAGGTCACACAAATTTGCCCGAGGAGGGTATTCGATGAAAGTTGGAGCGTCGTTCTTTTTTCCAGAATTACTTCCGCGCCCAGAAGCCTGACTGGGAAGTCTACCAGGAAGACCTCAAGCTCGCCGATATGGTCGAGCCGCTGGGCTTTGATTCGATTTGGGGCGTCGAACATCATTTCTCGCCCTATACGATGATTCCCGACGTATTGCAGTTCCTCACCTATATGGCCGGCCGCACGAAACGTGTGGGCTTCGGCTCGATGGTCGTCGTACTCCCGTGGCACGACCCGGTGCGGGTGGCCGAGCAGATTGCGATGCTGGATCTGTATACCGGCGATCGTGAACTCTCGCTCGGCTTTGGCCGCGGTTCCGGCCGGATCGAGTACGACGGCTTCCGTGTTTCGATGAGCGAGTCGCGCGACCGCTTTGTCGAGGCCGCCGAGATCGTTCGCCTCGCGCTCACGCAGGAGCGCTTTTCCTACGCGGGCAAATTCAACCAGATTCCCGATATGAGCATCCGGCCGCAGCCGCGCCGCCGGGACCTGACCGATCGCTTCTATGGCGCGATCGTCTCACCCGAGACCGGCGATATCATGGCCAAGCAGGGGATGGGGATGCTGGTGATTCCGCAGAAGGCCTGGGCGGAGCATCGCGCGGATTACGAACATTTCAACGAGTCCTGTGCGAAGTGCGGCCAGATCGCCAAGAAACCGATCGTGGTCGCTTTCATCTATTGCGCCACCACCGATCAGGCGGCGGACAAGGGCGCGCAGATGTATATGGGTAATTACGCGGATACCGCGCTCCGCCATTATGAGTACGACGAGCCCGAACATTTCCGCGCCGTCAAAGGCTATGAGTATCATGTGAAGATGGCCGAGGCCGGCAAGAATACGCCGGGGGCTTTCCGCGAGATGTTCACCAAGACGCAATGCTACGGCACCCCCGAGCGATGCGTTGAGACGCTGCGCACGATCGCGAGCACGATGAACGCGGCGGAATTCGTCGGCATCTTCAAGTACGGCGGGATGCCGGTGGAAGAAGCCGAGCGGAGCATGAAGCTGTTCGCCGCCGAAGTGCTGCCGCATATCCAATCGGGAACTTCGCCGACGGTCGCCAGCGCCGCCGCCGGCCGCTAGCGAATACCAACTCTGTAACTAATCGGCAGGGGCGCGGCGATTGATCGCCGC
>JBKQPD010000312.1:0-4902 GCA_052145175.1 Binataceae bacterium (SeqCode) | reverse complement strand
GCGTTGCTCGCCGGCTCAGGATGACAGAACTTCCTTTCATCTAGGGCTCGACTATTTGGTCAGAGAGGTTGGAGATCACGGCCAGCAGTTCCTTACCCTCTTTGTCCGGTATCTTGAACTTCGCTAGCGCACGCTGAACATGATCCAGCGCAAGGTTCCAGTCGTTCGCGCTGATTCCGAGACCCGCATGCGCGGTCTTCATATCCTGGCCCAGATAAAGCGTCGGGCCACCCGTTGCCGCACAGAGATAGTCAAGCGTGAGCTGACGGTTACGCTTGCGCCTATCGAGATTCATCCCGGCCGAGAAACGCGCCATTTGGGGATCGGATGAGAGAGTTTCAAGGAACTCGTCGACCAGAGCGGCGATGGCATCATAGCCTCCGAGTCGCGCGTAAAGAGTTTTTTCTGTTGTCGAGGGAGTTGCCATAGTCTTAAACCTTCTTGCCGACTAATCGATAGTTGGTTTCGCTAAGCAGCCTGCACCTCCGCCGTTAGTTTGGGAAGATCTTAATCTTCACCGTTTTCGCACCAACTTCGAAGCACTTCTGTTCACTCCGAGAATTCGCCTGACCTAAAATTTAGAGGGCCGGGATTGCTCCCGGCCCCCTGCTGTCCCCCATCCGCCCCGCAACCGCCACACTCTGCAGGCGAATCATCCACCCGCTGTTCGATTAAAGGGGTGGCCCCGGAAAGACTTCCCTCGATGCCCCATCAGCATCCCTAAACCGCACCGCGCGCCGCTCGCGTCTCCTCCACCGCAAACTGGGCATCCACCTCGCCGCCCGCCACCCCTTAAACCACCACACCGTCCGTCAGCCTGAGTCTTTCCGAGGCCCTGGTATTATCTTCGTTACGGATGCATCCGTAGTGCGTAGTCAGGCCCGATCCATATTGTCGCCGGCGGAACGCACGCGTGATTTTCTAATTCCTTAACGCAGCTCGCAGACTCGCCTGCTCGGCTCCGTTCCACTCCGCCTGGTGTCAGCCGCCAATCGGCGAAGCCGCCCTCGCGCCACGACAGATTCTCGAACCAGAACACTTCCGCGCACTGCGTACACTTGAAACTCATCTCAAAGGGCACGTCGCTGACCGAGGTCAACACGACGCCGTCCGCAAGTTGATGACGCGCCTCCCGCAGGCGGACGAAATCCCGACAGCTCACCAGCTTTTGGCGGGCTTCGGTAAATCGTACATACGAAGCAGCCATAAGCCCGCCTCCTTAACTCAGTTGAAATGCCCCCGGCTCGTGGCCGTCCAGCTGAGCCGTTTCCAGCGCGCGAGCAACTTCGTCTGGAGTACCCGTCTATGCTCCAGCCGGCGTGCGCGACGCGCCCGGCAATCCTCGTTGGGATCGCCCCCGGATATCTCCGCGACCACCCAGAGCGGCTGCGGCGCCAGACCCCACGCCAGATCACGGAAGCGAACCTCGTCGCCGCAGAACCGGCAGCAAAAGCGCGCTTCTACTTCTTTCTCGCCGCCGCTCGCATACTCGCCCGCTCGGCCCCGTTCCACTTCGTCTGGCGCCGCGATGAAATCCGGCTCGACTTCAACCCCTGCGTCGCTCAGCTCATGACCGAGACGCGCAAGCTGGATAAAGTCGCGCGATTCGTAAAGCTGGCGCCGTGACTCCTCGTTCGTTTCCATCCTCATCATCCCCCTTTTGACGCAGCATTTAGTCGCCGCATGCGACATCGCCCGCATCCTTCCTCACGAACATCCACTGGTCGCGCCACAATTCATGCACTTGTAGCAAGTGCCATTGCGCACCATGATGCATCCGCAATCCGGACAGGGCGGCGCGTCGGCCTGATTGATAAACGCCTGACGCATCGAGCTGTCTTTTCCCTCCGTCATTTCGGCGCTGGCGCGCGGCGGCACCAGCGCGAGCTTCGGGGCATTCTCGTTCCTGCTCTCCGGCTGGCCGGGGAGCGCGGGACTGATCACGCCGACTTCGTTGCGCGCCTGCTCGTCGAGGAATTTCGACGCGAGCCAGCGGAACAGGTAATCGACGATCGATTTCGCATAGGGAATTTGCGGATTCTTGGTAAAGCCCGAGGGCTCGAAGCGCATGTGCGCGAATTTGTCGACCAGGAACTGCAGCGGCACGCCGTATTGCAGCGCGTAGGAGATCGCGGTCGCGAACGTATCCATCAGGCCCGAGATGGTCGAGCCCTGCTTCGACATCGAGACGAAAATTTCGCCCGGGGTGCCATCCTCGTACATGCCGACCGTGATATAGCCTTCGTGGCCGGCGATATCGAACTTGTGGGTAATCGATCGGCGTTCGTCGGCGAGCTTGCGGCGACGGGGCTCGCCGAGGGGCGACGCCGCGAGGGCAGTAGCCACCGCCGCCTGCGCGCTATCCTCGGCCGCGCGTGAAGCGCTTTTACTGGTATTGAGCGGCTGCGTGCGCTTCGACCCGTCGCGATAGATCGCGACCGCCTTCAGCCCGAGCTTCCAGGCGGTGATATAGGATTCGGCGACCTCGTCGACCGTCACTTCGGCGGGCATGTTGATCGTCTTCGAGATGGCGCCCGAGATGAACGGCTGCACCGCGCCCATCATCTTGAGATGGCCCTGGTAGTGAATCGTGCGGGAACCGGCGCGCGGCTTGAAGGCGCAATCGAAGACCGCCAGATGCGCGTCGGCCAGATGGGGCGCGCCCTCGATCGTCTCGTGCTCGTCGAGATATTCGACGATCTCCTGGATCTCGCGCGAATCGTAGCCGAGGCGCTTGAGCGCGCGCGGCACGGTCTGGTTGACGATCTTGAGCATCCCGCCGCCAACCAGCTTCTTGTACTTGACCAGCGCGATATCGGGCTCGATCCCGGTGGTATCGCAGTCCATCATGAAGGCGATCGTGCCGGTCGGCGCGATCACCGTAGCCTGCGAATTGCGATAGCCGGCGCTCTGCCCGAGCCGCGCCGCTTCGTCCCACACTTCGCGGGCCGCGTGCAACATCTCGAGCGGTACGAATTCCGGTTTGAGTTGCTCGCGTGCCGCGCCGCGATGGCGCTCGATCACTTTGAGCATCGGTTCGCGATTCACGGCGTAACCTTCATACGGACCGAGCGTGGCGGCGATTCGCGCCGACTGCAGATAGCCTTCACCGGTCATCAGGGCGGTGATCGCGGCCGCGTAACTGCGCCCCTGATCGGAATCGTAGGGCATCCCGAGCGCCATCAGTGTGGCGCCGAGATTCGCGTAGCCCAAGCCGAGCTCGCGGAACAGATGGGCGTTGTTGGCGATCTCCGGGGTCGGATACGACGAATTATCGACGACGATATCCTGCGCCGTGATCAACACGTCGACCGCGTGGCGGAACGCCTTGACGTCGAAGTCGCCGCGCTCGTCGACAAACTTGAGCAGGTTCAACGACGCCAGGTTGCAGGCCGAGTTGTCCAGATGCATGTACTCGCTGCACGGGTTCGACGCATTGATCCGGCCGGTGTTCGGACAGGTGTGCCAGCCGTTGATCGTCGTGTCGAACTGCATCCCGGGGTCGCCGCAGGCCCACGCCGCCTCGGCCATCATGCGGAGCAGGTCACGAGCGCGGTAGATCTCGGCGACCTCGCCGCCCTTGACGAAATGGGTCTGCCATTCGCCGTCGTTGATCACCGCGCGCATGAAATCGTCGGTCACGCGCACCGAATTGTTGGCGTTCTGAAAGAAGACCGAACCGTAGGCGTCGCCGTCGAGCGAGGCGTCGTAGCCGGCGTCGATCAACGCCCAGGCCTTCTTCTCCTCGTCCTGCTTGCAGGTGATGAATTTGGTGATATCCGGATGGTCGACGTTGAGCACGACCATCTTGGCCGCGCGGCGCGTTTTGCCCCCCGACTTGATCACGCCCGCGGAGGCGTCGGCGGCCTTCATGAAGGAGAGCGGACCCGACGCGGTGCCGCCCGAAGAAAGCCGTTCGCGGCAGGAGCGCAGCGCCGAAAGATTCACGCCCGCGCCCGACCCGCCTTTGAAGATCATCCCTTCGTTGCGGTACCAGCTCAGAATCGATTCCATGCTGTCCTCGACCTTGAGGATGAAGCACGCGGAGCACTGGGGCTTCGCCTCGATTCCGACGTTGAAGTAGACCGGGCTGTTGAAGGAGGCCATCTGGTTGACCAGCAGCCAGGTCAGCTCGGCCTTGAAGGTCTCGGCGTCGGCGTCGGCGACAAAATATTGCTGATGCTTGCCCCAACTCGTTACGGTATCGACGACCCGGCCGATCAGTTGGCGGACACTGGTCTCGCGCCGGGGGTCGTTGAGCGGTCCACGGAAATACTTCGAGACGACGACGTTGGTCGCGGTCTGCGACCACATCCGCGGCACTTCGACGTCGCGCTGCTCGAAAACGACATGGCCGTCCTCGCCGGAGATCAGGGCGGAGCGCAGTTCCCAATCGACCATCGATAGCGGGTCGACGCCCGGGCGGGTAAAGAAGCGTTGGAGCGGTACACCGCGCCGCGCTTCACCTTTCGCGATCTCCGAATTTTCTGCGCTATGCATCTCGGGTCCCCGTTATCCGGTCCATCCGCCGCCCAGCCGCTGCTAGCGAAGCACGCTAATGTCAATCGGCGTGTAGTCGCGCCTGCATCAGTCTTCAGATGATTCCAGTTGTCAATAGAAATATTGCGGTCTGGTGAGGTTGTCAAGGTGGAACCCCAACATATTGTGTTTATATATCTGTTGATAACCATATATCATGTTGTTGATAACATTTCGCCCCTCTTTTGCTAATTTGATAATCTGGGCGTATGGATAGCGAAACCGAACCTCTTCAAGTCATTCTGAGAGTTTGTGAATTTTTGTGCCGTCGCCTACTTGGTGGGAACTCCGTGTGCCCTCACCCGCCACGGCTTCGGCGAAACGCCTCACCGTGGCGACCTCTCCCTGGACAAAGGAGAGGTT
>JBKQPD010000311.1:0-20543 GCA_052145175.1 Binataceae bacterium (SeqCode) | reverse complement strand
CGCGGTGAAGCCCATCGTGCTGACCACGCTCTTCCCGCGGTGCACGCCACACAAACTGGCGCCGTTACCCAGATGCGCGATGATCACCCGCGCTTCCGCAATCTCAGGCGCGACTCGGCACAGCTCGGCTGCAACGTACTCGTAGGACAGGCCATGAAAGCCGTAGCGCTGCACGCCCTCCGCCCAGAGCGAGCGCGGCAATGCGAAGGACCGCACGACCGGAGTCTGATTGGCATGGAAACCGGTGTCGAAGCACGCGACCTGCGGCAAATGCGGAGCCTGCGCAACGAGCGCGCGGATCGGTGCGAGGTTATGCGGCTGATGCAGCGGCGCCAGCGGCACCAATGCTTCCAATTCGACTAGCACGCCATCGTCGATGCGCACTGGCGCAGCGAACCGCGTGCCGCCATGCACCACACGATGTCCGACGGCGATCACACGTCTCTCCCCCAGCAATGCGACCGTCGCTCGCAGGATTTCCTGGGTCGCGGCTGCATGGTCAAACCCCGCGGCTGGCCACCGCTGTTCAGCGATAATCGCCCCGCCTGCGTCGCTTACCTGCAGGTGTGGGGCCAGGCCAATGCTTTCGATTTGGCCGCGGATTATCAGCGCCTCGTCGCGCGTATCGTGTAGTGCGAACTTGATGCTGGAAGAGCCGGCGTTAAGAACGGCGATGCAGTCCGGGCTACCCATGGTCAGGCAACGATGTTGGCGCCGCCGTCGACATAGACCGTTCCCCCCGTTACACGTCGCGCGAAGTCGGTTGCGAGGTAAGCACAGGTGTAGCCGACATCCATGATGTCAACCAGCTCGCCCACTGGCGCCTTCTGCACTGCCTCGTTGAGCAGTTCCTCGAAGTCCTTAAGCCCGGCCGCGGCGCGCGTCCGCAGCGGCCCCGGCGAGATCGCGTGCACGCGGATGCCCCGCGGACCGAGTTCGTAGGCGAGGTAGCGGCAGGCCGCCTCCAGCGCCGCCTTGACCGGACCCATGACGCTGTAGTTCGGTACGACGCGGTTGGCGCCGTAATAGCTCATCGCGAACATTGTGCCGCCTTCGGTCATCAGCGGTGTGGCCAGTTTGGCCATGCGGATGAAGGAGTGGCACGAGACGTCCATCGCCACGGAGAAGCCTTCGGCCGAGCAGTCGAGGAGTCCGGCGGCCAGATCGTGCTGAGGTGCGAATGCGATCGAGTGCACGAGGATGTCGAGTCGGCCCCAGCGGGCCCGCACCGCATCAAAAACCGCTTCAAGCTGGCCGGGCACCGACACATCCAGCGGTGCGGTGATTGCTGCGCCCAGCTCTTGCGCCAGCGGCTCGACGTGCGGCCGCGCCTTCTCGTTCAGCCAGGTGACCGCCAAATCCGCACCGGCAGCGCGGAATGCGCGGGCACAGCCGTAGGCGATGGAACGGTCATTGGCGATGCCGACGACCAAGGCTTTTTGGCCGGCCAGGACCGGCCTAATCGTATCGTTCACAGGCAGACTCCTCTCAGCCGATTGATTGATCCATCCGGGTGCGACGCGCCGCGGCCACCATCGAGGCCACCGCGCAGGAGGCGAGTCGAGTGAGCTGAGAGTCCGCCCGACTGGTCAGGATGATCGGCACGCGCGCCCCAAGTACGATCCCCGCGGCATCGGCGCCAGCCAGGAACGACAGACTTTTTGCCAGCATGTTGCCTGCGTGCAAGTCCGGCACCACCAATACGTTCGCCCGGCCGGCGACCGGCGAAACAATGCGCTTGATCTCGGCCGCCTCCGGGCTGATGGCGTTGTCAAGCGCGAGCGGCCCGTCCAGCAGCGCACCCGTGATCTGGCCGCGATCAGCCATTTTGCACAACGCTGCGGCCTCCAGCGTGGACGGCACTCTTGGATTGACCGTCTCCATCGCGCTGAGGATGGCTACGCGCACCTCGGGCAACTGCATGGCATGCGCGAGGTCGATCGCGTTCTGCACAATATCAACCTTATCTTCCAGCGTCGGCGCAATGTTGACGGCGGCGTCGGTGATAATCAGCGCATCCTGGTGCCCAGGCACATCCATGATGAAGCAATGGCTGATGCGCCGCTCGGTACGGATACCCGTGTCACGGGCGACCACCGCTGCCATCAACTCGTCCGTGTGCAGACTGCCCTTCATCAGCGCCTCGGCTCGGCCTTCGCGCACTAGCGCCACGGCCCGCGCCGCTGCGTCGTGACTATGTTTCGCGTCGACCAGCGGCAACGCGGAGATGTCGATTCCGGCCTTCGCGGCTGCGGCCTTTACCTTCGCGATGGGACCTACAAGGATCGGCGAGATCAGCTCGATGCGCGCCGCCTCGACGACGGATTGCAGCGACACCTCGTCACAGGGGTGCGCGACGGCGGTCGACACCGCAGGCAGCTTCCGGGCGAGGGCGACCACGCGGTCGTATTTCTCGTGAGAGCGATTAGCGGTCACCGGCATCCCCCGCGGTGTGCGCTGGCACCAGCCTGCCGTCTCCGGCAGCGCGCGGCGTATCGCCGGCGTCGAACATCGTCGCAATACGTGCGAACCGGCGCTCTCCTTCCGGCGGCAGCGCGCCGCGCGCTGTGACCAAGCGACGGACGATGTCGAGCATCTTCGCTCGTGGCGCGTGATCGGACGGCAGCAAGTTCGGCAACGCCGCGATGACACGCTCCTCATCACGCAACAGCATCATATACTGATCGCGCACGACTTCCTTAAAGCCGGCGAGGCCAACCCCGCGTCTGGGCTGCTCAGCCGCGATCTGCTCCAGAGCAGCGTACGCGCGTTCGTCAATCCGGCCTTCCGCCATGCTTACATAGAGCGCCGCCCGCACCCCGGCTTCCAGCAACCCGCCCTTATCGATGCGCCGCGTGCGCTCGTCCGCCAGCCGCGCCGCCGTCGCCTCGCGGTAGAGGTCGCGCTGAATGCGTCGGCCACTCATCGGCGTTTTAGCGCCCAGGCCGGCCAGCGCCTGCAACCACGGCGAGCCGTAGGTGGTCAGGAAAATCGTCTCCTGAAGTGTGTCACGCAGTTGTGTCCACAGCTCGAGATTCTGCACGATCGCGTCGGAAACAGCGCGTTCCATCAGGGTCAACGGGTTGTCGGGTGAAGCGGGATGACGATCCACGCGCACCGCCGCTGCCCGCCTGGCAACTTCGGACATGAACGGGTTCGCGTCCGAAAATAACTCGAAGCGTATGCGGTTGGGATGCAAGCGACGCGCCTGCTCCGCACTCTGCGCCGTGCTCAGCAGCCGCACGAACGGCGTCAGCGTGCTTCGGTACAGGCCGAGATTGATGTCCGAAATGCGCGCCACCGTGGCGAAGCGCATATCGTCCTCCACACCGTTGCCCCCGATCGCGCGGATATCGTCCAGCGTGCGTCGCTGCAGTTGAAACAGGTAGTCACCACGCACGAGATCGAGGTTGGTAACGCTGTCGTCGAGACCCTCAATCACGGCTTCATATAGCCCGGGCGGTGTGATGTCGATCAGATCCATCGCGCGCGCGAACTCGCCATGCTCCCGGGACGCCACTTTGCCGGAGACGAAGATGCCGAGATGACCGATGGTCTGGTGCAGGCAGTACACGATAGTCTGGCCGTTGGCGACGATCTCGTTCTCGTGCTCATAGAGGTCAGTGATCCAGTGCAGCGCCTGCTGGGGTGGCGTGATGTCATCACCCTTGGAGCAGAACACGATGATCGGCGAACGAATGTTGCGCAGATCGATGCGAAGCCCCTGCGGCGTCGTCAATTCCCCCGAAGTCAACTTGTTCCCAACGAATAGTTCGTCGGCAATCGTCTGCATCTCCTCAGCGTTAAGCAACACCGGGTTGCCCCACCATTTCTCGAACTCGAGAAAGCGCGAAGCCTCGGAGTCAACCTTCGAATAGAGGTCGTAGGCCTTCTTCCAATAAGTGTTGGCCGGGTGCAGCGCCTCGAAATTTGCCACCAAGTTGGCCCCGTCGAAGATGCCGTGACCGAGGTCACCCGCCAGCGCCGTCAACCAGGTGCCGCCGAGCAGGCCGCCGAGATAGCGCATCGGGTTGCGGCCATGCACGCCCGCCCAGTAGGACAGCGGCGAGCCCGCCAACATGATCGGCCCCGGCAGGTCGGGGGCGACCGCGGCCGTGATCATGATCTGCCATCCCGCCTGGCAATTGCCGATCAGCACCGGCCTGCCCTCAGCGTCAGGATGGCGGGCGATCACTGCTTCGATGAAGCGCGCCTCGGCGGCGCAGACGTCGCCTACGGTCTGTCCGGGCATCGGCGCCGGCAGGAAGCCTACAAAGTAGCAAGAGTGACCCGCTTGCAGCGCCACGCCGATCTCGCTTTCGTGTTTCATGCCGCCGATCCCCGGGCCGTGGCCAGCGCGCGGGTCGAAGATAATGAACGGACGCTTGCGCTCATCGATCCGCATACCCTCGGGCGGCACGATGCGGACAAGACCATAATTGACGGGGCGTGGCAGTGTTCGCCCGTCCATGATGAGCTCGCCGGCGAAGTCCAGCACGTGCGGCGCTGCCTGCTTGCTCCGCTCTCGGTAGTTGTTGCCGCGTTCACGGAGCACATCGAGGAAGAGGGTCGACCGCTCGCAGGCATCGCGCCAGTAATCCGCCACGGCACCGACGAGTGCCCAGCCCGCTATCCACGCGCCGAACGGATGCGATCTTTCGGCCGTTACTGCTTCCCTCATATCGATAAACCCGGTCTGATCGTTCAGTAATTGCGAGATCAGAAGATATCGCCGAAGCCAGACTCAGCCTTAATATCGCTATAATGTCCGCCTTGGCTATCCCATCTGTATGTGATCATCAAAAATTCATGTTTCTTTCTCGATGATCTGCCCGCTCATAAACCTGACCGTGCCGGAGTTAATATCATGTCAGCATTGCCCTGCGGGACGCCGTGGCATCGATCCTGCCCGGTCCATCTCTTTGCGTGGCATCCAGCGCGATGCTTGCGGCCTATCGCTGCGGTACGATGATTCTCTTGCCTAATTGTTCCTCCTTCGCACTGCCATAGCACAGGACGTTGGTTCCTTTCGCTACAGAAAGTCGACTGCTTTTACGGTTTTCAAGCATGGAAGCGATTGCCAAGGAAATTGCTGAATTCAACCCCGACAGGTTCTGGTCCCAGGATGTTGAATCGTCGGCACAACATGTTTTCGAAAAGAAACGCAGAATTTGGACGGAAGAGGGGAAGGGTAAGTGGATGGGCGGACAATGTTGAAGAAAGGAATTTACCGACAAGTTCTGGCGGCTGGGGCGTTTCTGGCAGCGATGTCAATTGCCGGCTGCGCTGCCAGCAATCCGTTTCCGTTGATGAACTCGGGACCGTCGCCGAGGGTCGAAGACTGCATGCTGCTACAGTCGGCCACGCCGACGAGATTCGTCTGTAACGGCAAAATCTACACGGCGGTGCAACTGACCGAGATTCGCAACGGCGCGGCGAACTGAGTTAGGTGCGAATCGGGGCGGTCAAAAGCGCCGCCGGACAGGCTTGTCGAATAAGCGTTCAGTTTCCGGATCAAGGGGAAAGCCGGCTCGATTGTTTTAATGGGTGCTCGCAACCTCGGCCTCGGACAGGCTGCGACCGATATTCTTAAGGCCGAAGCTCCCGACGCACGAAGTGGATGTTCTCCGTCCAGCGACCATGGAGGCCGCCGCTATGGTCGCCGGGCGAATTCCAGCGGCTTGACGTCTTGCTCAAACGCAGGCATCAACGACCCCGCCGATGGACCGCCGGCCACGGTCGATCTCAGCGCGGGGCGACGACTGACGGAGACCATCTTCTTCGGCACGCTCGCCGTCACCCTGGCGATGCTTCCACCGTCCGCAAGTCGGCGGCAGCTCGCATCGTCAGTGTCTCCAGCGGCGTTGGCTCGCTCCAATGAAACGCCCATCCGCATTGGGGATCCGCTTCAGTTGGCTTTCGTCGCAGAACTCGCACCTATGACCTGCGCTGCCACTTCGTCTTGTGCATTGGCAAGAAGAGCACTGCCGAGAACGGTCAGCATAAACGCAGCGATTCGCATTGTGGCGTGAGCCGCGTCGGCCGGGAGGCGCTCGCCGAAGACGATCATGCCCCCGACTATCGGCACGATGTTCGACAGCGCGGACGACAACGGCATCGCGATGATTCCGCGCGCCGTGGAGAAAGAATTCTGCAGCGCAACCATGCCAACGATATTGGCGATGATCACGCCGTAGACGTAGGGATTCGTCGCGATACGGAACACGGGCGCGATTGTTTCTCGCCCCAAGTAGTCGTCCGTCATCGCTTTTGTGTAGAGGCTTGCCAGACCGAAGACAACCCCGGAGAAAAGTGCGGCGCCGACGCCGCCTTTAATGAACCGGCGCGCTCGCGAAGGCAGATACCCAGCCACGAGCAAAAGCACCGATATGATGATCATAGCGCGATTTTTGGGAGGAGCTTGCGCTTCGCCACTGGACAAAGAGATAGCCAGGATCAACATGCCGAGGATGGTGATCGCTATGCCGGCCCATTCGTTCGGTCGGGCGCGCTCTCCAAGAAATACTACAGCGAACAGTACAAACAGGGCGATTCCCCCCTGCATCATGACTGATACTAGCGAGATTGGAGCTTTGGCCAGCGAGAGAATAAAGAGTGCGTAGCCAAGAGTCTGGATGAACAATCCCGTGGCCCAGATGGGGTCGCGCAGCCAACCGGCTATCGCCCGCCAGCTCCGTGTGCCTTGCGCTATCGGCAAACGGTAAGCGCGACTCTTCATCAACAACAGCCCAACCGCGAACAGCCCACTCGCGACCAGGGCTAAAAAAAGGTACAGGCCTAGAGGCGCGATGTGGGGGCTATCCTCGATCATCTACTACCTTTCCTAAGCATCCTGGGATTGTCGATTGGTCCTCTCCATTCGCTTATAACAGCTTTGTAGTCACCCTTTCCGAGATTGCAGCAGGTTCTTGGTTTCGTGCGTGTAAGAGTAGACGCTCAACAACGGCACGTAACTGCGCGCCCCGAGGAGGTGATTAAAGGGGTGGGCTGGTGATGGTGTTGCTTACCAGACATTGGTAGTCGTTTAATTGAAATCCGAAGTGTCGAGGAGTGTAATCGGCACGGCACTTAAAGCGGCTGCGTTTCTGAGAAAGAGCAGGCATTAATCGTCCACATAGTTCATCGCCAATGGACCAGAGATCTGCCGTTGCGTATCTATCGATGGCACGGGCAGATCGGGCCCACGTTGGCAAGAAATGCCACGCATGTCTCGATTTGGTCGGTTTAGCCCGCGCGGCGCATGTGGGGCTTGGTCCAACCACTTCCGTGCCGCAGCAACAAACCGGGTGTGAGCTTCGTCGGTTGGCCATCGACGAACGTGACCTCGCCGTTGACCATGATGTAGCGGTAGCCGCGGGCGCGTTGCACGCGCCGCCATTCGCCGCCTGGGAGGTCGTGCACCACCGCAACCGGCTCCATTCCCAAGCGGTCGTAATCGTACATGACGATATCCGCCGCATGCCCCTCGCGTAGCACGCCCCGGTCCGAAAGCCCCGCGCACATCGCCGGCCACGCACTAAGTTTCCAATGCGCCTCCTCCAGACTCAGCATGCCGTGGTCGCGGGTAAATGAGGCCAAAAACTCCGTCGGATAGCGTCCGCCGCAGTAAAACTTGGTGTGTGCGCCGCCGTCGGAGAGACCCGGAATTGTGCACGGGTAGTTGACGATTTCCTTGAGCAAATCCAGGCGGGTATGCGGTGGTGGCGCCACGAACACCGTGCGCAGTTCATCGGCAATCGCAATTTCCAGCATCGTATCGACGATATGTCTGTCCATCTTCCCGCCGGCATCTCTCAGAGTCAGGCCCTGCAGGTGCTTGAACCGAGGCGTAAAAATCTTCTCGATTACGAAATTCTCCAGGTCCCCGGTCACCATTCGCTGACCGCTGGCGTAATCCTTGAGTGCCGCGCGACGCCGTGGGTCGCTTAGCTTCAGTAGTCGCTCCTGAGTACTGCCCAGCGTGGCCTCGCGCCAGGCTTCGGAGTCGTCAAACAGGTTCCAGTCTGCAAAGGTAAAGGTGAAGCTGGTGGTGTTGGTGTGAGCCTGCGGGTAGACGCGCAATCCCCTGGTATGGCAATGGTCGAACCATGCGATCAGAAACCGATGGATTTGCGGTTCGCGGTCGAATGAGAGGAGTGCCTGATAGAGCAGCGGGCGTCGGCTCAGTTCGGCGAGTGTTTCGATCTCCTTCAGATCGTGAAAGGGATCCGCGGTGGCCATCGCCAGTTGGATGAAACCCGAATTGCGTCGGCCCAATTCGCGGGCCAGGTTGTGGCAGGTTTCGTCACCCATCACGTCGGTGACCATGGGCGTGCCGTCATAATCGCGCTGGAGGCAAACCGGACCGCTCGGGTGCAAGCGCTGCGCCGACCAACCGCATCCGCCGGCGTCCATCGCTTCGTTGAAAAGGCGGACTATCTCTCGCTCTTCGCTGGCGGTCGGCGCCCGCTCCTTGGCCTCCTCCGGACTTCCCATCACCCACGTGATAAGTGGGCCGAGGGGAACACAGGGCAGCAGATTGACGCCCTTGGGCTGCCGCTCCAGGCTGTCGAGGAACTGCGGAAACGTCACCCAGTCCCAGGGCAGACCGGCCTTCATCGAGGCATAAGGAATAGACTCGAGACGAGTCATGGTTAGCATAGCCCGCTCGCGCTGCTCCGGCCGCACGGGCGCGAAGCCGAAGCCGCAATTGCCGGTCACGACCGAGGTCACGCCATGCCATCCGGAAATCGAGCAGTGAGGATCCCAAAAAACTTGCGCGTCGTAGTGAGTGTGCAGGTCGACGAAGCCTGGCGCGACAATCAGGCCGGAAGCATCGAGCTCGCTCGCACCGTCGCCGACGTCAAGCCGGCCGATCTCGGCGATCCTGCCATCCTTGATTCCGATGTCACCGTGATAACGCGGTGCGCGGGTCCCGTCGATGATCATACCGTTCTTGACGACCGTGTCGAACCTCGGCATTCGCTACTCCTCTGTGACTCGGGTCCAAACCATTATCGACAATCTGATTTTATCCTAAACTTCGATATTCAATCTCGGTTCAGACTCGCACCGGTATGAGGCTTACAAACGCAAGTTCTAAGTCCACGGCGCTAGTTCATTAGAACGTAAAAATACGGGCTAGAGCTTGCCTGCTGCGCTACCAGTCGGCGAGCAGTGCAACAACTGGGGTCAGTGCCGTGGCAGCGTTCCTTCCCGACGGATCATCGTCGGCTTATCCGCAAAATCCGCGGCTTTTTCAGAAACTTCTAGACTCGCAGATCATGCGCCCAATTGCCGGACTCACCGGGCGCGACGACGCTGCCTACTTGTGAGTAGCCAGAGCACCAAAGCGAATCCATAGCTGCCGATCGCGGCGGTCCAGGCGAACCAGTACAGACGATCGACCAGCGCGAGCAGCGCCACCAAATAGGCGAAATCCCGCCCGGTGGAACGCTCGACCTTGCTAATCCACTTGCTGGTCGCGTCGCCGGCGACGCACAGCGCGCGCTTAACCGAAATCACGCACAAGACGAAGCCGACCAGCAGCAAGATCATCAAATAAACGTATGCGGGGCTGTGACTGAGCCGGTAACATCCAGCCATCAGACCGGCGAAGATTGCGATATGCACCAGATTGTCGGTGAAAACGTCGAGCTGTCCGCCGAATTTCGATTCGACCATGCGCAACCGCGCCAGCTCGCCGTCGACCCCATCAAAGGTTATCGAAACGACGAACAACAAAGCCCCGATCAGTCTTATCCAGTAGCTGGTCGCGGCCAGCATCGCCGCGCAAGCGAAGCCGAGCGCGGTATTTGCGATCGTGACCGCATTGGGCGCAACCTTCAGGCGCGCTAGCCGCAGGCTGATTTGCCATGAGATGCGGCGGTCGAGGATGCGCGCCATGATCGCGTCTGTCGCGAGACTTTCGTCGCGGATCGCGCGGGCCAAACGCACCTCCGCCTCTTCCCTATCTTCAGGATGTCCGTTCAAGGCGAAGGGCAAGGCGCCCTGGAAATTCAGTATCACCGCCTGATCGCCGTACCGCGTGCCGTCGGCAAGCAGATCCCGCAAGGGACCGATCCTAATCGCGCCGCCGCGTTCGGCGTCGGTGCTGATAACGCTCACGACGCCATCCGGCGCTTCGCCGAGCTTTTCCAGAGCTTTCGCCAGGATCGAGCGCGGCAGAACCACATTGCCGTCGAAGCGCAGACAAATCGCGGCCGGATTTAGTCCCGCAGTCGCCTGGCTCAGGGACTCGGCCAATCCGACCTGAGGGTTATCACGAAAACGGCCGAGCGCCGCGCGCGTGGTCTTATAGGTCGCGGCCGGCGCCTCAACGAAGAAACGCCGAATTCCGGCCCGCTCGCACAGAATCAGGAGCCGCTCCAATAAGGGTCGGCCAAAAATTAACTCGTTAGCTCGCGAGGGCGCGGCGATTAGGGCTGTTTCTATCACGCAGGGTTCGGTATCAGGGTTGTACTTGACGCTGACCGATGAATCAATGCAACCTGACGCAAACCTGTACAGGTTCCGCGTTCAATGAACATCGCGCGAGAGCCACAAGACTAGTTCAATATTTGCGTTGCGTCTGAAGGGCCGGATTATCCGCCGAATCGAAATAGTTGCGTTTCTCTCGTAAACTTATCGGCAAAGCCAAGCGAGTACCAGACTCGCTGGCGAAAAGAGGGGCATTACGGCGAGACCCGGAAGAGGTTGAAATTGAAGTGGCGGCGATCGGCTAAACGAAAGATCGGTTTCGTATTACGGCGAGTATCGACGCGTTCACCATGATCAATCGGTCCAGACTAACGGGTCGGTTGGGGTCGCTGATTTAAAAAAAGCACGGGCGCCGAGGTTAAATCGCACTCAAGAATTGCGCAATTCGTCACCGAGGGATAAGGTGCGACCTTTGACTGCCGTGGGCGGCGAAAAATGTAGCGAGAGGCTGGCGGCAGAAACGAACTTAGCAGAGTGCCGAGGCGATGGCCGACGCCCTTGCGGAGCAGATCGGAATCAGGTTTCAGAGTAGGGCTGGAAAAGCTGAGGGTTGCGGACGAAGGCCCTGTAATGTGGGATTTGACACGGACCGATCGTTCGCCGCTGCCTCACTGCTTCTAATCACGGGAGACCAAAAATGCGTTCATTTTGGATTGGCCGGATGCTCCGGCAAGGGTTACCTCGATGTCGCGAAAACTGATTCTCAGCGCGCTCGTAGTCGCGGGGGTTGGCGGCGGCGTGATCGCGTGGCTCATCCTCTCCAAGCCCGCCCTACCGCCGGGGTTTGCCGGCGCGAACGGTCGTCTCGAGGCGAAGCAGGTCGACGTCGCGACGAAGTACGAGGGTCGGATCGCCGAAGTTCTCGTCGATGAGGGGGATAACGTCGCCGAGGGCCAGGTCGTCGCGCGGATGGATACCGACGTGCTCGAAGCCCAGTTGCGGAACGCGCAGGCCAGGATTCGTGAGGCCGAGGATAACAAGCGGACCGCGCAAGCCGACGTTGTCGTGAAGCAGGCCGAGTTTAACTACGCGAATAAGCAATACGTCCGATCGAAAGGGCTGGTCACGCGCGGCGCGGTCAGTCAGCAGGAACTCGATATCGACCAGGCTCATGCGGAAGCAGGCCGGGCGGCGTTGCTCGGCACGCAGGCCCAGGTGGTCCGCGCCCAATCCGCAATTGACGCGGCGACGGCCGAAGCCGAACGTATCCAGGCCGAGATCAGGGACAGCGTACTCAAATCGCCGATTAAGGGGCGCGTCCAGAATCGACTGGCCGAGCCTGGTGAGGTCCTTCCCGCGGGTGGCAAAGTTTTCGCGCTGGTCGATCTGTCGGACGTCTATATGTACGTCTTCCTGCCGGAAACGGTGGCGGGCAAAGTTGCCTTAGGCGCCGAGGCCAGGATTGTTCTGGACGCTTACCCTGACTATCCCGTCAGAGCGCTCGTGTCGTACGTTTCACCCAGCGCGCAATTCACGCCGAAGACCGTTGAGACGGCCGAAGAAAGGCATAATCTGACTTTCCGGGTCAAGCTGCAGCTTAGTAAAGAACGTCTACGACAATATGAACCTTTTGTTAAGGTCGGAATCCCAGGGATGGGCTACGTTCGCCTCGACAGCGGGGCGCAATGGCCGGCGCCGCTGGAGTTTCGCGGGGTTCCTGCGAACCTCGGGAACCCTACCGGCGCAGTCGGTAGCGCTGCCGACGGTTCCAACTCATGACCGACGTCATCCTTGAGCCGGTCGTTAGTGTCACTAACGTCAGCCAGCGCTACGGGGCCGCGATCGCTTTAGACGCGATCAACCTCAAGATTCCGGGCCAGAAAATGATCGGGCTGATTGGTCCCGACGGGGTTGGCAAGTCGACGCTGCTCGGCATGATTGCCGGCGTCCGCAAGATCCAGCACGGCAGCGTGCGGGTTCTGGGCGGCGACATCGCGAATGCCAGCTTTCGCAATAAGGTGTCGTCCCGGATCGCCTATCTACCGCAGGGCCTCGGCAAGAACCTCTATCCAACCTTATCAATTTTCGAGAACGCCGATTTTTTTGGACGTCTGTTTGGTCAGTCGCGTGACGAGCGCGAATGGCGGATCAAGGACCTCTTCGACAGCACCGACCTGTCACCGTTTCGCGACCGACCGGCGGGCAAGCTCTCGGGCGGCATGAAGCAGAAGCTCGGGCTGTGCTGCTCGCTTATCCACGACCCCGATTTGCTCATCCTCGACGAGCCCACTACTGGCGTCGATCCGTTGGCGCGCCGGCAATTCTGGGAACTTATCGATCGCATTCGGTTACGCCGCCCCGAGATGAGCGTTTTGGTGGCTACAGCCTACATGGACGAGGCTGAGCGGTTTGATTGGCTCGTCGCAATGAATGCCGGGGAGGTGCTCGCCACTGGAACGCCGGACGAACTGAAGGGCAGTACTAACCAGCCAACGCTGGAAAAAGCCTTCATCCAGCTCCTGCCCGAAGAGGCCCGCCGCGGCCATAAGGAACCGGAGATCACGCCCTACCAGCCAAGCGGCGGCACCCCGGCAATCGAGGCCCAGGGGCTGACACAGCGCTTCGGTTCGTTCACCGCCGTCGATCACGTCAATTTCCGGATCGAGCGTGGGGAGATTTTCGGCTTCCTCGGTTCAAACGGCTGCGGCAAAACCACCACGATGAAGATGCTGACGGGATTGCTGCCACCGACCGAAGGCACGGCATTGCTGTTGGGCAAGCAGGTCAAGGGCGGCGACGTCGAGTCGCGGCGACGCGTCGGCTTCATGACGCAGGCGTTCTCGCTATATACGGAATTGACGGTGCGGCAGAATCTGCTGCTCCACGCGCGCCTGTTCGATATCCCGGAACCCTCTGCCACAGAGCGGGTAAACGAGCTGCTGGTACGTTTCCAACTCGAGTCCGAGGCCAATACTTTGGCCGAAAGTTTGCCCCTCGGTATCCGGCAACGGCTCTCGCTGGCAGTCGCGGTGATTCACCAGCCGGAGATGCTGATCTTGGACGAGCCCACGTCCGGGGTTGATCCGGTCGCGCGCGATGGCTTTTGGGAATTGTTGATCAAGCTGTCGCGCGAGAACGGCGTCACGATCTTTCTCTCGACGCATTTCATGAATGAGGCCGCACGCTGCGATCGGATGTCGATGATGCACGCGGGCAAAGTGTTGGCGCAGGGACCGCCGGCCCAGTTGGTCGCTGAACGCAAGGCCAAGAACCTCGAAGATGCGTTTATCGGTTACCTCGAAGAAGCGGCCGAAAAGAGTGTCACAGGCTCGGCGACACCCGAGCCCGCAGCGGAACCGACCGCTCTCACAAGTCATCTCGACGACACCCCCAGCCGCTTCAGCCTGGGCCGCATATGGGCATTTGCACGGCGTGAAGCGGTCGAGCTGCGACATGACACCGTTCGGCTCTCGTTCGCGATTTTTGGTCCGATTCTCCTGATGATCGTGTTTGGCTACGGCATCTCACTCGACATCGATCATCTGCCGTTTGCGGTGTTCGATTCCGATAATACCCCTGCCAGCCGCGATTATATCGATAGCTATCGCGGTTCGTACTACCTCACTGAGCATGCACCATTGCGGAGTTACGGGGACTTGGACCGTCGTCTACGCAATGGCGAGTTGCGCCTTGCGATCGAAATTCCGCCCGCCTTTCAGCGCGACTTGCAGCGCAACCGGCAGCCGGAGATAAACGTCATCCTCGACGCCGCAGTACCGTTTCGGGCCGAGACGGCGCGCGGCTACATCGAGAGCGTCCACGACGGTTTTCTCGCGCAGCTGCGCAAAGCACGCGGGCTTCCGCCGCTCCAGAAGCCTGTGCAGTTTGAGGCGCGGGCGCTGTTCAATCAAGCGTTCAAGAGCATCTATGCGCTGGTACCCGGCGATATCATGCTCCTCCTGATTCTCATTCCCAGTATGTTGACCGCGTTGAGCGTGGTGCGCGAGAAGGAGTTGGGCTCGATCGCCAACTTTTATGCGGCGCCGGCCACCCGCCTCGAATTTCTTTTCGGTAAACAATTGCCCTACTTCGCGGTTGCGCTGATTCAGTTTAGTGCTCTGGTCGCACTTGCGGTCTTCATGTTCCGGGTTCCATTCAAGGGTAGTCTTGCAACCCTTGTGCTGGGTGGCGTGATCTATGTCCTCGCTAGCACGGGCTTCGGCCTGCTGATTTCCGTGTTCGCGACTACGCAAACGGCAGCGATTTTCGCGGCCGCTATCATTACGATTCTTCCGGCCACGCAGTTCTCCGGGATGTTCGTGCCGGCGTCCTCGCTCACGGGTGGCGCCCGCATCGCAGCGCGAATTTTCCCCAGCACCTACTTTCAGGCGATCTGCGTCGGTACCTTTACCAAGGCGCTCGGTTTTGGTGCACTGTGGCGCGACATTGTGGCGCTCCTTATTATCGCTGTTATCTACTTCACTACTTCCGTCGTGCTGTTAAAGAAGCAGGAAGCCTAGGCGGTGCAGCACGTCAAACATATCATTCAGCTCGGCGTTAAAGAGCTGCTGAGCCTGTTCCGTGACCCGGTCTTGTTGCTGCTGATCGTCTATTCGTTCACGTTTTCGGTATACACGCCGGCGAAGAGCGCCGTGATGGATGTGGTCAACGCTTCGGTCGCGGTCGTCGATGAGGATCACTCGGCAGCATCGCGACAGATACGCGACTCGCTGCTGCCACCGCAGTTTCTGCCCGCAGTGGAACTGCCTTTTAGTGAAATCAATCAGGCCATGGATGAAGGTCTCTATACCTTCATCATCGATATACCATCAAAGTTTCAGGAGAATCTTACGAAGGGTGCCACCCCGACGGTCGAGATAATCACTGATGCGACCGCGATGAGCCAGGCGGGTCGCGGCCCGTCGTATATTCAGAACATTATCAATAGGGAAGTTCAACCCTTCTGGGCTAATCGCTCCACAACCTCGAACCGCGAGCTGGTCAAGCTGGTCACCCGAGCTCGCTTCAACCCGAACATGCAACAGGGTTGGTTCGTCGCAATCAACCAGATCATCAACAACATCTCAGTGCTGGCGATCTTTCTGACCGGCGCCGCCGTCCTGCGCGAGCGCGAGCATGGGACGATTGAGCATCTCCTGGTAATGCCACTGAGTCCCTACGAACTCATGTTTGCGAAGATTTGGGCCAATGGGCTGGTCGTCGTCGTGGCGGTGATGTTGTCGCTATATCTGGTGGTTAAAGGCGCACTTGGCGTGCCGATTGCCGGTTCGACAACGCTTTTTGTCGGCGGTCTGGTGGTCTATCTGTTCTCGGTCACGGCGCTGGGCATCATGCTCGCGACGGTGGTCCGCTCGATGCCGCAATTCGGCTTGCTTGCCTTCCCGGTGTTCATCATGATGAGCCTGCTGTCGGGCGGTCAGACCCCGCTCGAGAGCATGCCGGTACCGCTGCAGAAGTTTATGCAGTTTGTGCCATCAACGGCCTTCGTCAGCTTTTCCCAGGCCGTACTCTTCAGAAACGCAACATCGAGTATGGTGTGGCCCGACCTGCTCAAGATGTTTCTGATCGGATCTGCGTACGTTACCTACTCGCTCAGCAGATTCAGAAGAATGCTGGCCGCCATTCAATAGGGGAATTGCGTGAGCAAGAGCACTCATAGAGCGTCAATCACTTGCAGACTCGCTGCTGTGCTGCTCACCGCGATGGCGGTCGCCGGCTGTTCGCCCGCCGCCGAACCCCAGGGGCTGTGGGGCAAGCTCTGGTCGCTCGAAGTCGGACCCGACTACCGGCGGCCGGAATTCAGGTCTGTAGAGGAGTTCCGCTCGCAGATCGGACCGGCCGAGGCAAGCTCCCTCGCGGACTTGTCTTGGTGGAAGATGTTCAACGACAAAGTGCTTCAGCAATTGATCGTTACAGGCCTAGCCCAAAACTATGACCTTCAGTTGGCCGCCGACCGTGTCGAGCAGGCGTACGCCCTGGTGGGCGTCGCCGCTGGTTCACTCTACCCGCAAATCGGGTATCAGGGCCTGGCTGGCCGGGAAAAGGCTTTCGTCCCCCTCGAGCAGAGCGGCGGAAACATAACCTTCAATGCCTTTGCGGGGCTGTTCAATGTTGCCTGGGAGATAGACGTTTGGGGTCGGATTCGGCGTTCTACCGAAGCCGCGCGCGCCGCATTGTTCGCTCAGGAGGATATTCGGCGCGGCGTTATGCTAACGCTGGTGAGCGAAATCGCCACGAGTTATTTTAGCCTGCTCGAATTGGATCGTGAACTTGATATTGCGCAAGAGAGTGCCAGAACCTACAAGCAAACTCTCGATCTTTTTACTCAGCGCTTTCAATTCGGCAAAGACAGCAAATTGCCGGTTACTCGTGCGCAAGCCGCTTACGATTCCAGTATCGCGAACGTGGCGAGTCTAAAACGCGCGATCGCCCAGCAAGAGAATGCGCTTAGCATCTTGTTGGGCGCGTTCCCCGAAAAGATCGAAAGAGGCACTGAACTGACCCAGCAAACCACACCGAGCACTCCACTGGGTGCCACCACGGATATCATGCAGCGGCGTCCCGACGTCTTGCAGGCGGAGCAAAACATGATCGGCGCGAACGCTCAGGTGGGTGTCGCGGTGGCGAATTTCTTTCCGCGCATCGGATTGTCCGCGCTGTATGGCGGACAGAGTCAGAATATCGGCGATGTAGTCGACAACAGCTTCAGTATCTGGAACATAGCTGGCAATTTGGCCGGTCCGGTTTTCCAGGGCGGACAGATACTCGAAAGCTATTACGCGCAGCAGGCGTTCTGGGAAGGGACGATCGCGCAGTACAAGCAAACGGTTCTGATCGCCTTTCAGGAAGTATCGGACTCCCTCATAGCGCAAGAAACCCTGGTCGCCCAGCGGGCAGCGCTGGAAGATCAGGTCGTGTCTTTGCAGGAAGCGGTGGAGCTGTCGCTGCTGCGCTACAACGCGGGACGGGCGAGCTACTTCGAGGTGCTGGAGGCGGAGCAGTTACTCTTCCCCGCGCAAGACGCCCTTGCTCAGACTCAGCGGGATCAGCTCCTTGCCGTTGTTAATCTCTATAGAGCGCTCGGCGGCGGATGGGATCTGAGTGATACGCAATGGAGCAAGCCACACTAATATACGAGGAAGCGCAACAAAAGCGGTGAAATTCCGCCATTGCGCGGTCCGTTGCAGATTCGGAGGAGCGACTGGAAGCCGCGGTCGAAAATCGTCAAGAAGCGGGCGTGCTTCGATACCTGGATTGTGGAATGAATTTGAATCCCTACTTCACGGAGCAGGAACTCTATCGACAAATAGTAGACTCGCTTCGCCTTGGTCTGCTCATAAGTCCGCTCGGTGAGCCGCCAGCGTTGCGTGAGCAGATCGCGCAGAGTTCGGGCGACGGCTTCGAAACGGTCCCGATCTCTCGCATTTTCGAGCGACGCAACGTGGTCGAAGACCACCTGCCGGTTTTAATTGTCTGTGCCCCCGAGGCGAAGCGGCTCCCACTCGTACATCGCCAGACCTGGTGTCTCTGCCTTTGGCGAAAGACCGCTCATGCTATTGCCTGATTTTCTATTTCGACCGGGCGCATTGGATTTCCCCGCTCATATATTATCAGCCGACGTGTCAGTTCGGACGGTGCGAGAAGCAGCGCCACCCCCGCCCCATCGCCAGTCACGGATGTCCGGCATATCGTCACCAAATTCGCGGATATAATGTTTGTGATCCTGCAGTTTGTCGCGAATCGCCTGCTTCGCGTAGGCCGCACGCGCGGCCAGCAGCGGGACGCGGTCGATCACATCGTTGACCAGGGAAAAGCGGTCCATCCGGTTCAGCACTACCATGTCGAACGGCGTGGTCGTCGCGCCTTCTTCAACGTAGCCCCGTACGTGCAGGTTCTTGTGGCCGCTGCGGCGATAGGTCAGCCGGTGAATAAGCCAGGGATAGCCGTGGAAGGCAAACACGCTCGGCTTGTCGGTAGTGAAGAGGGCGTCGAATTCGTTGTCGGGTAGCCCGTGCGGGTGCTCGCTTGGCGATTGGAGCGTCATCAGATTGACGATGTTGATAACTCGCACTTTGAGCTCTCGCACATGGGTCCGCAGAAGATCTACGGCGGCGAGCGTCTCCAGCGTGGGGATATCTCCGCAACACGCCATCACAACGTCGGGCTCGCTACCCTTGTCGTTGGAAGCCCACTCCCAGATGCCAACCCCAGCCGTGCAATGCTTGATCGCCTCAGCCATCGAGAGCCATTGCAGCGCGGGCTGCTTGCCCGCCACGATCACGTTGACGTAGTTACGGCTGCGCAGGCAGTGGTCGGTGACTGAGAGTAGGCAATTGGCGTCGGGCGGCAGATAGACACGCACGACTTCCGCCTTCTTGTTGACGACATGATCAATAAAGCCGGGATCTTGATGGGAAAAGCCGTTGTGGTCCTGTCGCCAGACGTGGGAACTCAGAAGATAGTTGAGTGACGCGATCGGCCGGCGCCACGGAATGTGGTTACACACCTTCAGCCACTTGGCGTGCTGATTGAACATCGAGTCGATGATGTGAATGAAGGCCTCATAGCAACTGAAAAATCCATGACGGCCCGTCAGCAAGTAACCTTCAAGCCATCCTTGGCACTGGTGCTCGCTGAGCACTTCCATCACACGCCCATCAGGCGCGAGGTTGTCGTCGTATGGTCGAATCTCCGCAACGTAGCAGCGCTTGGTTACCTCCAAAATGTCTTGCCAGCGGTTGGAGTTGTTTTCGTCGGGACTGAATACGCGGAAATTGCGATGACCGAGATTCAGTTTCATGACGTCGCGTAAAAACCGTCCCTGCACTCTGGTTGCTTCAACCGTCGTCGCACCCGGGCTGGTGACCTCGACGGCATAATCGCGGAAGTCCGGCATGCGCAGATCTTTGAGCAGCAAGCCGCCGTTGGCGTGGGGATTATCGCTCATCCGTCGATGCCCCCTGGGCGCCAAGTCGGAAAGCTCTTTTTTGAATCCGCCGCCGGGCTCGAAGAGTTCTTCGGGTCGGTAGCTCCTCATCCATTGTTCCAGGATAGAGATGTGCGACGGGTCGTCCATGTCGCCCATCGGCACCTGATGACTGCGCCAGAAATCCTCGCACTTCTTCCCGTCGATCTCGGGCGGACACGTCCAGCCCTTGGGCGTCCGAAGAATAATCATGGGCCACACCGGACGTTGCTTGAAGCCGGTGCTACGGGCGGAGGCCCAGATCTGCTTGATCTCGCCGACGACAGCGTCGAGGGTCGCGGCCATCTCCCGATGCAGCTTCGCGGGCTCGTGACCTTCCACGATATGTGGGTTGTAGCCGTAGCCTTCGAAGAGTTTTCGCAACTCTTCTCGCGGTATTCGATCCAGAAAACAGGGATTCGCGATCTTGTATCCGTTGAGATGCAGGATCGGGAGGACACAGCCGTCTCGTTCGGGGTTGAGGAATTTGTTGCTGTGCCACGAAGTCGCCAGTGGCCCGGTTTCCGCCTCGCCATCGCCGACGACGCACGCGACAATCAGATTCGGATTGTCGAAAGTGGCCCCGAAAGCATGGGACAGCGCATAGCCAAGTTCCCCGCCTTCGTGAATCGATCCAGGTGTCTCTGGCGCGACGTGGCTGGGGATACCTCCCGGAAAGCTAAACTGCTTGAAAAGGCGCTTCATTCCCTCTTCGTCCTGGGAAATGTTTGGGTAAACCTCACTATAGGTACCCTCCAGATACGCATGGGCCACTAATGCAGGACCGCCATGACCGGGACCGATGATATAGATCATGTCGAGATCGTCATGCTTAATCACGCGGTTCAGATGGACGTAGATGAAATTGAGACCCGGCGTGGTGCCCCAGTGGCCCACCAGCCGGGGTTTGATATGCTCCCTTGTCAGCGGCTCCTTAAGCAGCGGATTATCGAGTAAATAAATCTGACCAACTGAAAGATAATTCGATGCGCGCCAGTATGGGCGATGTCCGCTCCGATGTTGGAATTGAGTGAGCGGCAAATAGTCATTTAAGCGGCCTTTTCAGTATCGTCAACCTTGCGATTCGACTGCGCGTCGTGAGCGCGCAGTGCGGCGA
>JBKQPD010000310.1:0-12199 GCA_052145175.1 Binataceae bacterium (SeqCode) | reverse complement strand
TGACGCGCACCCCGCCGCAGATCCAGCGGTACGCCGCATGCGCTTCGCTCAGCCGCGCGATCGCCCGCGCACTATTCACCCCTTCGCTCAACCCGTACAGCCACAGCGCCAGCAGCACCCGCGGATCGGTCGCGTCGCGTCCCACCGTGTGCGCCCGCGCCCTCAGCGGCGCGCTGAACCGGCTCAGGTCCAGTCCCTCCAGCACCCGCCAGATGGCCCGTGCCGGATGCTCCGCCCCAAGCAGCCCCTCATAATCCAGCGTCTGCATAATCAACTGCTGGCGATGCGGTTCTCGCAGCCGCACGTCCTCGTCCATCACCCCACCTCCGCCCTTCTTCCATCATCCACGCCCCGCCCTGCGAGGCGATCCCTCCACTGCCAAAAATTCACAAACTCTGAGCGGAGCTGAAGGATCCTTCGGCACGGCTGTCGCGTTTGCCCGCGCCTCGCGGACTCGGCCGCCCCCGGAGCGGGAATGACATTGCTACTTTTGGTACGGAGAAGTCCCATTTTGTCATCCTGAGCCGGCGAGCAACGCGAGCCGTGTCGAAGGACCTGCGCGCAGCGCTGTCAGCCCATTTCTCGGCTGAATTCGGTCATTTTGCGTGAAGCCAGCAATGAGACCTTCTTGATGCTCAGCGGCATAAACGTAGAGGAGCATGGGAGAGCGCTGCGCGTAGGTCCTTCGACACGGCTCGCGTTGCTCGCCGGCTCAGGATGACAAATGAGGGCGTTCTACTACGAATCGAAAAACTCACAAACTCCCGCAATGACAGGACGAGGCCTGCGCAGCTTCCCTTGCGCTACATCCTGAACACGCCGAACCGCGACGCTTCCGGGATGCCCGCGTTGAGCGACGCCGCGATCCCGAGCGCCAGCGTCGCCCGCGTCTCCAGCGGATCGATCACGCCGTCGTCCCAGAGGCGCGCGCTCGCGTAATAGCAGCTCGACTCGCGCTCGTATTTCTCCAGGGTCGGGCGCATAAACTCGGCCTGCTCGATCGGCGACATCTTATCCCCCTCCCGGGCGAGTTGATCGAGCTTGACCGTGAGCAGCGTATTGGCCGCCTGCTCGCCCCCCATCACCGAGATTTTCGCGTTGGGCCACATGAAGAGCAGGCGCGGCGAGTAGGCCCGCCCGCACATCCCGTAGTTGCCCGCGCCGTTCGACGCTCCGATCACGACCGTGAATTTCGGCACCTGGGCGTTGGCCACCGCGTTGACCATCTTGGCCCCGTCCTTCGCGATCCCGCCCTGCTCGTAGCGCTTGCCGACGATGAACCCGGTGATGTTCTGTAGGAAGAGCAGCGGAATCCGCCGCGCACAGCACATCTGGATAAAGTGCGTGGCCTTGAGCGCGGATTCGCTGAAGAGCACGCCGTTGTTCGCGATAATCCCGACGGGATAGCCGTAGATACGCGCGAAGGCCGTCACGAGCGTCGTGCCGTAGCGCGGCTTGAACTCATGCATCCGGCTGTCGTCGACGATCCGCGCGATCACCTCGCGCACTTCGTAGGGTTTGCGCGGATCGGATGAAATGATCCCGTACAGCTCGGCCGGATCGTAATAGGGATCGGCCGGCGTCTCCTGCTTCAGCGCCGTCGCCGCATTCTCATTGGCGCCGAGGTTCTCGAAGATCGCGCGCGCGATTTCCAGCGCGTGCTCGTCATTGTCGGCCAGATGGTCGCTGACGCCCGAGATGCGCGTGTGGACGTCGCCGCCGCCCAGCTCCTCGGCCGTCACGACCTCGCCGGTCGCCGCCCGCACCAGCGGCGGTCCCGCGAGAAAGATCGTGCCTTGTTCGCGCACGATGATCGCCTCGTCGCACATCGCGGGCACGTAGGCGCCCCCCGCGGTGCACGAGCCCATCACGGCGGCGACCTGCGCGATTCCCGCGGCGGACATCCGCGCCATGTTGTAGAAAATGCGGCCAAAATGTTCGCGATCGGGAAAGACCTCGGCCTGCAGCGGCAGAAAGGCGCCGCCCGAATCGACCAGGTAGACGCACGGCAGCCGGTTCTCGAGCGCGATCTCCTGCGCGCGCAGATGCTTCTTCACCGTGATCGGGTAATAGGTGCCGCCTTTGACGGTCGCGTCGTTGGCGACGATCACCGCTTCCCGCCCCTGGATACGGCCGATGCCGGTGATAATGCTCGCGCCGGGCGAATCGCCGTCGTACATGCCCCAGCCCGCCAGCGTCGACAGTTCGAGAAAGGGCGTATTGGGATCGAGCAGGCGTTTGACCCGCTCGCGCGGCAGCAGTTTGCCGCGCTCGACGTGGCGCTTGCGCGCCGACTCGGGGCCGCCCTGGCGGATCTGTTCGATATCGGCGCGCAGATTGTTACAGCGCGCCATCATGGCGTCGCGATTCTGCGTGAACTCGGGACTGTTGGGGTTGATGCGCGATTCGATGCGTTCCATGCTTGCTCTCGCTGTCTCCCTGGCTGGGGCGAGCAGATAATATCGCTAAGTGGTCGGCCCGGGCGACGGAGTGATTGTGAGCAATTTCCCTGACCGAGCGACCTTTTGGATTCTTCTTGAATCTATACGGCAATGCCGTATAGTATAGCGTATGCAAACGGTTGTCGAAACAGCGTCCTATCTCGCCGACGCCAAGGCCGCTGGTCTGACGGAAGCGCAGAGGGACGACGTTGTCGAGATGATCGCGAACAATCCCGCCGCGGGCGACGAAATCGGAGGCACCGGCGGCGCGCGCAAGGTTCGTGTTGCCGGCCGCGGCAAAGGAAAGAGCGGCGGCTATCGCGTAATCACATTTTATTCCGGCGATGACGTGCCGGTCTTTTTGCTGGCAGTCTATTCCAAGGGCGAGAAGGCGAATCTGACCAGGGCGGAAAGGAACGAGTTGAAAGCCTATCTCAACCGCGCGGTCGAAAAGTATCGGCAAGGAGGGCGCCGTTATGTCTAAGCTGGGCAAAAGGCTGATCAAGGCCGCCAAAGAAGTCCACGGCATCGTGAGCGGCGAAATTACTTCCGGTTTTGTCGTGCACGTACCGGACGATGTCGATGTGAAGGCGTTGCGGAAGAAATTAAAATGTTCGCAAGCGGAATTCTCGCGACGCTTCGGCTTTGCCCTCGATGCGTTGCAGGACTGGGAGCAGCACCGCAGGACACCGGACAGGACCGCGCGCATCCTTTTGACGGTGATTGCGCGCGAGCCGGACGCAGTCAGCCGAGCGCTGGACGGGCATTAAAGGGTGGTCCCGCTTGGGTTGATGCGCAATTCGATGCGTTCCATGGCTGCTCTCGCTGTCTCCCTGACTGATGGGAGCAGATAATATCGTCAAGTAGCCGACGGAGGTAACAAGGGATGGTTGATAGCGAAAGAAAGGTGGAACCCAAAGCGATGCCGGTTATATTTACACCCGATAACGAGCCTTACCTCGGGCGGACACTACTCTTTCACTTTGATCAGCTCATCAGTTCCGCGATGGAGCAAAACGCTGTCACCGCGCCCAGATCGCACGGTCGCGTTCTTACGGATCATCAGAACATGGCATGCCAAGTCATCGCGCAGGCACTCAGCATTATACTTTCAATCCGGGAGCTGATTCGACAAGGCTATCTCTTCGGCGCGCACGTCTTGCTCCGTCCTTTAGTAGAACGAGCGGCTATCCTGCTGTACCTAAATCTCTATCCAACCGACATCGAGCGATGGAAACGGGGCTGGCATCGAGACGCGCCCAAACTTGCGGAGATGTTCGACAAGATTCAGGCCAAGCAGCAGCGCAACCCTATGATCGCCGGTCGGGATATGACAGCAACGATGAACAGTCTGTTGCACTCAAAGCCCGACTCCGCGCCCTGGAACATGATTCCGTTGGGAGAGACAGGCTTAGGTCACGCTGTTTCGAAAATCTTGAACCGTCCAGACCTATGCGACGATCTTTGCGCAAACGCGATTCCGTGGCTCGCGCTGGTCCAAGGAATGATGGCGGTATACTTCCCTAAAGAGCCACGCGCGTAGCGCAGCCCAGCGCTCAACACTTCAACGCGTCCGCCAACTTCCGTAGCATCCGCTCACTCGACGAGGGTTGATGCGCGATGCGATGCGTTCCATGCTTGCTCACGCTGTCTCCATCGCTGATGGGAGCAGATAATATCGCCAAGTAGTCGGCACTGGCGATGGAGGCAAAAGAGGAGTGACGGGATGCGCGAGCGGGACCTGAAAGCGCTGGAATTCGACAAAGTCGTCGCGCTGATAACCGACCTGGCGGTTTCGGAGCCGGGCAGGCGCAAGGCGGCCGCCCTGCATCCATCCACCGACCCCGACGACGTCCGGGCGCGGCTGCGCACCACGGCCGAGCTGGCCGAGCTGCGCGCCCGCTCCGGCGGTGTCCCGATCGACGACTTTGTCGACCAGCGCGAGCTGATGCTCGCGGTCGCTCCCGAAGGGGCCGTGCTCGGCGGCGAGGCGCTCGTCAAGGTGCGCGACTTCGTGATCGCGGCGCGCACCGCCGAGGCGTTTCTCCGCTCCCGGGTCGAGGCGCTGCCCCATCTGGGCGCGATCGTGCGTGATCTGGTCGCGCCGAAGGAGCTGGCCGACGCGCTGCTGCGGATGCTCGGGGACGACGGCGGACTGCTCGACGACGCGAGTCCGGAGCTCAAGCGGCTGCGCACCCGGATGCGCGATCAGCGGCTCGAACTCGAAACCCGGCTGGCTCGGTCACTCAACGCCGCCGGGATGGAGCCGTTTGTTTCGGACTACGTGGTCACGGTCCGCAACCGGCGTTTTGTGTTACCCCTCAAGCTGAATTACACCGAACGGCTCGAAGGCGTGGTGCAGGACCGCTCGGTCTCCGGCGAAACCCTGTTTGTCGAGCCGATGTGGGCGGTCGAGCTCAACAACCGGCTGTTGCTGATCGAGCGGGAGGCCGCCGCCGAGGAATACCGCCTGCTGATGCGCCTGTCGGCGATGGTGCGCGGCTACGCGACGGAGCTCGGCCTCAGTTTCGCGGCGCTGACCGAACTCGACGCGCTCAATGCCCGGGCGATTTTCGCCGCGCGCTTCGATTGCGTCGAGCCGGAACTTTTTCCCGACGAGGTGCAAATCAGCGCCGCGCGCCATCCGCTGCTGGTCGCGACCGGCCGGGCGGTGGTGCCGGTCGACTTGCGGATCGGTCCGGGACAACACGGGATCGTGATCTCGGGGCCGAATACCGGGGGCAAGACCGTCGCGCTCAAGACGCTGGGCCTGTTCGCCCTGATGGCGCAGGCGGGTATCCCGATTCCCGCCGCTGCCGGCAGCAAGCTCAAGGTCTTTCGCAGTATCTTCGCCGATATCGGCGACGAGCAGTCGATCGCCGCCAGTCTTTCGAGCTTTGCCGCGCACGTCGTGAATCTGACCGCGATCGTCGAGTCGCTCGCCGAGCCCGCGCTGGTGATTCTCGACGAGCCGGGGGGCGGCACTGATCCGGTCGAAGGCGCGGCGCTCGCGATCGGCACGATGGACTACCTGGCGGCGCGCGACTGTATCGTCGCGATCGCGACCCACTCCACGGCGGTCAAGCTGCACGCCTACTCGCGCGCCGGGTTCGACGCGGCCGCCGTCGATTTCGATCCCGAACGGCTCGTACCGCTCTATCGGCTCAAACCCCACACGATCGGGCAGAGCTATGGACTCGCGGTGGCGCGGCGGATCGGTCTGCCCGAGGCGATCGTGGCGGCCGCCGAGGCCGCCCTGCCGGCCGGTAGTGCCGAGCTGGCCGAAGCGCTGAAGCGGCTCGAACAGGAGCGCGCCCAGGTCAAGGAGCAGCTCGAACGGCTCGACGCGCGGGAGGTCGCGCTGGCGGCGGAGGAGCGCGAAGCGGCCGCGGCGGCTGCGCGGGCGCGTCAGCGAATGGAAGCGGAGCGGACGGATCTGCGCGACGCCGGCGCCCGCATCCTCGCGGAAATCCGTCATGACGGCTCGGCCTTGCTCGAAGACCTCAGGAGTGAAACGAAAACCCGGCGCGATCTGTCCCGGACGCTCGCCGAGGCCGAACGCAAACTCGACGCGACGATCCCGGCCGCGGACCAGCCGCGTGCCGAATCGACCGAGCCCCTCCGGGCCGGCGACCAGGTCGAGCTCGGCGATATCCGCGGCGAGCTGTTGCTGATCGAGCCGGGGAAAGCGGTCTTCGCCCGTGGCGGCTTGCGGATCGAGGTCGCGCCCGAGCGATTACGGCGCGTCGAGGCGGCGCGGCCGGCCGCGGTCCCCGCCGCTGTAACGGTAACGACGGCGCGAACGCCGGCGAGCGAGCTGGTGCTGGTCGGCGAACGGACCAGCGACGCGCTCCGCCGGCTCGAAGAATTCCTCGATCAGGCCTACCTGACGAATCAGAGCGAGGTGCGCGTCGTGCATGGAATCGGTTCGGGCGCGCTCAAGAAGGCGATTCACGATTATTTGAGCACGTCGCCCTACAGCGCGGGCTTCCGGCAAGCCGAACCGCATCAGGGTGGCGCCGGCGCGACCATAGTGACTATCAGTGAATAGCGCCGACGATCAGTGACTGGCGAACAGGCTTCCTACTTACCACTTCTCGTAATGCACCGAGCGTCGCTCGTAGCCGGCGCCGCGCAACTGATCGCGCAGTTCGATAACCCCCGGGCCGACGCCGCAGATATAGAAGTGCCGCGAGCGATCGGTGTCTGCGGCGATCCAGCGCCGGCGGATCTCGTCGCCGAGTCGGGCGTAGAGCGGGCCGCTGCCGCCGCTGATCACCAACCTGCTGACGTGCAGGCGCGGATGGGCCGCGGCGAGCGCCTCGAGTTCGCGCAGGTAAAGCAGATGCTCCGGGCGATCGGCGGCATAGAGGAGTTCCACGCGACCGGTCGAGCTCGTCGCCAGCGCGCGCCGCATCATCGGACGAATCGGCGCGATCGCGGTGCTCTCCGCGATAAAGACGAGCGGCGCGTCGGGCGCCGCGGCGAGCGTGAACGCGCCGTACGGACCGGTGAAGCTGAGCTCGTCGCCGGTTGCGCGCGCGAAAAGCCACGCGGTGCCAACGCCGTCCGGCACGCGATTGAAGACGATTTCGAACGGTCCGGGTTCTTCGGGCGACGACGCGACGGTATACGGCCGGACGCGCCCACCGTCCACGAGCGGAATCGCGATCGAGATGAACATCCCGGGGACAAACCGCGGCAGCGGGGTTTCGAGAGTCCGGATGAAAAGCGAGCGGACGTCGTCCGTATGATCGAAAATCCGCTCGATCCGCGCCCGATACCCGGCACGGCCGGCCGGCTGGGACGCCCCGGTTACGCCACCGGCCGGATTCTTCGCATCCTCACTCACCGTGGCTTTCGCTTACCTGATTAATCGTAAAGCGTGGCACCACGACGACGATTTCGGCCGCCGGGTCCTCGATAATGGCCTGACAGCCCAGCCGGGAGGTCGGCGTGAGCCCCGGCGCCCGATCCAGCAGGTCCTCCTCCTGCTCCGAAGCCTGACCAAGCCTGTTCAGCCCCTGTTTTACGATGACGTGGCACGTCGTGCAGGCGCAGTTGCCGCCGCACGCATGTTCGAGATGGACGCCGTGGCCGAGCATCACATCCAGAATCGAACCGGGCCGGCCGTCGTGGTGAAAGGGCGCCTTGGCGGGATCGAATTCAATTATGCGTTCGGGATCGCCGTTTTCGAAGATTACGCGGAGCGTTGCCATCGTGTTCAACAGCTCAAGGATATGCGCTTGAGGCCGGCGGGGAAAGAATGGATGGGTAAGGCGGCTGTCTGCATATTTAGCCACAAAGGCTCACGCGAAGACACGCGTGAACACACTTAGATTGTTGCGTCTTCGCTCGAAATTCGCCAGAATGGTGCGATTGATAATATCGGGGGGAATAATTTTCATGGCGACACTCACGAAGCGGCAAAAGCAACTGGTCGATTATCTGACCCAATACATCGCCGAGCGCGGCTACGCACCAACGCTCGCCGAGATTGGCCAATACTTCGGACTTTCCTCGCTGGCGACCGTGCACAAGCATCTGCACAATCTCGAAGCGAAGGGCTTTATCCGCCGGATGCATAATCACAGCCGCGCGCTTGAGATCGAAGGGGCAAATGGCAATCAGAGCGGCGTGAAAAAGTTGGCGATGGTCGGGCAGGTCGCCGCCGGTATCCCGATCGAGGCGGTCGAGGGGCACGATTCGATTTCCGTGCCGGAGGAGTTCGTGCGGCGCAGCGATACTTTTTGCCTGCGCGTCAAGGGTGAGTCGATGGTGGACGAGGGGATCCGCGACGGTGACTATATTATCGTCGAGGGTCGCGACGGGGCCAATCCGGGTGAGACGGTCGTCGCCTTAATTGGCGACGAAGCGACGGTGAAAAAATACTATCCCGGCGAGAACGGGACAGTGCGCCTGCAGCCGGCGAATCCGACCATGCAGCCGATTTTCGTGAACGCGGACGAATTGCGAATCCGCGGCGTGGTGGTCGGCCTGATGCGCCATTACCGCTGAAGGCGTCGCCCTACCGCCGGCTGGCGCGCGTCGTCGAGGGCGCGACGCCGTCGTCGAGGGCGAATCACGGCGTTCCGCACAGCGTGCCATTGATGTCGCATTGGGGCTTGATACCCAGGTCGCGCTGGCCCTGGTCCAGCGTGGCGATCGCGGTATTGGTTTGCGCGTTCGGAGCGCATCCACAAAGCTGGCTCGCGCAGCAGCTGCATTGAGCCGCCGTTTCAGCTTTGATTATTTCCGAAACGTCACACTTCGCCAGTTGAGTGCACGCGGTGCCCACCAGGTTCCGGTCGCTGCATTCATCAGTGCACAGCGTCGCGTCGCAGGTAAAACCCGCCTGCACTGCCCCCTTTTGCAGGCAACTGCTGTACTCATCGCAGACCACTCCACAGTCGACGCCGCTGCCGGATGGCAGCGTAGTGGTTCCGGGCACGTACAGCGGGCATCCAAATCCTCCCGGCGCGTCTGGCAGACACGACCCCGGACTGGGGCTGGGAATGGGAAGGCCCGCCGCGCCCGCGTCACTCATGGCCGTTATCAAGTCGGGCGTGGCGGTTGGTGTTGCCGCCGGGGCATAAGCCGCCGACCACGTCAGGTCGCCTCCCAACGTGCATGACTGGTCGTTCTGGCCGACCTGGTAAGGTCCGTCGAAGACCGGACAGGAGCATTGCACGATTCCGGACTGAGCAGTCTTGAAACACGGCGCGGTCATGCATCCGGCGTAGGGCGCCTGCGAGCAACTGGTTTGGCCAATGCCGTTGGTGGGGACGCAGTCGAAACTGAAGGTGGAGTATATGCTCGTCCCAGGAATGAGATCTCCCTGATTTACCGACTGGCAGACCGGCGCCGAGTTAATCGTCCCGCATAGGCTGCCGTCGGCCCCGCATTGTAAAACGGTGGCTTGATAGACCGTGTTGTTCAGGATGGCGTTGATATCGACGAAGTAAACCCCGTACGGAATGTCGTAGCATTGGCAATTGGCGTAGCGACCGTCTGGTGTCAACGTGCACGCCAGATCCTGCGGGCCGGAGCTCGGTCCCGAGTAATAGCAGAGCGCGTAGGGGCCGCCCCGGCATGGCACAAAATTGCTCGACGCGAGCGTGATGTCGGCATAGGCCGGGCCGTAAGTGGTCGTCCAGTTCGCCGGGTCGCTCCAGAACGCATACGAATTCGGGACAAAGTGAACGATTCCCGGCGAGGGCGATCCGCTGCTGCTCCCATTACAGCCCGCCGCAAGCAGCATCACCAGTGCGAAAAGATACAGCGCCGACTTGGCGCGACGAAGATCAGGACCCCCCAGGAGACCCCCGCAACCGCCCATAGTCTGATTCCCCCCGCGCGTGAACGTTATCCGGCGAACGAATAACGTTTACCCTTTCCAGTCAGCCAGTGATACACACCGAACCTGGGAGTGAGCACGATCACGCAAAAAGTCGCGAGACGCCGAGCTCGATCAGCGCCGCGCCGATCGCCCCAAGCGCCCCGCAGCCGATGGCGAAGATGGTGACGTAGGCGAAATCTCGCACGGCACCGCGGGTGGAGTCTGGCCATCGTTCCCGGCGATCGCGGGCACGATCGATCGTAGTGAGTTGGATCGCAGTGAGTCCGGCGTTCCCCGCGGGAACCGTGCCCTTTACTACGGACAGCCGGCGAGTGGTTCCGCTTACGGGAACCGCGGTTCCGCCACGCGGCCGACGGCTGAATTGACGCGGGCGGCGCGCGATCAGTCGTGGGTCGTCCAGGTTAGTCAATTGTGCCGGCTCGCAGCGGGCAGCCGGGAGACGCCGTCGAGCGATCCCATCGTCCGCGTGCGCGGCTGGGGAAAGCGCACGAAGAAGGCCGCGCCATGACCCGGCGTGGAGCGCAGTTCGACCGTCCCGCCGAGTCGCGTGACGTTCTGCCGGACAATCGCAAGGCCCAGCCCGACGCCGCGAAAACGCCGCGTACTCGAGCGGGACAGTTGCACAAAGGGCTGCGACATCTCTTCAAATAGCTCCGGGCTAAGCCCGGGCCCGGAGTCGCTTACTTCAATTTCCACCTTATCGCCATGTTTGGTGCGAGGGACCCGGCGAATCGCGATAATTACCGAACCGGATTCGGTGAATTTGACCGCATTCAAGGCAAGATTGATGATGGTGGCGGTCACCGCGCGCCGCGGGGCGCGGATGGCCGCCGGGGCGCGCTCAAGGTCGAAGCGCACGTCCAGGCGTTTGTCCGCATTCGCCGCGGCGACCGCGGGTTCGACGTCGGCCACGATACTCTCGATAGTCAGATGTTCGGCCGTACTGGTTTCGGCGCCCGCCCTAGCGACCACGAAGGCGAGCAGATTCTCGAGGGTCTGCTGCAATTCGAAAGCGTTGACGTTCATCCGCTGGACCAGCTCGCGCGGCTGATGGCCAATCTGATCCGCGTATTCCTCCTGCAGCATCTCCAGGCGGCCCATCAGGGCCTGGATCGGGGTGCGCAGTTCGTGGGCCAGATTGCCGAGGGCCTCAAACGTGAGACTGTCGCTCCAGGCGGTAAGCGCCGTGCCCGGACCCGGCTGACTTGCGGCAAATACGCGACTAACGCCATTTCCCAGCAATCTTTCCACAGCGTTTCCCCCGTGATCCGAGCCGTGCGTGCTCTTAGTGGCTAAGAGCGAATATTGCACGAAGCGGATAAACCCGAGGCTAATCGAGGTCTGGGGATAACCCAACTCTAATAGTCACTAGTTCGGAGGGAAAAAGTACCTAGATGACCAGGGAAAAGTACTTAGTAATTGGCGGGACCATGGTCCCAGGCAGAGTCAGCCACCACGGATGAGATCCACTAGTCACTCGCGATCAGGCGTTGCTGGCGCGACGCCGCGACGTGGCACGGAAGGGCGTGCGCAATTGGAGCTACGAATCGGGCAGCGAGCCGTCGGACCGGGTGACCGCTGGCGGAGGGAAGCTATCGAACTGTGGCAATTGATCGGTGATTTCGAACCACGGTGCTTTCGCGCCGACGAATACATGGAAAGCCGGCGGAATCGCCGGATCGTCGTCAAGTGTGCCCATCGCGAGCCCGAGCGTTGCGGGATTGCGTCAAACAAGCTGACCAGGGTTGAACCGCAAACCTTGCAAAAGGTGCGCGTCGTCCCGGGCGACGAGACATAACCCGTAAGCAGCGCTTCTCCTTTGAGCCAGCGAAAATTCTTGCGCGGCACCGCCACGCGGCTGCGGAAAGCGGCGCCGCTCGCTTTCCGGCACATCGAGCAATGGCAATTGAGAGCCGGACCGATTTCTCCCTCGATCGCGTAGCGCACGCCACCGCAAAGGCAACTACCAGTTATCATTGCAGCACTTTCTCCTCTGAATTCGGATCACCAAGATGCCGCGCGGTGAATCCGGCCCAGCCGAGAGGCTTAATGGCGATCTTTGTCGCTTCACTTAACGCAGCCGCTGTATCTCGCTCTCGGGGACCGTTTCGGCGGTTTGTCTGACTGGTTCATGGAAGTAGTTGTGTCATCGTGGTCAATTTGCTGCAAGCCGATCTCCGGTTGGATCGGGCGCGCGAACTTAATAATTAGGGTCAAAGCGAATTGCCCCGGTGGCATCCATCCACCCGATCTGAGGCTGGTCCCAGGGTGGTGAACCGCGATTAATGTTTAGCGACAGAGTTGCGTTAAGACTGTCGGTTGCTGGGTAGTGTCGCGAAGTTGGTGGAAAAAGTGAAAAGGCGTCAAGATCCGGCGAGTTGAGCCACAACTCACACCC
>JBKQPD010000309.1:0-4481 GCA_052145175.1 Binataceae bacterium (SeqCode) | reverse complement strand
GCGGCAAGACCGACGAGACGCTGATTCAAGATCAGAACTACGTCGGCAGCTGTCCGGCCGGAATGCGTCCAGGGGACCGCATCGACGCCGATGCGAAGGTGCAGCGCTAGACTGAGCCGTGAGCCGGTGGCAGGCACCATCGGTGCAACATCAGGCCGAGTTGCACGCTTTGGGTGCGCGCCTTAAGCTCCCTCACGCTAGCACACCGGCGACGGATGGGCGGATCGGCATAAAACGCCGGCCTGACGATATAACGAACCATTATTGGCCGGCTGGTACGCTCCTTGCTACATCGCTGCGATAAGACCACGAAGGGGATGCGATGACCATGCGATCAATCAAGCTGCATTGGATGGCGGGCGCACTGATGGCGCTCGGCGTGGCTCGCCTGACGCCAGCGGCGGATGCCACGACGGATACGACTGCCACGGCCGCCGGATCCGGCGGCCTCGAGGAGATCGTGGTCACCGCCGAGAAATACAGTTCCACCATTCAAAACACGCCGATCAGCATGTCGGCGTTGACCGGGGATCAGCTGGTCGCGGCCGGCATCACCTCGATGGAAGACATCGTGCACGAGGTGCCCGGTCTTTCCATGCGTTCGGCCGGCCCCGGATTGACCGAATTCGAAGCGCGCGGCCTCGCTTCGAACGGCGGTGCGGCACCGACGGTGGGTTTTTACCTGGATGAGATTCCCCTCTCGCCGCCGGCGCTGTCGCAGACCGGTAAAATAGTGATCGATCCCGATCTGTACGACATCAATCGCATCGAAGTGCTGCGCGGCCCGCAGGGCACGCTGTACGGCTCGGGCTCGATGGGCGGAACCGTCAAGATCGTCACCAATCAGCCCAAGCTCAATACCCTCGAGGGGTCTTTCCAAGGGACGTTGTCGGATACCTATGGCGGCAGCGGCAACGGCGGCGGCAGCTTCATGGTCAACGTTCCGGTCGGCCAGGTGCTCGCCGTGCGCGTGGTCGCCACCGATACCTACCGAAGCGGCTGGCTCGATCGCGTGGTGGTCAGTCCGTTCCCGGAGGACCTGCCCGTGGCGCCGGGTGTTCCCCCGCCCGTTCTTCGCACGCCGAATGTCCTCGCCGGCCCGGTCACCGACGTGGTCACCAACGTCAACACCGAAAGTCTGTACGGCGCGCGCGCAAGCATTCTGATTCAACCCACTGACAACTTCTCCGCCACCCTGATGGCGTTTTATCAGCGCCTGGTGATGGGCGGCTATGACCTTTACGACTCGCCGCCCGGAGCCTCTTACGCCGCCCATTACGAGGCGTTCGATGTCCCGGAGCCGATCGCCGACACCGTGCACATCTACAGCGCCACCGTCACCGCGAATCTCGGCATTGCCGACCTCACGAGCGCCACCGCGTACTGGCAGCGTTATGAGCACCAGACCCAGGATGCCTCGGAGTCGGCTTCTTATGCGAACGGGGTTTATCCGTACGTAGCCATTCCCTACTCTGAAATCGATGCGAGCCAACAGTTCAGCCAGGAGACTCGGCTGACCTCACGCGGCGATGAGCGGTTGCACTGGTCGGTCGGCGGCTTCTACAGCGATCTGCATTCTCTCTGGCAGGAGTACGGCGCCAACGCATTCTTCGCGGTGCCGGAAAACCCCACCGGCATCGTGTACACCTCGAACAACCCGTATCGCATGGACCAGTACGCGCTGTTCGCCGATGGCTCGTTCAAGATCACCGAGGCCTGGAAATTCTCCACCGGCCTGCGCTGGTACCGCTATCAAAGCTCGCAATATCAGCAGGAATGGGGCGCTGACGGACCTTTTGGTCCAGCGATCCCGCCGCGCAGCAGAACGACGGCGGACAATAACGGCTACAATCCGCGCTTCAATTTGTCGTACAGTCCCAATGTCGACTTGACGACCTATGCTCAAGTCGCCAAGGGATTCCGCCCGGGCGGCGCCAACCAGATCCTGCCGACACCGAATACGCCGCCGCTTAATTGCTCGAACACCTCCCCGCTCGCGTTTGCCTCCGACAGCGTTTGGAACTACGAACTTGGAGAGAAAGCCAAGATGTTCGACAACTGGCTGACCATCAACAGCGACGTCTATTACATCAAATGGTCCAACATCCAGCAGACGCTGCTGATCAGCTGCGGCTACGAGTACGAGGCCAACGCGGGCAACGGCCGCTCCTACGGACCGGAAGTCGAAATCAACGCCAAGCTGTCCGAAGAGTGGTTCGTCTCGGGAAGCTACACCTACACGGATGCGCGCGTGACGTCACCCAACGCGACGTTCACGTATTTTCTGACCAACACCGCGACGAATCCCAATGGGACCCCGTATTGCGCGACGGCCAGCGGCTGCACCGCACCGATCTTGAATGTGCCCAAGGACACGGCGACTCTCGCCGTGGTGTACACGACCAAGGTGCTCAACGGCTATCAGCTGACGGCCCGCGTGGCCGACAGCTATGTCGGCAGCGCTTACGACGAGGCCTACTATTTCGGGTTCCGATTGTCTCCGTACAGCATCGCCAACGCTCGCTTAGGGTTGTCCAACGACCGGTGGGCGGGCAATTTATTCATCGATAACTTCACCAACAAGATGGCCGGGATGACGGCCAACAACACCAGCTTCCAATTCAACAGCCCCGCTTTGACGCGCTATACGAGCAATCAGCCGCGCACTTACGGCATGCAGGTGAATTATAAGTTTTGAAGCGCGGCCAGCGACTCGGGCAGGATCTGGCCGCCGTCGATAATGAGACTCTGGCCGGTGATGTAGGCGGCTTCCTCGCTCGCGAAGAACAAGGCCGCATTGGCGACATCGGCGACCGAACCTAAGCGGCGCATCGGCACGGACGCCACCATGCTGCGGATGTACTCCTCGCCCACCGCAGCGAGCCCTTCGCTCGCGATGTTGCCCGGCAGGACCGCATTGACGGTGATGCCGAAGGGCGCGAGCTCGATGGCCGCCGTGCGCATGAAGCCGAGCTGACCCGCCTTGCTCGCGCCGTAATGCGACCAGCCCGGAAAGCCGGTCACCGGTCCGGTGATGGACGAGGTCAAAATGATGCGGCCGAATCCTCTGGCTTTCATGGCCGGCAGGCAGGCCGACACCGACAAGAAGGTGCCCTTGAGATTGGTGCCGAGAACCAGGTCGAAATCCGCTTCCGTCATCGCGTCGAGCTTGGCCGCGGGGAAAATGCCGGCGTTGGCGCAGAGGATATCGATGGCGCCGAACGAATCGAGCGCGGCCTGCGCCATCGCCCGCATGTCCTCAGGGTGGGTCACGTCCGCTTCCACGGCCCGGGCGCTGCCGCCCTCGGCGAGGATCTGCGCGGCCACTGCATTGGCTTCCTCCAGCCGGCGCGACACCACGAGCACGTCGCAACCCGCCGCTGCGAAGCGCAGCGCGATGCCGCGTCCGATGCCTTTGCTCGAGCCGGTGACGATGACACTGCGTCCCTTGAGCGAAGTGAACATGCTTGAGACTCCTTGCGTTGTCGCCCGTGATCAATGGCCGGCGAGCAGCCGCTGCGCGAGCATCACCGTGCCTTCGGTGTACGCCGCGCCGAACTTGAGCGCGAACGGGACCTCGCCGTGAGAGGCCAGCCAGGTGGTGAGCAGAATACGCCGCAGCACGATGAAGGTCGGCGCTTCCGCCATCTCCTCCTCCGACAGCGGCGCCGTCCTGCGATAGCCCGCGCACCACGCCCGCAGCAGCTGCGGCACGATCGGCTCATGCTCGATGAAGCTGACCGCGGTGGCAAAATCGTAGATGAACCAGCTGAACCCGCAATCATCGAAGTCGATGATCCGCAGATCCTCTCCGTCCACCAGCAGATTGGCCAGGCGCAGATCCGCATGCACCAGGCCGAAACGCTCGGGGCCGCTGCCGAAGGCTTCAATCCGCCGCCGGATGAGCGCCAGCGTGCGCTCGAGGATTTCTGCGCCCGCGGGGTTGAGGCCGATGGCCGCGCGCCACGGCCCCCAGAGCCCTCGCGGCCCCACCATGGCCGCAAGGTCCCAGCGCTTGCGGCAAAATCCGGCCGGCAGGGTCCAAGCCCTCGAGTGCCGATGCATCCGCGCCGTAACCTCGCCCAGCCGCTCGAACCAGGCCACGGCATCGCTGCCGGGGTTCGGTTCCGCGCCGGGCAGGCGCTCGAAGGCCACGGCGTAGCGGGATGGCCTGCCCGACGGCGATTCGAGCGTCTGAACCCACTCGCCGTCGCGGCCGGGCAGCGGCCGCGCGGTGTCGATCACGCCGTCGCGGCGCAGCGCGCTCATCCAGGCGAGCTCCGATTGGATCTCCTGCGCCGAGGAGTAGCCGACGCGGTGTACCCGCAGAATCAGCTCGCGCCCGGCCGCTGGATCGCCGAGCGCAAATGTCGCGTTCTCCGACAGGTTCAGCAGACTGATCGCGGTCGCGCGCGGCAGCCCCCAGCGCGCCAATCCCTGCGCCACCATGAGCTTAAGGTCCGCGACGACGTCGGCGGCGT
>JBKQPD010000308.1:0-34357 GCA_052145175.1 Binataceae bacterium (SeqCode) | reverse complement strand
GTAGGGCTGACGATCGCCGGCTCGACCTGATCCGCCAGGCGGGCGCGAAGCGCGTGATGGACCAGCTCGAAGACCGCCCCGGCGCGCCGGAAGCGCACCTCGGTCTTCATCGGATGAACGTTGACGTCGACCTCCTCGGGGGCGAGTTCGAGGAACAGCGCGACCGCCGGATAGCGGCCGCGCGGCAGCAGGTTCTGATAGGCCTGAGTGATCGCCCGCTGCAGCGCGCGATCGCGGACCCCGCGATGATTGACGAAAGTAAAGAGCAGCCGCGGCCCCGCGAATGACTCCTGGCTTGAAGCGGCGAGTCCCCAGAGGCGCATCCCGGCGGCCGTGGCGTTGAACGCGAGCATCCGTTCGGCGAGCCGGGGCCCGAAGAGCTGACGGATACGTTCGAGCGGGGAGGCGGCGCGCGCGGTTTCGAGTACGATCCGGCCGTCGGCGACGAGCCGGAAGGCGAGACGGTAGTTGCTGAGCGCGAGCCGCTGCATCACTTCGGCGGCGGCGCCCTGCTCGGTCGACGGCAGTTTCAGAAACTTGAGCCGCGCGGGGGTGTTGAAGAAGAGGTCACGCACTTCGATCTGCGTGCCGGGCGCGATCGCGCAGGCCCGGGTCGCGGTGACCTCGCCGCCTTCGGCGACGATTTCGACCCCGTCGGGATCGCTCGGGCGTCGCGTGCGAAGGCGCATCCGGGCGACGCTGGCGATCGCCGCGAGGGCCTCGCCGCGGAAGCCGAGGGTGCGGATTGCGACGAGATCCGCAGCGTCGCGAATCTTGGAGGTGGCGTGACGGCGCAGCGCGAGGATAGCGTCCTCGCGGCCCATTCCGCAGCCGTCGTCGCTGACCGCGATCAGGCCGGCGCCGCCGCGCTCGATCGTGACTTCGATACTGCGCGCGCCCGCGTCAATCGCGTTCTCGACCAGCTCCTTGATCGCCGACGCCGGCCGCTCGACGACCTCGCCCGCCGCAATCTGGCTGGCTACCTGCTCGGGCAGGATATGGATCAATCGTTCCGCCATCGATCAAGGTTCAGAATCTCAAGTCCCGTCTCAACACTGTGCAGCGTTCAGGAAGCCGACTCAAGCCGCGCCGCGCGCCCACTGTCCCCGGAGGCGCCAGGTTGTCGACAGGCGCCCCTCCGGGAGCGGGGCGCGCCTCAAAGGCAGCCTCTTTTATCTCGGCGCGCGTCCGGCTATTTTATTCAGTTCACAAGGCGCGGTTGTGGTCGCGTTTAAAGGATATTTCGATGAGACAATGTGCGATTTGCGGCAAACAGCCCTCGGTCGGTAATAACGTGAGCCACGCCAACAACAAGACCAAGCGGCGCTGGAATCCGAATCTGCAGGAAATCCGGGCGGCGGTCACCGGTGGGGTCAGCCGGATTCTGGTCTGCACCCGCTGTATACGGTCCGGCAAGGTCGCCAAGAGCGCCAAAGGCACCAGGACCGTCAAAAGCGCCTGATTACCCGCTCACCGGCGAGCTATCCACTCTGGAAGAGCGCCGCGAGCTTTTCCGCCGGGCGGGCGATCAGCGCGCGGCCGTTGCGAATCACGATCGGCCGCTGCATCAGCTCCGGATGTTGCAGCAGGATCTCGATGACCTTCTCCTTGGTGGTGTAATCGGCGGCGTTGAGCTTGAGTTCGTCAAACCGCTTGTCTTTACGCACCAGCTCCTCAGCGGGCGTGGCGAGCATCCCGATAATCTCTTCCAGCGCCGACCTGGTCGGCGGCGTCTTGAGATATTCGATAGTGTCGAACTCGACACCGCGCCCCTTGAGCAGTTCGAGGGCGCTCCGCGAATGGCTTCAGCCGGGGTTATGATAGAGCGTCACGCGCGTGTCCATCGGAGAGACCTCACTTTTGCCTGTGTGGCGTGTTCAGGATAGAACATAATAGCGGCGCTTGCGAGGTTAGAAGACTGGTCGGCGTTGAGACCATGGCGGCGCGCGCCGACGGAGGTTCGACTTGTGACGTTTCGTCCGGACTTTGCCAGGAAAATTAGGCGTTATCGCTTGAGCGGCGCCCTGTTCGCCGCGCTTTGGATCGTCGTGACTGGTGGATCATCCGTCCACGCGGCGCAGGTGAACGGTACGCTGGTGGCCTACGAGAGTTCGGCCCAGCAGCGCGGCCGCTATCTCCATTTCCAGAATAAGGTGACGCGCGATTGTTACATGGTGGCGACCGCCGCCGACGGTACTTTCGGGGCGCAACTGCCGCCCGGCGTGTACGACCTGCGTGCCGAGCGCGGCGCGATCCTCGCCCACGCGATCAACGTGAGGAGCGCCGACGTCGGTCTGGGTCAGGTGAGCGACCTCGCTCCCTACGCGCCGTCGCGCCTCTGGCACCTGCAATCGATAGCCCCCTCGATCCTCTTCAGTCCCGCGCCGTCGACTGCGAATATCCTGACCAAGGACACGACCGTGCTGCCGCCTGCGGAGAAGGTGATGCCCGCGTCCCTTCCGGGCGGATCAAGCGAGGCGCCGAATCTCTCCGAGCCCGCGTTCGGCCCGGCGCCCGCCGTGACCCCGCGTTACTAGCGCCCGACTTCGCGCGAGTCGCCACGACAGTACGCTTATTCGCCCACGATTAGCCCATGATTCGCTCAATCATCTTCGACCTCGACGGCACGCTGGCGGACACCGAGCCGTTGCACTACGCGGCTTTTCGCGAGGTCCTGCTCCCTTGCGGGGTCGCGCTCGACCGTGACGAATATTTCACGCGTCTGATTGGCTTCAACGACTACGACTGTTTTGCGGCGGTGCTGAGTGAACGCGGCACGCCCTACGACGAGACCACGCTCGCGCGGTTAATTAAGGTCAAGGCGGGGGTCTATCAGGCGATGATCGCCGATCAGGACGTGCTCTACCCGGGGGCGGCGGATTTCGTACGGCGCTGTGCCGAGCGCTTTCCGCTGATTATCGCGACCGGCACGTTGCGGGCCGAAGCCGAGATGATCCTCGGCTGCGGGCAAATCCGCGACCGCTTCCTTGATATCATCGCCGCCGAGGACGTCGAGCATGGCAAGCCCGCGCCGGACGGCTTCCTCGCCGCGCTTGGCCGGCTCGGCTTTATTCTGCGGCCCCGGCCGTCGATCACGGCCGCCGAATGTCTCGTCATCGAAGATACGGTCGCTGGAGTCGAGGCCGCGCGGCGGGCCGGGATGCGCGTGCTGGCAGTGGGGCAGAGCGCCGCGCCCGCCGATCTGGCCGCGGCCGATCTGGTCCGGGCGTCGCTCGGCGTTACCGATCTCGACGAGATCCTGCGCGAACTCGCGAGCGCCGCGGGGTAAACGTCAGCTCGCGCGGCGGCCCGGCAGGCGGTTGAAAAAAGATTTCACCGTCTGCACCCCTCACTCTTTCTCTCCCCCGTAGGGGCGAGAAGATAGCGGAACGAAGCCATTTTTCACGCAGGGTGTTTAAGTTAGCTGTGGCGCGGATGCGAGATTCGGCATTCCTTAACACCCTGCTAACGCTTCGATCAACCGCCGATGTAGATTCTCGAACGGGCCGTTCGACATCCCGAGCACGACGTCGCCCGGGCGGGCGTCGGCGACGATGCGCGCGATAATGTCGTCGACCGAGCCGCAGGCCACGGTGGGCGTGCCGCGCCGACTGATCGTTTGGGCGAGTACCTCGATGTCGAGCCGTTCCGCGGGCGGGAGCGGGTCGTTCTCCTTGAAATAGACCGGCGCCAGATAGACCTTGGTGGCGCGATCGAAGGCGGTCGCGAAATCCGCCTGGAAGACGGCCCGGCGCGCGGTGTTGGAGCGCGGCTCGAAGGCGCAGAGCAGGCGCCGGCCGGCGAAACGTTCGGCGATCGCTTCGAGCGTTACGCGGATCGCCGTCGGATGGTGCGCGAAGTCGTCGATTATGATGACGCCGCCGGCCTCGCCCACGATCTCCTGGCGGCGCGCGACCCCGCTGAAGCTGGCCAGCCCGTCGGCCAGCTCGCGATCGCTGAGACCGAACTCCTTGAGCAGCACCCAGACCCCGAGCGCGTTCGCGACGTTCATCCGGCCGCCGACCGGCAGGTAGAGGTCACGCGCGAGCACGGCGCCCTCCCGGGTGATCGCGAAACGCGCGCCGTCCGGGCCGATCCGGATATCAGCCGCGCGGAATTCGCCCGCCGTGAGTCCGAAGGTGAGGCGGCGCGCGCGGGTCGCGGCGGTCGCCGCCGGCGCGTGCGGGAAATCCGCCGAGACAACGAGCACACGCCCCTCGTCGAGCTGCGCGGCCAGCGCGCGGAACGACGACTCCACGTGATCGAGGTCGCGGTAGATATCCGCATGGTCGAATTCCACGGCGGTAACGATCGCGCCGGTGGCGTGGTAATGCAGAAACTTGGGACCCTTGTCGAAAAAGGCCGTGTCGTATTCGTCCCCCTCGATCACGAAGTCGGGACCGGTGCCGAGCCGGTAGTTGGTGGCGAAGTCGCGCGCCACCCCGCCGACCAGCATCGAGGGGTTGCGCCTCGCGTGATTGAGGACGTGCGCCATGATCGCGGTCGAGGTGGTCTTGCCGTGGGTGCCGGCGACCATCAGGACCCGCCGTTCGCGCAGGAAGAAATGCCAGAGCGCCTCGGGCATCGAGACGTAGGGGATCGTCGTGGCGAGCAGCCGGACGGCTTCGGGATTCGCGCGCGTGACGACGTTGCCGACGATCACCAGGTCGGGCGGCGGGTTGAGATTGCTGCCGTTGTAGGCTCCGCGCAGCTCAATCTTGAGTCCTTTGAGCAACGACGCGGTGGGTTCGTAAAGCTGGTTGTCCGAGCCGCTGACCCGGAAGCCTCGTTCGGCGAGCATCCCGGCGAGCGCCGCCATCGCGGAGCCACCGACGCCGATCAGATGGATATGGCCGACACTGGCCGGGATACGCGCCAGCCGTTCGCGGGAATCCGCCGTTGCCATTGATTTTTACGCAGCTCGCGGACTCGCCTGCTCGCTTCGCGCGAAGCGTCTCCGCTAGTGCCACTCCTCCTCCGCCCCAATCGCGCGTCAGGACGAGCATAGCATGGGGGTCGGGATGAAGAGTGGGATTTTGGTGGCGGCGCGGCGACTCGAGTAACCGGAGCTGGCGAGCCGGTGCGGGACTGTCCGACAAAAGTGTGCTACCCAATCACGGATGGCGCAGTCAGAAATTCCTCCCGGCCATGAGTCCGGGAATCGTTGGTGCGGGCCGTGCTACGTGGTTGTCCGGGAGCCTCTCGAAGACTGCCCCGCCTGTGACGGTTTGCTGCATCGAACCGGGAACGAACAAATCTGCGACAAGTGCAACAAGAAACGAAAATCAGATGTGTAGATAAAGATTGCAGGCCGCCTCAGCGTGAGCGCCTCGCGGATTTCCGGTCAGATCGCTGAACTGATTCTCTGCGCGTCGGAAAGTTTGGTGGTCTGCAAGAGCCGATCCCTGCCACTCGATTAGATCGATCAGACTATAACCCATACCGACCTTGCCGGTCTTGATGGAGGGTAGTTCGCGGCGACAGGTCAAGTGGCGGACGTGCGAGTCATCCAACATTGCGGAACTGGACGCCAGCTGCGCGGATGGATCAATAACGTGCTCCACACCGACACCTGGGGTTGCGCTAGCACATTTTTGCCGAGCATCCGATTCGTCCGCCGACCATGTTACGCGATCGGGCGGCGCAAGCGCCGCCCGCAGGGGAGGTCTCCCCCGCACTGAGGCAGGGGGATCGGAGTATCAGAGGTCAGAGATTACAGAGTCCAAAGTTACGAAACAGGAGCAGAGCGCAATACAACTCGAAACCCGACGTTGTCACACCGAGAGTTGGGCGTGAGCCAGCTCCTGCAGGAGCAGCGTGCGCAATCAAGGTCGTTTCTAAACGAGCCACCCCTGACCACCCGTAAACGCTGATCGTTCGCATGCAGGTCTTCACGCCTACGGTCGTTTAAATCGTACGAATAGTCGAGACCCCACAGGCTGCGCGTCCATACCCAAACGTTGCCAAGCGCGTCGCTCACTCCGAAAGCAGGGAAAACAGCCCACCGCCGAGGAGCCTTGGATTTTTGCCTCATCATAGTTGGCATAATTCGGAGAGGGCGTATCACCCCAAGCGTAGATTGCATTCGGCTGCCCACCCCGCGCAGCCTTTTCCCACTCTACTTCAGATGGCAGCGTCACGCGCCAGCCGCCATCACGTACCAGCCGAGCGACTTCACTATCGGCGAAGAGCGGCGAGGCTTTCAGCATTTCCTGCAGCCAGTTGCAATAAGCCAGCGCTTCGCGCCAGCTCACCCAACGTACCGGTCGGTTGTCAGGGCGACGCAACGTCTCGTCGTCGCCAAGTGGCAACCCGCTCGCTGTTACGAACGCGCGGAACTGGCCGACGGTGACCAGGTAGCGAGACATATAGAATGCCGGTGTCGGCGTGAGGACATCGTTGATCTCGTGGTTCTGAACCTGATAGCCGACGATTTTGGCGACGCGTTGTGCATCCGCACGCCGGGTACCGATTCGGAAATCCGGGTCGGCAGGAATGTGCACGAAACCGAGCATATCGTCACCGGGCAGATAACGCTGCGGGTCAAAACGCGGATCGCCGAGCGCCGCCAGGCTGTCGCCCGCGCGGGCGCGCGCGACGGGGTCAGAATGCATCAGCACGGTCGTGTCGCTCAACAAATCCACGATGCGCTAGGCGCAGTCCTCCCGCAACGCCTGGCCGCTCTCGCGCCATTCCAGCGCGGCCGCGCCTGCTAACTCGGCTGCGGCGACTCGGCCGTTCGGCTTCTTTCCCGCTTTGCTCAGTGCATCTAGGAAATCACGCGCCGACTTGGCGGAATTCACGGCCGTGTACCCGGCCAGTAACAGGATCGGCTCGCGCCACCATGGATCGTCCAGCCGGTCGTCAAGGAGGGCGAGGATGGCCTCACGTCCTGCTCCGCCGATGACTTCGCGCAGGTAGCGCGCAACCAGGAACTCCTGAAACGCTAGATGAATGAAGCGATACGCGCCGTCGAGCTCTTCCACGACGCTGCCACGTTGCCGGGCATGACGGAGGAAGTCATCAATGCGTGGTTTGAACTCGGCCTCCTTGCCCAAAGTAGTCTTTAGCGACGGTTCCTCGATCTCGCGGCCCTGCTGATGCATGTAGAAAGCGAGATGCTGCGCCATGTCGCGAAACAGCTTCCAGTCGGTCGAAAGCTCGTGCATGTCGCTCTCCTCCCGCCCATAATCCACCTGCAGCAGTGCGTTTATCGCCTTGTCGAACAGGTCGGCGCGTTCATCGGGGAGCGTGCGGTTATTCATGTGCACGATCAACAACAACCGCACCATCAGCGGACTGTCGACGAGCGCAGCGGCATCCTCGTCCAGGCGCGCGCGGCGCTCTTGCTCCAGCGTCTTGATCCCCTTTAGCAAGTCACGCGCGCGTTTGTCGCGTATCGTCGCATCGCCAGGGTAAATGCAAGCGTAGGCCTGTCGCACCATCGGCGCGATGTGCTGCTTTGGGTCGAGCGGCTGCACGGCGATCTCGCGGAATTCCGCAGCCAAGGCCGTGCGCCCGCTTCGATAGGCGACCGTGCGGCAGGTGACAACGACACGCATGGCCTCGCGCCCACTAACCAGCTCTTCAACCGACTGGCGCACTTCGGCACGCTCGTCCTCACTCGCCACTTCGTCCAGTCCGTCCAGCAACAGGATCACATCTCGCCCGTCCTTGAGCAGTCGCACGAAGAAGTCTTCGGGCAAATCGAAGTCTGCCTGCTTGCTAATGAGGTGATGCGAAATGAAGTAGGCTAGTGTTTTGTCGCGCGCCGGGGCGTTCTTCGGCAGATTGCGGCGGTAGCGGGCGAAGGACGCCAGCGGCACAAAGACCGGCAGCGGCAGCTCGGGCGGCGTGATCGTCAGGCCGAGGCGCGACTCTGCCGGGTCAGCTTGTCCAGTAAGCAGTGACGACGCCAACGCCCAAGCCATGTGCAGCAGCACGGTCGTCTTGCCGGAGCCCGGTCCACCGGTGATCACCAAGCGATTACCAAGCCCGAGCACCTGGCTTAAGGCGACCTCCGCTTCACGGTCACTGGATTCTGTATCATCAGAATGGACGCCGCGTTTGCCTTTCGGCCGACGTTGCACGTTGATTCGATCTTGTGCGTCGCCAACGCTTGGCATCGACTTGGCGCGCAGCGGTACGTAGGCCGTCTCCAACGGCAACAAGACTACTGGTGCGCCGCCCGCCCGCTCGATGCCGCGAAGCTCGATGCTTTCAGTGCGCGCCCGCAACCAGCGCAAGTAGCCGACGACCTGTTGCGCGATCGCCTCTTTGGTTCGGCCCATAGTGCCGGCTGCGTGGTAGTGGTTGACGATTTGCGTGCCGGTGATGATCGTGCCCGAGTTATCCTGACCCACTTTCACGCCACGTTTACCGAGCGCGTCTCCGCCGCCCTGCGCGGCTGCGCCCGAACCGCTGACGTTGGCTTCCTCGGCGGCTTCCAATTCAGTTATCCGTCGCCTCAGTGCCGCGATATCGCTCAGATCGATCGGCTCGGATCCCATGTTCGCGCCTCAACTCGGGTTCAGCTTGCCCAATACGTTAGTTCGTCGATGCCCAGCGATACCGCTCAGGATAGGGGTCGCAACTCGCTTCGCCCGACGAAGTCACCGCCCTGCGTGTTTACGTCGCGTCCGACGTACGCACCTCCGTCGGTATCGACATTTACCTGCGTCCCGGGTTGATATTTCCTTTGTTATATCCGGCCACGTCTACACCTCCTGCGCCAACGGCCTTTGCGTTCGGTCCTTGCGCGATAGCCCCGGAGCCGGTCAGGTTCGCGACGTAATTAGTAGTGCCGGATGGGGTATCGGGGCCCAGGTCCGGTTTGAACTCGATGAAGCCATTCGCAACCAGCTTGTCCAGTCGCTGACTGAAATGCAGTTTCAGTTGGTCAATGTTCTTGTAGACAGTCGGAAAGTGCCCCAAAGCCAGAAGCTTTTTTCGAAACGCGAACAAACTCATTAGGTCGTCCTCGTTCGCCGTTCCGGTGCTGATCTCCGTGTTTTTGAAATACGTAAAGATGAAGGGCCTCTCTGTGGTCTTGAACCGCCCGAAGGCAGTTTCGAACTCTTCTTCTGTGTACTTGCCAACTTTCGTGGAGACTAGCATCACGAAGATATCGCTCCTGCAAATGGCTTTGTTGTACTCGTCTTGCAGCCGTGTTTGCGACATCGCGTCAAGAAAGTCTTCCCACATGACGACTTCGAGAGAGACGCCCTTGCGCTTCCAGTCCTTGTTCTTGCGGCCGATGAAGATCTCGAATTCGTTCCGATCTTCTTTCAATTCCGCGGACGAAGCCAAAAAAATGCTCTTGGTTAGCATCGAGATAGCTCCTTATTCGCTCTATGGGCAGCATAGATGCGCCAGAATTTTCGCACAACTCATCGACCGGGTATTCTCGCGCGGCGGCGTCGCCTGCTCTGTCTCCCCACCTTTGCAATCGCGCGGCAATTAGATGACCAATCCCCTTGTGAGCGGAGCACACGAACGACTGCCTTGTCTGACCCCAACTTGCCTCTTAGGCGATAGTCGAAATCGAGGGACCGGCAGACCGTGTCTTAGCGGCCTTTCAAGTCGCAAACACGGGTAAGTCCGTTGAGAACTTTTGAACCTGTACGGCACTCAAAATGGAGTGGATGTGTAGATGAAAATGTAGATCGCTTCAGTCGGAAAGCGTGCGGATTTCCGGTCAGATCGTTGAACTGATTCTCGGCGTGGTGGAAGAATTGGTGGCGGCGCGGAGACTCGAACTCCGGACACTGCGGATATGAGCCGCATGCTCTAACCAGCTGAGCTACGCCGCCACCGAGCCGAAGAGAATAGCGAGCCCGAGCCTCGCGCGAAAGAGCGGCTCACTCCGGCTCGAGGCGAGCCTTTTTCACTTGATGGCTGCCGCGCCCGAGCTGATAGACCAGCCCCTCGGTCAGCTCGAGACAGCTCAGCTTGCCGCCGTAGACGAGTCCGGTATCGATCCCCAGCTTGTAGGGCAGATCGACCATCACGGTGCGCATCGGCGTATGGCCGAAGACCACGGTGGCGCCCAGTTGATGGGGATGAAAGATGAAATCGTGGCGAATCCAGAGCAGGTCTTCGTCGTTCTGCTCTTCGAGCGGCACGCCCGGCATCACGCCGGCGTGGACGAAGAGATACGGCGGACGGAGATAGCTGTGCTGCAGGGCGGAGAAAAACTTCAGATGGTGCGACGGGATGATCTCCCTGGTTGCGGCCAGGTCCGCCTCGTCAATTCCGTAGCTCTCGAGCGTCGGCGCCCCGCCATTGAACAGAAATGACTCCCCGTAACGGCCGGGCAGGCCCATGAAGCTCAGCAGCATGTCCTCATGGTTGCCCTTGAGGAAGACCGCGTCGGCCGGGCCCTCGTTGAACTCCAGCAGCAGATCGACGACCTCGCGCGACGCGGGGCCGCGATCGATATAGTCGCCGACGAACACCACCGCATCGCCGAGGACGGGGGCGATCGCCTTGAGCATCACGGCGAGTTCGTCGACGCAGCCGTGGATATCGCCGATCGCAAAGAGCCGGGGCGTGGTGGGGGCCTTTTTGCGCGAGGGCATCGGTGACCGCTACTCCCGGGAGCGCCCGTCGTTCAGTGGATCGGCGAGCAGCTCCGCCATCATCGTGGGGTTGTGGATTACGCGCCGGGTCGCGCTATAGGGGTTCAGCGCTCCCGTGCGCACCTCGTCCAGCACGGCCTGCGTGCCGTCGGCGCCGGCCTTGAGCGCGCGCGTGGTCCGTTCTTCCAGCTCGGAAGTCAGTACCTCGATAAATTCGCGGGCGCGCCGTTCGCGTTCGCGCGCAGGGTCGTGATGGGCGAGCTGGTACGCATGATGCCGTTCGATTGCGCTCACGAGCCCGTCGACCCCGATATCGTTGGCGGCCTGGGTCAGCACCACCGGCGGGCGCCATCCGGCGGCCGGCCGCAGATGGACACTCAGCTCCAGCTCCGCCTTGATCCGCTCGGCGCCGTCGCGATCGGCCTTGTTGACCACGAAGAGGTCGGCAATTTCGTTGAGCCCGGCCTTCATCACCTGCACGCCGTCGCCCCCCTCGGGGACGGTGACGACGACCGTGGTATCCGCCAAATCCATCACGCTCAGCTCGGTCTGGCCGACGCCGACGGTCTCGATAATGACGACGTCGTGGCCGAAGGCGTCGAGCAGCTTGACCGCTTCGCGCGCGGCGCGGCTCAAGCCGCCATGATGGCCGCGCGAGGAGAGGCTGCGGATATAGACGCCGCTGTCTTTGTAATGGTCGGTCATGCGGACGCGGTCACCGAGGACGGCGCCGCCGGAGAAGGGGCTCGACGGGTCGATCGCGAGCACGGCCACCAGCTTGTCCTGGGCGCGGTACTTGGCGATCAGCCGGTTGACGAGGGTCGATTTGCCCGCGCCGGGCGCCCCGGTCACGCCAATGATATAGGCGTGGCCGGTGCGCCCGTAGATCCGTTCCATCACGCGGCTGACCTCGGCCGCGCGGTTCTCGACCAGGGTCACGAGCCGGGCCAGCGCGAGACGATCGCGCCGGGTAAATCGTTCGAGTAGTAAGTCCAGTTTATTGTCGGCCATGAGTACAGGGGCGCCATCTTTGGACCGCCCGTATCCATCGTATGCGTAATGCGCATGACGATAAAGCCGCGAAGTGCCGCGGTTGTGTCCACGCGGTTGAGACCGTATCGTTTGAGGTGGATGAAACTGGCGCAAGTATCACGTGAGTGGCGAGTGGTCCTGGGTCTCGCCATGGTGGTGATCGGCACCGCCAACTGGTTCGTCGGCCGCCAGCGGACCCAGCAGTATAGCGGCATTATCGCGGCCGTGCCCGACAGCGCGGCGGAACAGGCCTATCGCAGTTTCGACGAGCTCGGGGCGGGCGCCGACGCGGTGCTCGAGCCCTTCACCGCCGAGCAGCGGCGTGTCTCGTACGCGACGGCGCGGATGGACTTCTACCACGCGACCTTCATCACGGGCGAAGCGCTCGTAATCGGCGGGGCGATTGTGATCTGCCTGGGGTTTCTCGGCCTGATCAAACGCGACGCCTCACACGCCACCGCGCGCCGCCTCGACCTTCGCGCGCTAGGCGAAGGTCCGCCCGCCGTCTAGCCGGCGGTTGAAAAAGGATTTCACCGCCTGCGCCCCTCACTCTTTCTCTCCCCAGTAGGGGCGAGAAGGTGGCGGAAGGAAGCCATTTTTATCCAGGGTGTTGAAGCGATTTTCAGTCGGGTGCGAGAGTTGCCATTTTTCAACACCCTGTTAGGGGGCGCTCGGATGGTCAAGCTGCTCGGCACGCACGCGCCGGCCAAGATCAATCTTTTTCTCCGCGTCACGGGCCGCCGCGACGACGGCTATCACGAACTCGATTCGCTCTTCGTACCGGTTACGCTGGCCGACCGCGTCGGACTCGCGCTGCGGCCGTCGCCGGCGACCACGGTGCTGCTCCGCTGTGATTGGCCGGGACTCGGGCCCGACGAGGATAACCTCGCGGTCCGCGCGGCGCGCGCCTTCATGAGGGAGTTCGCGATAGCGGGCGAAGTGATGATCGATCTGCGCAAGACGATCCCGGCGGGCGCGGGCCTCGGCGGTGGTTCGAGCGACGCCGGCGCGGTATTGCGCCTGATGGCGCAGCTTTCCGGCGTTGGTGATCGGAAAAGGCTGGCCGCGATCGCGGTCAAGCTGGGGGCTGACGTCCCCTTTTTCCTGGCGCCGGCGCCCGCCCGCGTGCGTGGAATCGGCGAGCGGATCGAACCGCTTGCCGCATTCGCCCCGCTCGCCTTGGTGATCGCCGTGCCGCCGATTACGGTGCCGACGGCGGCGATCTTCAAGCGGCTCAGCCCGGTCGACTGGAGCGGGCCGGCGCCGGACGATGACGTCCTCGCGCTGACCGCCGGGCGGGTGAGTCCCGGCTTGCTGGTCAACGACCTGGCGCGGGTCGCGATAAGCCAATGGCCGGTGATCGCGGAACTCAAGACGGCGCTGGAAGAATGCGGTGCGACGGGCGCGGCGATGAGTGGCAGTGGCGGCGCGGTCTTCGGCGTCTTTGCCACGCGAGACGCGGCGGCGGTTGCGGCCGACGAGGTCCGCCGGCGTCATCCGGCGGCCCAGGTCTTCACTACCAGTACCATCAGCGGAATCTAACCGCGCCGCATCTTACCGCAAATTCTCCCCCAAGATTCCCCGTTGACGGCGTGGAAGGGTGTTCCTAGAGTCGGACTGTCAGCGGAGGTTGTTATGCCGATCCGCGGCGGTCGATTATGGCTGGTCCGGGGGATGGAGCTGAGCAGAGCGCTCGTGCTGATCGCGCTCGGGGCGGCTAGCGCCGCATGTACGTCAACCGCCAATCGAACCTATCCGAAATCGTTTGCGGTATCCGCGCTGCCAGCGCCGGCTGGCGCGTCCACCGCTCAGCCCGAGTCGCCCGCGATGCGGGCGGTGACCGGGCACTGGGCTGGGGTCAGCAGTGCGGACTGTATCGGCGATACCGTGGGCAATCCGGGCAGGTGCCACGCCACGCAGAACATCACGCTGACGATGCTGCCGCAGGGTGACGAGATTACGGGCTACTATACCTGCGCGTTCGGTAATCAGGTCTGCCGCAATCTCGACGAAACCGGTGTGATCCGCAACGGCACGATGACCGGGCGGCGCCTCATGATGCGCGTGATGCTCGGTGACGGCTCGATGTGTTTCTTTACCGGCATGCCCGCGGGGGGCGTGATGGAAGGCCGTTACTCGTGTCTGCAAGGTGGCGGAGTGATTGAGCGGGGCGCCTTCCGTACCGAGCGCAGTTATTAGTGCGATGAAAAACGGTATTCTCTCTCATCGAAGCGTATCTTCAGGGAGCCACACAGTGATCCATCGACGACGACTTCATCCACTACACGTGATCATCCTCGTTGCGACGTTTGGCCTGGGGGCGCTGCTCGATTGCGGCCCGAGTCTCGCCCAGGAAGGCGCCGGCGCGGCGGCGGCGCCCGGGAGCAAGATTTTCGGCGTATGGAATGGCACCACGCTGGCCGGCTGTAATGTCTCCGCGCCGCCCGGCCGCTGCAACGCGCAGCAGAAGGTCTCGCTCACCGTCCTCGAGGGCGAAGGGTCGAAGGTCACCGGTTCTTACCAGTGCAGCTACGGCTCGCAGGACTGCTTTCATCAGAGCACGACCGGCAAGGTGATGGAGGCCACGCTTGCGGATGACCGGCTCTCGATTCGGGTGCAGACCCCGGACGCGTTGACCTATGTCTTCGCCGGTCACCTTTCCGGCGATACGGTCAACGGCGGCTACACCTGCTACAACGGCGGCGCGCCGGTCGAGCGCGGGAGCTGGTACGCGCGCCGGACCTATTGACGATCGGTAGGATGACCCGAGGGCGGACGACGGCGCGCACCCCGGCGCGGCGCGTATTGCCGGACCGCCTCGAGCACCGTTGCGCAGGCCGCGTCAATCATTGCAGGGTCGGCGGCCCGCGCCGTCAACCGCCGCGCGACTTCGCTGAGGGTCCGTGCGTAATCATTATGGAAGCGGCTGTTCAGTTCCTTCCAGGGAATCCCGCGGAGCGCCGCTATGGTCGGCGGGTCCGCCCCGATGAGACCGCGCGCGATCATCATCGCGATTGCCGGATAGCCGAGGTAGCCCTGCCAGTATGAAGCATTGTCGTTCGCGGCGATCGCACGCTCTACCAGCTCGACCTCATAGGTCTTGCTCCCGTCGGACGAAGTGACCTGCGCGCGCCGCTCGTCCACGAGCCGCACGCGGCCGTCGGCCACCGCGCCCAGCGCTTCGTAGACCTTGATCAGCGGCGGCATCTTCCACAGTTGCGGGGGCTTGTCCGGCATACCTTGGCGGTCACTCATTGATGGCGTTCTGGTCGCCACGTCCTTGTGCTATTTCCTCTGACCATCTGCGGCGACGCAAGGGAGAGGCTTGGCCCATGGCTCAACGTCCGATCGGCAAAATTGATCATATCGGGATAGCGGTCAAAAGCATCGCGGAGGCGCGCAAGTTTTTCGAGGGCGCGCTCGGCGCGACTTTTCTCTACGAGCACGCCAATCCCGAGGGCGGCTACACGATCGTTGAACTGGATCTGAACGGCTTCGTGCTCGAATTGCTCGAGCCGCTTGGCGACGACTCTTTCCTGCACGGCTTCCTCGCCCGGCGCGGCGAAGGAGTGCATCATCTGACGCTCGACGTTCCCGACGCAAAGGAAAGGATTGCCGAGCTCAAGAGCGCGGGGATCAAGATGGCCGAGGAGCGCGAGTTCGCGCCCGACTCCTACGAGGCCTTCATCTCGCCGCGTTCCAGCCACGGGGTCCTGATTCAGCTCGGTTCCGGCTATCCGACGCTGGCCCGCGCCGCCGAGTGGTTCAAACGCTAGCGCAGGCCGTCCGCGGCCGGAGCGAGCACAGGGGGCGGCGGAGTCTGCGACGCGCGGCCAAAATCAAGTCTCTGCGAGCCGCGTCAAGATTAGGCAGCCCTGGTCAGCCCATCAGACCCTTGGTCAGGCCACCGTCGATCGTGATGTTGGCGCCATGGATAAAGGCGGCGCGCGGCGAGGCCAGGAACAGGATCAAATCGGCGACCTCTTCGGGACGTCCGATCCGGCCGAGCGGCGTCATCGCGCGGAACGCCTCCTCGGGCGACCGGCTCGCGTCAGCCGGATTCAGGGCCGCGCGCATCTTGAGCAGCCGTTCGGTGAGGATCGGTCCCGGATTGATCCCGACGACGCGCACGCCCCGGGGCGCGCCCTCTTCGGCGAGCGCCTTGGTGAAGTGGTTCAGCGCGGCGTTGGCGGCGCCGCCGATCGTGTAGCTGGCGCGCGGATTCAGCGCCGCCGCGCCGATCACGTTGACGATCACGCCGCCGCCCTGACGTTCCATCGGCGGGATCACCGCGCGGGCCATCCGCACGTAGCCGAAGAACTTAAGGGTCCAGTCGCTGAGCCAGGCTTCGTCGGAGAGTTCCAGGAAAGGGCCGGTGCGCGCGCTGCCGGCGTTGTTGATCAGGATATCGACGCGCCCGAAACGCTCGACGCAGCGCGCGACCACGCGGTTGATCGCCGCGGCGTCGGTGAGGTCGGCCGCGAGTGCGTCGATCCGCTCGCGCATCCGCACGCCAGCCGCCCCGACCGTTTCGTCGAGGGCCTCCTGCCCGCGCGCGCATACCAGCACAGCGGCGCCCTCCGCGAGCATCGCGAGCGCCGTCGCGCGGCCGATCCCTTTGCTGCCGCCCGTTATGATCGCAACCTTGCCGTCGAGCTGGAGTTCCATGCTTACGCCTTTACCACGAATTGGCGCGGATCCGGCAGCGGCGGCGGTGCATATGCCATACCGCGGACGGACCGAGAGAGGACGTCCTCAGGCGTTATTGCGCCTAGTGCGCGGCGCCCCCGCCGGTCATCTTGGCCCCGCGGAACAGCAGGAACGACGGAATCATCACAACCGCCATCACGGTCAGAATACGGTAGAGATCGTTGAACGCGAGCATCGCGGATTGCTGCTGGATGGCGCCGTAAATCATCCCGAGATTCTGCTTCTGGCCGCTGATGATCTGCGCGCTGAGGGAGAATCTTGGTGCGCCCGGCATAGACGGCAGTTCGTTGCTGAGCCGCCACGCGTCGAAGGCCGAAAAGTGTTGGACCAGGTAGGCCTGATGGATGTTCTGGTCGTGGACCAGGCGGCTGGTCAGGAACGCGATCCCGATCGCGGCGCCGTTGTTGCGCATCATGTTGTACAGGCTCGACGCGAAACCGACCCGCTCGCGGGGCACGCAAGTCAGAGCCGCCGCCGAGAGAATCGGAAAGCACATCCCGAGCCCGAGTCCGAGCACGACCCCGTCCGCGATCACCCGGGTCATCGCGATATCGAGGTTCCAGTGCGCCATCCGCCAGAGACCGGTCGCGATCAGGACGAAGGCCAGGCCAATCATTCGTTTGGTATCGATTCCACGCGCCGCGATCCGTCCCGTTACCAGCATCGCGAACATCGCGGCCAGCCCGCGCGGCGCCATGATCAGGCCCGCCTGCCAGGCGGTGTAGCCCATGAATACCTGGAGAAAGAGGGGGTTGAGCACGCCGGTGCCGAACAGAATGAAACTAAGGATAACCATCGAGACGATCGCGCTGGTGAATTGGCGAATTCCGAAAAAGTGCAGTTCGAGGATCGGCTCGGGCAAGCGCAGTTCACGGTAGATCAGCAATACCATCGCGCCGCCCGAAATGATCGCGGCCCAGATCACCCAGGCTGAATTGAACCAGTCGGCCCGCTCGCCGCGATCAAAGATGATCTGCGCGAGACCGAGCCACAGCACGAGATACACCATCCCCAGATAGTCGATCGTGCCGCTGCCCTTGCGCTCGCGTAGATGGGGCGGGTCGTGGACGAAGGCCGAGACCAAGGCCAGGGCGACGCCGCCGAGCGGCAGATTCATGTAGAAGGTCCAGCGCCAGTTCCAGTTGTCGGTAATCCAGCCGCCGACGGTGGGCCCGAGGATCGGCGCCACCATCAGACCCATCCCCCACATCGCCATCGCGAGCTGCTGTTCGTTGGGGGGAAAGGTCTCCATCAGGATGGCTTGGGAGAGCGGGATCATCGCGGCGCCTGCCAGACCTTGCAGGAGACGGAAAAACACCATCTGCACGAGCGAGCCGGCGGCCCCGCAGAGCATCGAGGCAACGACGAAGATCCCGACCGACAGCATGAAGTAACGCTTGCGGCCGAAGCGCGCCGCGATCCAGCCGGTCATCGGGATCATCACGCCGTTGGCGACCAGGTAGCTGGTGACGACCCAGGCGATCTCGTCGAGACTCGCGGAGAAGGTGCCGCGCATATGCGGCAGCGAGACGTTGACGATCGAGGTGTCGAGGACTTCGAGCGTCGCCCCGACCATCACGGCGAGCGCGATCAGCCACTTGTGCGGGGGCCGGGCAGCGACCGCCTCGGGAGCGGGAACGGCGGCGGCCATCAGCGGGTGCCTCGAATGGCGGCGCGCGTGGGGGGTCGTGCGTCCGGCGCCTCCACCGCGAGCCGCTCCCCGAGCCAGCGCAAAAACTTGAGCCGTTTGCGCTGAAAACGCGGATCGGTCGGTTCGAGCCCGGTCGCCAGCCGGGTCATTTGCGGGAAGGCGAGCGGGAAGACGGTCAGCGCGATCAGCGAAATCTGGAGTTGCGTCAAATCCAGGTCCCGCGGGATTCGCCCGCGCGTCTGCGCCGTGCGCAGGCGGGCGAGGGTCCGTTTGAAGTAGGCGCGACGCTCCTCTTCGCCCACGAGCTTCTCGCCGCCAGTGCTGAGCGACTCCCATTCGAGCAGCCGGACCCATTCGAGGTCGCTCGAACCGGCTTCGTACCAGTGGAGTATCGCGCCGGCAAGGTCGTCGGGCGCGGACTCGAAAAAGGCGGCGCGCTCGGCGAATTTGCGGCTCAGAATTTCGCGATAGAGCTTTTCCTTCGAGCCGAAGCAGTAGAACAGCATCCGCTTGTTGACCCCGGCGCGGCGCGCGATCGCGTCACACCGTGCGCCCGCGAGGCCGTGGGCGGCGAACTCCGCGCGCGCGGCCTGCAGGATATGCTCGCGGGTGCGGGCGAGGTCCCGGATCTGTTCCATAATTAACCGTCCAGTGAATACTATTCACCGGACGGTTAAATGCAAGGGGTGCGGGGGTTTCTAATGCCTCTTCTGGACCAGGAGGGGTATCAGGATGTTTTACGCGTAAAACGCCGGTGGTCGGCGGCGCTGAAGAGCAGGTACATCGCCGTGCTCGAGGCCGCCCAAAAGGCAACGGAACCGACGCAATATGACCAGGGCGGCGCCGCGCTGAGTGAGTCGATCCAATCGTCCGGCATGAGCGAAAGCGCGGCGACCCATCCCGTTATCGTGAGCGCGAAACCGGCGGTGACGGCCGCAAGGTGGTTTTTTTCCTTCCGATTCGCGCAGACCGAGGTGCTGACAAGGGGCGCCGGGACACCGAGATCATGGCATCGATAGGTTGCATCCAAGTGAGGCGAAGGGCTTTGCCGGCCTCGACGAATCAGCAGGTAGGCGATTGCACTGAACACGGCCCATGCCCCGGTTGAAACCGGGCCGTAAAGCCACGGCGAATATTCGCCCAGCGTTTCCAGCGCCTTAGGCGCATAGCCAGCCGCGAAGGTCCAAACGACGATAGTCGCGGCCAGCCCGGCGGTCAGCGCTGAAATTCGCTCCTTGTCGCGCGCCGGAGTCACACGACTCTTTCCCCAAGAGCTTCATAGCACCGACCGCCCGCCGCTGGAAAGCCTCGCCGCGAACCGTCAGTCTTTCTTCAAAGTGACCGGCCGGACCAGTTCGCCGTCGTGAGCGGTTTGGCCCATACCGAGCGCGATAGTCTCGTCGCCTTCGAGTCCGCGTAGCACTTCGCAATTGATCCCGTCGTCGAGCCCGAGCTCAACCTTGACCAGATGAATCCGGTTGTCGCGCACGACCGGCACCAACACGTCCTCGTTGCTGAAGATCAAAGCCTGATCCGGCACCCTGGGCGATTGTTTGGAGCCCCGGATAGTAGCTGTGACGTTCGCGTACATGCCGGGGTAAAGCGCGAGATCGTCGTTAGGCAAGTCAACTTCGACCTGCATCGTGCGCGTGCTCTGGTCAAGTGCGGCGGGATGACGCGTGATACTTCCGACGAAGTCGCGCCTGGGATATTCGCTGACGGTGACGACCGCGGCGTCACCATCGCGCACCAGTGGGGAGAGCGGTTGTGGCAAGTAGAGATATACGCGCAGCGGCTTGAGCGTGGCTATCTCGTAGATGGGGGGGTTCGAAGTACCGCTCGCGGAGGTGCTGCCGACCAGCGCGCCGGGATGAAGGTTGCGCACAGTGATCATCCCGTCGAAAGGCGCGATAACGCGCTCGTATTGCTGCGTCGCCACGTACGATCGCCAGGTCGCGTAGGTCTCAAGCATCTGGGCGTGGGTTTGATCGGCATCTTGTTGCGGAATGACCTGTTGCTGGAGCAGCGCCTGGTAACGCCGATCAGTGATTGCGGCGATTTCGTAGGTCGCCTTCGCGTTGCGCGTTTGCTGATCGGTTTCGGGTGATTCAATCGTCGCGACGAGTTGCCCGGTATGGACGAGGGAGCCCTTGTCGACCAGCATAGTCTTCACATAACCGGGAATTTTGGCGTAGATGGGCGTCTCATAGTAGCCGTGGATTTCGCCGGGTAGCGAGATTTCGCGCGTCTCCGGCCGGCCGATCAGTGCCGTGACCAGCACGGGCTGACCCTGCCCGGCCTGTTGCTTGAGCAGATCGGTCTGGCTGCGCACCGCCTGACCGCGCACCGTTACCACCGCAAACGCCGCGATCAGCGTGACGGCTGCGAGGCCGATCCAGACCACGACCAAAAGCCGTCCCGAACCGGGTTCACGCGATTGCCGGTTGGGGCTCATCTGACTCCGGAGACGTTGGCGAAAGGCGGGCCTGCGATCATAACTGCGCTTCCTTGGCGGCTTCGGTCTGTTCAAGCACCCGGCGGATCTGGACGTCGCGTTGCAACTTGCTGACGCGCGTGCCGCCGAAGAAAGAGTAAACAATCGGGATAACGATAAGGGTCATGAAGGTGGCCGCGATGAGGCCGCCGATCACGGCGCGGCCGAGTGGGGCATTTTGCTCGCCGCCCGCGCCGAGCGCCAAAGACATCGGCAGCATACCGAAGATCATCGCCAGCGCGGTCATCAGGACCGGGCGCAAGCGCGCGGCGCCGGCTTCAATCGCGGCGGTCATCGGATCCGAACCTTCCTTTTCCATATGCTCGTTGGCGAAAGTAATCAGCAGATTGCCGTTGGTTGTGGCGACACCGATGGCCATAATCGTGCCCATCAGGGATTCGACGTTGAGCGTGGTGTGCGTAACGACCAGCATCCAGAGCACGCCGGCGAGCGCACCCGGCAGCGCCATCATGATGAGGAATGGGTCGAGCCACGACTGGTAGTTGGTGGCCATCAGCAGATAAACCAGCACGATCGCGAGGATCAGGCCCTTGCCCATTTCACCAAAGGCCGCGCGCATCGCCTGGCTTTGACCGCGGACGGTGATCAAAGTCCCGGGCGGAACGTTTTTGAGCTCAGCGATATATTTCTGCGCATCAGACGTGACACCGCCGAGGTCGCGTCCTTCGACGCCGCAATTTACGTCGATCGTGCGCAGCACGTTATTGTGCGTGACTCCGATCGGCGTCACTACATGGCTAACGCTGGAGAGGTTGGCGATAAACTGCGGGTCCGTGTTGCCAGCGGCCGCGAGGTCCGGCGTCACCGGAGTCTTCAGCATCTCGGGAATCGAGGAGACCACGTGCTGCGGGGTTTGCACCCCGACGTTGTATTGCACGCCGTTGTGCCAGTCGAGCCAGTTATTGGGCGACACCACCGTGCTCGAGGCCAGCGAATCCAGCAGGCTGTGCGCCGCGCCGGATTCGCTGAAACCGAGTTGCAGGGCCTTGTCGCGATCGATGTTGACCATGAGGGTTGGATAGTCAAAGACCTGCGGAATCCGCACATCGACGGCGCCCGGAATAGTTCGCATTTCGGCGGCGAGCTGCTGGGCGATCCGATACGACGCAGCCGCGTCGCGGCCTTGAATCTGAACGTCGATCGGCGCCGAGAGGCCGAAGTTCAGCACTTGGCTGGTGATATCGGCGGCTTGGGCGTAAATACCAACCCCCGGCATCTGGGCCGTGACGGCCCGGCGAATCTGGTCGATATACTGAAGGCTCGGATGATGCTTCGGCTTGAGTTGAATCTGCAGGTCGGCGTCTTGCGGGCCAATACTGTCGGTCTGATAAAAGAGCAGCGCCCAGTAAATTGGCAGCCCGATGTGATCGGTCATCACGTCGAGTTCACTGGCGGGAATGATTCCGCGGATGATTCGTTCGACACGATCGAGCTGCCGTTCGGTTTCCTCCAGACGGATGCCGGGCGGCACGCGCACGTGCAGGCGAAGCTGGCCCGCATCGACGTACGGAAAGAAATCCTCGCCGACGCCGCGCATCAGCAGCAGCGACGACGCGACCATCACCGTGATACAGACGAGCACAAACGCGCGATGCTGGAGCGCACTTTCAAGGCTGCGGCGATAGCGCTCCTTGAAGCGATCGAAGCCCCGCTCGAAGCTCGCCAGCCACGCACCCACTCGCCCGCCCATGCCTTGTTCGTCCGGATCTTCCGGCAACAGGTTGAGCGCCATGGTGGCGACCAGCGTCCGCGACAGCAGATACGAGGTTAACATCGCGAACACCACGGCCAGGGCCAGCGGTTTGAACAGGAATTTGGAGACTCCCGTGAGCATCAGGATCGGCGAGAACACGATGCAGATACTCAGCGTGCCGACCAGCGCGGGCATCGCGATCTGATGGGCGCCGTCGAGAATCGACACCGCCAACGGCTTGCGCATCGCGTGATTGCGATGGATATTCTCGACCTCGACCGTGGCGTCGTCGACCAGCATCCCGACCGACAGCGCGAGCCCGCCCAGGGTCATGATGTTGATGGTGTTGCCGGTCAGATAAAGTCCCGCGAGCGAAGTCATAATCGCGAGCGGAATTGACGTAATGACTATCAGGGTGCTGCGCCACGAGCCGAGAAAAATCACCGTCATCAGGCCGACCAGCGCCGAAGCGATAAAAATCTCCTGAAAGACATCGACCAACGACTCCTTAACGAATTCAGATTGATCGAAGGCCAGAAAAATTTTCGTCCCCGCGGGCGCGAGGGCCTGCACCCGCGGGATGACTGACTTCACCTCGTTGATTACCGTAAGCGTCGAGGCGGCGGCGTGCTTCAAGATGTATCTGAACGTGGCGCGCCGGCCGTTAACCCGCGCGATATCGGTCTGCACGGCGTTACTGTCGCTGGCTCTGGCGACGTCGCCGACATAGACGGTCGCCCCGTTTTGATACTTGATCGGCATGCGGTTGAAGTCGTCGACTTTTACCGGACTGCTGTTCAGCATCACGCCGTATTCATAGTTACCCAGCTTGATCGTACCGCCGGGCAGGATCACGTTGGACGTCAGCAGCGTATTGAGCACGTCCTGCGGCGAGAGACCCTTGGCGTAGAGGCGATCGGGGGCCAGATTGAGCATGATCTGGCGGGTCGCGCCGCCGAACGGCGCGGGGCTCTGCAAGCCCGGCTGGGTGAACAGAAAAAGCCCGACGAAGTTGAACATGTAATCGTACAAGGCGGTGTCTGATAGAGACTCGCTGGTCGCCACGAGGTCCGCGATCGGCACGTTGGTCGCGTCGAAGTCGAGCACGGTGGGCGGCGCGATTCCTTGTGGCAGGATGTTCCGAATGGCCGAAGTCACCGAGTCGAGCTGCGAGATTCCGAGGGCGGTGTCGGAACCCTCCTGCATGTAGATTTTGATGACGGCGATGCCCGTGAACGAGGTCGATTCGATATGGTCGATGCCGTTGACGGTCTGCGACGCGGCGCGCTCGGTGATATTCACGATCCGCTGTTCCATCTCCGGCGCGGACATCCCGGGGTAGTACCAGACCAGGTTGATTTCCGGGATATCCACCGCGGGGAAGATATCCTTTGGCATCGCGAAGAACGCGACCAATCCAATCAGCATCATCAACGCCGCCATCGCGACGATCGTGATGGGGCGTCTAAGGGCGAGCGCGACTATCCACACGCCAGCTACTCCACCGAACCGCTACGTTCCGCCACCCGCGGTTCGAGATCTTCCGGTGACGGCGGGCGACATTGGTTACAGCTTCGTCAGGTTCGCCCCTCGCAGCAAATCAGTCAAGCGCGGGTCATTGTCCCAGTTTTGCTCAAGCTCCAGGTAGGAATGAAGGGTTCACAACATTCGGCCTGTCACGCCGATTAGCGGCGCGGCGGAATCACCGGCAGCGCCAGGTATGAGCTGAAGCCCCGCTCGTGCATCACGGTCTGCAATGCCGGACGCGTCTCGGCGTCGGCGAATAGCTCGTGCCCCGTGTTCGGATTACGATCGCAACGCGGAGGCTAAAGCGGGCATCTTGTCCTGTATGTTACAGGCATATACAGTAAGTTACGGATGGGATCGCTTGACGAATGCGAGGGCCTCCAATGGGACGCCGGGAACGCCGTCAAGATTTGGGAGCGCCATCGGGTCACACCGGCGGAATGTGAGGAGCTTTTCTTCAATCGTCCGCTTATCGTCGGTGAAGATGACGAGCATTCAGCCGTGGAGGCGCGCATGTACGGTTTGGGTCAGACCGACGCGGGAAGGTTCCTTTTCGTAGCCTTCACCATACGCGGGAAGCTGATCCGTGTGGTCTCGGCGCGCGACATGAGCCGCAAAGAACGAAGGATTTATCACTCATCATGAAAAAGCCGATCCCGAAATTCAAGAGCGAAGATGCCGAGCGCGAATTCTGGGCGACTCACGACTCGACGGACTATATCGACTGGCGCAAAGGCGAGCGGGTAATCCCGCCGAATCTCAAACCTTCCTCGCAAACGATTTCGCTCCGCCTGCCCAAGCCCATGCTGGATCGTCTCAAGCTCCTGGCGAACAAGCGGGACGTTCCCTATCAGTCGTTGCTCAAGATGTTCGTGGCGGAGCGGCTCAAAGCGGAATTCGAATCAACTGAAGGCGACACCGTTTCACGGTCCGAGCAGACGAGTCCGCGAGCTGCATTCAAAATCAGGAACCGGGATTCCTCGCGCGGCAGCCACGCGCGGGAATGACAACAGGAAGGCGGGGCCTATTTGGAGAAAAGTGGGGTGACACTAGGCGGTGGGATTCGAACCCACGAGGGCTTGCGCCCTACTGGCTTATCAGACCGGCCCCTTCGGCCACTCGGGCACACCTTCTCAGGGCTGTGCCCTTAGGCCACCCCTGGCGGCTACTGTCACCCCACGTTTGTGGTTTACGACACTACCAACCAAGCGCACGCTTACTGCAAAGTGATATTGACCATCCCGGCGCATTACCGGCGGGGTGGGATCACCGGCAGCGTCAGGTATGAGCTGAAGCCCCGCTCATGCATCACGGTCTGCAACGCCGGACGCGTCTCGGCGTCGGCGAATAGCTCGTGCCCCGTGTTCGGATTGCGATCGAAGCGCGGAAAATTGCTCGAGCTGACTTCCAGCCGGATCCGATCACCCGCCTTGAAGCGGACCGAAGTCGACCACATGTCGATCGTGAACTCATAGACCTTGCCCGGCGTGATCAGCTTGGGATCGGCCTTCGACTCGCGCACACGCGCCCGGATAATCCCGTCGGTCAGATTCATCGCGGAGCATCCGCACGGCCCGACGCTCACCAGCTTGGCGGTGAAATCGGTGTCGGGCGCCGATGAGGACGCATAGAGGGTCAGGCTGACCGGTCCGGTAACTTCGGTCTCCTCGGCCAGCGGTTCTGTCGTATAGACGAGCACGTCCTCGCGCTGCTCGATCGCGGTCTGGTCGAAGGCGCCGCCCGGAACCGCGTTGTGATAACAGCAGAGGCCGCCGCCATTGGTCGGCACTGGATTGAGCGGATTGTAGAGAAAGCAGTCGGGCGGTTCGACCCCGGGCTCGCTGGTCGCAAGGGCGCCGTCGCCGTGGGCGCTGTTGGCTTTACCCCGGCTATGCAGGTAAAAGCGCCGCCATTCGGTAGCGGGGAGCGGCCAGTCTTTTTCGTCGCGCCACTCGTTTGCACCGATTGTATAGATGCGCACGGGCGGTTCGTCAGCGGCGCCCTGCTTCTTCCCTTTGAGCCATTGATCAAAAAAGTTGAGCTGCTGACCGTCGTAGTCGATCGAGACGTAACCGGCGCGAAAGCCCATGTCGGCCTGTCCCACCTGGCTACCGAGCGGCAGGGTGTGGAACCACGGTCCCATCACGAGCCGCGCCTGGCGGCCGTCGCCGGCGCCGCGATCGCGCATCCCGCGATAGTTGCGGACGGTGCCGCCCGCGAAGATGTCGTACCATCCGCCGAAATTCAGGGTCGGCACATTGATCTTCGGGTAGTACTCCTCGATACAGAGCTTGCGCCAGTAGGCGTCGTAATAAGGATGTTCGAGCCAGTCGAAGAAGTAGGGCGCACCAGTGCGAAAGAACGGAAAATCCTTGAGCGGCAAGGCGTACATGCATTCGCGCATCGTGTCGATCGAGCCCATCACGGCGGCGAGTTCCTTGCGCGCCTCGGCCTTTTCCTCCCGTTCGCGCATCAGCCGGGCGAGCGCGAGGTTGGTCATCAGCCAGCTCACGTTGAAGAAGAGCGAGAAGGCGCCGCCCTGGTACGTCCAGTTGTCGTGATAGTCGCTGGCGGTGATCGACGGCACCATCGCCTTGAGGCTCGGCGGCGCCTGCGTGGCGGCCAGCCACTGCGTCGCGCCCATGTAGGACGCCCCGAACATCCCGACCTTGCCGTCGGCCCACGGCTGGCGCGCGACGTGCTCGATCGTGTCGTAGCCGTCGGGCTGGTCGTCGGTAAAGCAGGTGAAGGTGCCGGGCGAGGCGTAGCGTCCGCGGGAATCGACAAAGACGATGTTGTAGCCGCGCTGCGCTGCGCGGATCGGGTCGAGCGTATTGAAGGAGATTTGCGGGAACTTCTTGTCGTAGGGGGTGCGATTCAGCAGGACAGGCAGCTTTTCGGGCGTGTCGGGCCGGAAAAGGTCGCCCTTCAGGACGCATCCGTCGCGCATTGGAATATCGATGTCTCGTTCGAATATGACCTTTGCACCCATCGCCCGGCTCCTTACGTGTCGTGAAGCGCGCCCCGTTGACTTAAGATTTTTGACGCAGCTCGCGGATACATTATTTTGGCCGCGCCTCGCGGACTCGGCCGCCCCCCGTGCTCGCTCCGCGCCGCAACGGCGCTTCGCTAACTCAAGATTTTTGACGCAGCTCGCAGACTCGCCTGCTCGCTCCGCCGCGCAACGCGCTCCGCTAGCGTTTTGTAACGCGGCTTGATGCAAAGCTGCAAGAGGCGGGGCGCTGGCGCATCCGCCGGTTCGTCCCTATGCTAGGTGAGCGCCTGCGCTATCGAACGCAGGGCGCCGATACGCGATCCCGTGCAAAGTGAATCAGCGAAGGGAGTTGACGATGCCTCTCGATCCACAAGCCGAAGCATTTCTGAAGGAGGCCGCCGCCGCGGGCGCGCCGGCGCTCGAATCGCTGCCGGTACCGCAAGCGCGGGAATTCCTGCGGACCTTGTTTGCGCCGCAGGGCGAGCGCGAGCCAATAAAAAAGGTCGAGGATCGCGTGATCGACGCGGGCGGCGTCAAGCTGCCGGTGCGAATTTTTACGCCCGAGGGCTCCGGGCCGCTGCCGATTCTGGTCTTTTTCCACGGCGGTGGCTGGGTGCTGGGCGATTGCGAATCCTACGACACGCCCTGCCGGGCGCTGGCGAACGGCGCGGGATGTATCGTGGTGTCGGTCGAGTACCGGCTGGCTCCCGAGCATAAATTTCCGGCCGCACCCGAGGATTGCTACGCGGCGACGATTTGGACCGTGCAGAACGCGGCGTCATTCGGTGGCGACCCGAAGCGGATCGCGATCGGCGGCGACAGCGCGGGGGGCAATCTGACGGCGGTCGTCGCCCAGATGGCGCGGGATCGCGGCGCGCCGCCACTGGTCCTCCAGGTGCTGATCTACCCGGTCACCAACTACGCCCTCGATACCGCGTCATATCGCGCGAACGCCGAGGGCTACCTCCTGACAAAGGCCGGGATGGAGTGGTTCTGGAATTATTACCTGCGGGAACCGGGCGACGGCGCGAAGCCGTATGCCTCGCCGTTGCGCGCGACGAATTTCGCCAATCTGCCGCCCGCGCTGTTAATCACCGCCGGGTACGATCCATTGCACGACGAGGGCGCGGCCTACGGCGCGAAACTGCGCGAGGCGGGGGTCAAGCTGGTCTACTCGGACTATCCGGACATGATTCACGGATTTTTCAGTCTCGGACACATTTTGACGCAAGGTAAAAATCTCCAGGCCGAGATCTGTCGCGAGTTGCGCAAGGCCTTCGGGCGGTAGGACCTCGCGCGGATCACGATCATTGTAATAGTTGAATTAGCGCGAGGAGACGTGGTGCACGACACGACTTGGAAGGAGCTTATAGATTAGCAGATATGGTAGAGCGAAAACGCGAGATCAAACGGCGTCGCCAGCGGCGTGAGAAGCGGCTCAAGGCAAGGATTCGGGAGGCGCGCAAGCTAAAGAAGAAAAAGCGCGCGTAAGCAGAAATGCAGTACGAGACGATTCGCTACGACACGGATGGCGGTATCGCGACGGTTACGCTGAACCGTCCCGACAAGATGAATGCGTACACCGCGACGATGGGCCGTGAGATCGTCGAGGCGTTCCAGGCGGCGGACCAGGACCCGGACGTGCGCGTCATCATCCTGACCGGGGCGGGACGGGCCTTCTGTGCCGGCGCCGATATTGCCGGGTTCGCGAGTGATATCAAGGCGCGTGAGGCGCCGGCCACCCGCCGTCGCGCTTCGCAGAACAGCCGTGAAGGACGCGAGATGCTCGCCTTTCCGAATCTCGTGCGCACGATGAGCAAGCCGTCGATCGTCGCGATCAACGGCTACGCGCTGGGAATCGGGATTACGATGGCGCTGCCGTGCGATATCCGGGTGATCGCCGAGGACGCCAAGGTCGGCTTCATTTTCGCCCGCGTCGGGTTGATGGCGGAGTTGGGCTCGACCTACTTTTTGCCGCGACTGATTGGTGCGTCGCGGGCCACCGAGATGATGCTCAGTGGGCGCCACTACACGGCGTCCGAGTGTCTCGCGATGGGCCTCGTGAGTGCCGTCGCGCCGGCGGGCGGCGTGCTCGCCAAGGCGCACGAGCTGGCCGGCCAGATTGCCGAGGGCTCGCCGCTTTCGGTCGAGATGCTGCGGCGGGCGATCTTCCATGGACTCGACGGCACACTCGAACATGCGATGGAATTCGAGAACTTTGCGCTCGAACGTTGCGCCCGCAGTGCCGAGCACAAGGAATACGTCAGCGCCTTTGCCGAAAAGCGCAAGCCGGATTTGAAACGCCTCCGCGATTAGACGCGCGCGTGTTTTGATTCCACTACCGAAGTTCTCTATGATTTGCCCGTGACCGCACGGATTATCTATTGCGGATGGATTTGCATACCCGTCCGTAAAGGAAATATGCCCGCTCAGGAGATGTTATGACAATTCGTTTAGGCAGTATCGCGCCTGACTTCACGCAGGAGTCGACCGAAGGAACCATCCGCTTTCATGACTGGATCGGGGACAAATGGGCGATCCTTTTTTCTCATCCCAAGGATTTCACGCCAGTTTGCACGACCGAACTGGGCCTTGCCGCGAAGCTCAAGCCCGAGTTCGACAGGCGCAACGTCAAGATGATCGCGGTCAGTGTCGACGACGTAAAGTCGCATAACGGCTGGATTGGCGATATCGAAGAGACCCAGGACACGAAGATGAATTTCCCGATTCTGGGCGACGCCGACAAGAAGGTCGCGACCCTCTACGACATGATTCATCCCGACCTCAACGACACCGTGACGGTCCGCTCGGTTTTCGTCATCGACCCCAAGAAACGCGTCCGGTTGATTATCACCTATCCGCAGAGCACCGGCCGCAATTTCCAGGAACTGCTCCGTGTGATCGATTCGCTCCAGCTCACCGACAACCATTCGGTGGCGACCCCGGGCGACTGGAAGGATGGCGAGGATTGTGTGATCGTGCCCTCGCTGACCGATCCCAAGATCATGAAGGAAAAATTTCCCAAGGGCTGGAAGGAGATCAAGCCTTATCTGCGGATGACGCCGCAGCCCAACAAATAGGCTTTCGGCTCAGGAATAAGGTTTCCGCGCCGTATGTAAAAGCCCGGTCGTCCAGCGCGACCGGGCTTTTATTTGGCCAGGCTCAACGGGACGGGGTTTACGGGTCTCGTTCAAAGCTTGCTAAGCTGGGCGTCCGTTGCAAGAGTAATCGGTAAATCCGAGTGGGTAGGTAGCTTGATGGCACAGCAACTGTTTCCAGTAACCGTGGTGGGGTCTTGGACGCGACCCGAATGGCTCGTCCATGCGCTGCGCCGCCGCCAGGCCGGCGAAATCAGCGCCGAGGAATTCAATCGGATAGCCGACGACGCCGTGCTGGCGGCGATCAAATATCAGGAAGACGCCGGCGTCGACATCGTCGCGGACGGTGAGATGCGGCGCGACAATTTCTATTCCTTCGTCGTCGAGAAGCTCTCCGGGATGCGTCTGATGAAGCTCTCGCAACTGCTCGACTATATGAAAGATCGCGCGGGCTTCGAGGAGATTCTGCGCGGACTCGACGTGCCGGCCTTCGCGATCAAAAGTCCGATCGCGGTCGCCAAGGTCCATGGCACCGAGGATGGGATCGCGCTCGACGAGGCGCGCTTCCTCAAGGCCCATACGCGGCGCCAGACCAAGGTACCGATTCCGGGGCCCTACCTGCTCACCCGCTCGAGCTGGTTCGAAGGGCTTTCGGACAAGACCTACCCGAAGCGCGAGGACCTCGCCAAGGATGTCGTGCGGATTCTGCGGCACGAGATCGAAGGGCTCAAGCGGCTCGGTGTCGATTTCATCCAGCTCGACGAACCGTCGATTTCACAGGTGGTCTACGGTGACGAGGCCGAGCAGACCTTCATGTGCGCGGCGCTGGGGTCACGTACCGACCCGACCAGCGAACTGGAATTCGCGGTGCGTCTGGTCAACGAGACGGTCGAGGGGTTCAAGGGCGTGCGGTTCGGCGTGCATGTCTGCCGCGGCAACTGGAGCCGGAAAGAGAATGTCCTGCTGACCGGTAACTACGGACCGCTGCTGCCGTCCCTGATGCGGATGAATGTCGATCAGCTGGTGCTCGAGATGGCGACGCCACGAGCCGGCGAGGTCGAGGTCTTCAAGGAGTACAGCAACGAGAAGGAGATCGGGCTGGGTGTTGCCAATCCGCGCACCGACGAGATCGAGAAGCCGGTGCAAATCGTCGGCCGCGTCAAGGAAATGCTGCGCTACTTTGACCCCGCGAAGATCTTTCTCAATCCCGATTGCGGCTTTGGCACTTTTGCCGAACGCTGCGTCAACACGCCGGAAATCGCCTATCGCAAGCTGCAGGCGATTACCGAAGCGGCCGAAATACTGCGGCGCGAGTACCACTGAGACTCAACGAGGTCATCCAGTCATGGCGGAAGAAAAAGAACTCAACGGTCTGCGGATCAACAAAATCACCGCGATTCTCGACTCTATGCGCGACGATCCCGCCGTGCTCAAGGCGGTCACCGGACCGTGGAAATCGCGCGTGGTCTGGCAGGGTGGTTTCAAGGCCAAGGCGTATATGCGCAAGCACGCGGTGGAGATGGACGAGCCCGACGGGCTCGACGCCAGCGACTCGGCGGCGAGCGCGCACGAGCAACTGCTCTCCGCCGTCGGCAGCTGCCTGACCGTGGGCTATGTGCTCAACGCCACGAAGCGCGGGGTCAAGATTCATGACCTCGAGATCGCGCTGGAAGGCAACTTCGAGAATATCCTGAAGTGGGCGGGCCACAGTCCAGCGGGAAATCCCGGCTATCCGACGATCAAAGCCAAGTGCTTCGTCCGCGCCGACGCCGACGAGAAGGTTCTGCGCGAGCTGTGGCAGGCGGCGATTGACGGTTCGCCGGTGACGCAGACCGTCGCGCGGCCGACCCAGATTCTGACCGAGTTCGAGAAAGTCTGAGCGCCCGCTTTCGCGCAAATCATCGCGGTTCCCCGCGCGCAGTTCTCCGAGGCTATTTCTGCGCTTCTTGGGCGGCTGCGAGATACGCGGTCAGATCGTCGATCTCGGGCGCGAGCCACGGCAACGGACGCATCAGGTGGGTCGCCCGCCTGGGCTTGTAGCCGGGCGGGTAGCCCTGATGCAGCACCCGGGCCGCCACCAGCGCGCGTGGCGACCCCGCGATAGCGGGTCCCAGCGACCCATCCAGGTTGGGATTGATGTTGTGGCAGGACGAGCAGTTGATCACGAAGACCTGCCGTCCCGCGGCGACTTGCGGCGATTCGGCGACCGATGGCGGCGCGGGTTTCGCGCAGGCAGTCACCCCGGCCAGGACAAGCGCGGCGAAACGCGGCAGCCAAGCCCGCAGATTCATCCGGGCAGATTCGATGCCAGCTCCGGCGGAATCGGACAATCCAGGGGCAGGGTAAAAATGGGGAGAGGCATCGCGCCATCTCCCCATATCGCGCATCTACTAAGATTCTCGACGCAGCTCGCAGACTCGCCTGCTCGGCTTTACTCGCAAAGCCTCGTTTCGCCTAGCGTAAGTTCGCAGCGGCGAAATCCCAGTTGGCGAGATGGTTAAGGAAGGTCTCGACGTACTTGGCGCGCAGGTTGCGATAGTCGATATAGTACGCGTGCTCCCAGACGTCGCAGGTGAGCAGCGGCGTCTTGCCCTTGGTGAGCGGGTTTTCGGCGTCGTGGCTCGGCTCCACGGCCAGCGTCCCGTCGGCGTTGGCCACCAACCACGCCCATCCGCTGCCGAACTGGCCAACGGCGGTATCCTGGAACTTCTTCTTGAAGGCGTCAAAATCGCCAAACGCCTTTTTGATGCCGTCCGCGAGCTTGCCGCTCGGCGCGCCACCGCCGTTCGGCTTCATCGAGGTCCAATAGAAGCTGTGGTTCCAGTGTTGCGCGGCCTGATTGAAAAGCCGCCCCGGCTCGGCCGTCTTGACGATCTCGTCGAGACTCAGATTCTCGTATTTGGAGCCTTTGATCACCTCATTCAAGACGTTGATGTACGCCGCGTGATGCTTGCCGTGATGAAACTCGAGCGCTTCCTTCGACAGATGTGGCGCCAGGGCGTCGATCGCGTAGGGGAGACTGGGTAGTGTGAAGGCCATAACTTGGTTCCTTTTCGTGGCGAACCGAACACCGCCCGCAAGCCGCGTCGTCCGCCGAATCCTGATTGGTTTAAAATCGAATCCTCTCGCAATTGAAAGGGTTCGCTGGCGCTGACCAAGAACTTCCGCTTGTCAGGTTATCCATGACCTCCGTCGGATTCAAGTTTAGGTTGGGGGGGGCGCCGGTCCGCCGCCGCCGTCACAATTCGCGGCGGCCGGAGAGCGCGGTGGAAAGCGTCGCGGCGTCGCTGTATTCGAGATCGCCGCCGGCGGGCAATCCGCGCGCGAGGCGCGTGATTTTCACTTCGAATGGTTTCATTACCCGGGCCAAATAGAGCGCCGTGGCTTCGCCCTCGACGGTCGCATTCGACGCGATAATTATTTCGCGCACCGCGGCCGGGGGCTCGAGGCGGGCCAGTAACTCTCTGATCTTGATGTCATCCGGGCCGATTCCATCCAGCGGGGCGATTGCGCCGTGGAGCACGTGGTACACGCCGTTGAAGCTGCGCGCGCGTTCGATCGCCATCAGATCGGCGGGGCCCTCGACCACGCAAATCACCTCCCGTTCGCGGGCGGGGTCGATACATATCGCGCATTGCGGCGTATCGGAGAGGCCCAGACATTCGCTGCAGAGGCCGACGCGCTCTTTCATTTCGAGCAGCGCCTCAGCCAGCGCAATCACGTCGTTGCGCGGACGGTTGAGCAGATTGAAGGCGAGGCGCGACGCGGTCTTCTCGCCGATTCCGGGCAGACGCGACAGCTCCTTCACCAGCCGCGTCATCGCGGGCGGCAGTCCGTCGTTGCGCTTGAGATTTTCGGCCATTGCCGATCGTGGCGGACTAGCCGCGTCCGCCGAAAAGCCCGGGAAGGTTCAGGCCGCCCATCGGCGCCAGCTTGCTCATCTCCTGCGTCACCATCTCCTGCGCCCGCTGCAACCCGGCGTTGATCGCCACGGCGATAAGGTCCTGGAGCATCTCCTTGTCGTTCGCGGCGAGCAGCGCCGGATCGATCTGGATGCTCCGCACGCGCATCGCACCGTCCACGACGACCTGAATCATACCGCCGCCGCTCGCGGCCTCGACGGTCCTTTCCGCGACCTCCTCCTGCGTCTGCTTGAACTTCTCCTGCAGGGCTTGCGCCTGCTTCATGAGGTTCGACAAATCGAATGGAGGGGCATCAAATTGCGCCATGACGGTGAACTCCTGATAACCGAAATAAGTGGCCAATCATTTCTTCGGCGTCGTGACCGGATCGTCGGCCCGTCCAGAGTCATCCGGCGGCGTCGCGCGGACCTCGACCAGACGCGCCTCAAATTCGTTGAAAATCCGGCGCACGACGGGATCGGCATAAAGCGCCTGACGGGCTTCGGCGCTGCTGCGTGAGGTTCCGGCGGTCGCGGTTGCGACCGGTTCAGGTTCGGGGGCGCCACTAACCGGTGGAGCCGGGCTATCCGCATCCGGGGTCGGAACGACGGTGGAGATGGGGGTGGGGGTGGGGGTGGGCGCGGCTCCGGCCGC
>JBKQPD010000307.1:0-20788 GCA_052145175.1 Binataceae bacterium (SeqCode) | reverse complement strand
CTGTATACCGCCCAGCTAACGACCACCTTGACCGTCGAGCAGATTCGCGGCGCTATCGAGGGGCCGGACGATTTGCCCGGTAAACAGGTCGCCACGGTAGCGGGTACCACCGCCGCCGATTATCTTCGGGAGAATAACGCGCAGGTCCAGGAGTTCCCCACGCCGGACCAGATGTTTAAAGCTCTGCGTGACAAGAAAGTGGATGCGGTGGTGTCGGCCGCCCCTCTGCTCCTCTACTATGCGGCGCATGAGGGCAAGGGACTGGTGAAGACGGTCGGTCCCGAGTTTAACACTGCACCGGCCGCCATCATGGTGCAGCTGGACAGCCCGCTACGCAGAAAGATCAATCTTGCGCTCATCGCGCTTCGTGATAACGGCACCTATCGACAGATCTACGACAAGTGGTTCGGCGCCGCCTCTTAGGAAGCGCCGACTTGAAGATCAAAGTTCCATTCTTCAACGCGCTGCTGACTGCCGTTCTGGCGGCATCAGCACACGGGCAACAGGCACCACCGCAGACCCAGCCGGCGACGGGGGCGCTTACCGATCAGGAGCTGGCAATAAGCGTCCATAATCCGTTTTAGGATTTCGTCAAGGTACCGATTCAATCCACGACGGGATTTCAGGTCGGTCACAATCGCAACGCCGGCGATAGCTTGAACATCGAGCCGCTGGTGCCGTTCTCGCTGAATGCGGATTGGGACCTGTTCGCACGGCCCAGCTTGTCCGTCACCTACCTGCCCAGTTCCCATGAGCAGTTCGGGTTGGAAGACTTGCAGGCCTCCTTTCTTGTGGCGTCGGCCAAGGCGACCACCTGGGTCTGGGGCGTGGGTCCGATATTCGACTTCCCCACTGCCAGCAGTTCGGAATTGGGAACCGGCCGCTGGTCGGCCGGGCCAACTGCGGCGCTCGCCTACTCCGAGGGTCCGTGGTCGAACTACATACTCGCCTACCAACTGCTGTCGTTTGCCGGAAATCGCGACCGCGGCAGCGCGAATCAGACCTACATCGAGCCTGAAATCAGCTACAGCTTCGAGAGCGGTTGGTCCGTCGACAGCGATCCCGCCATCACGTACGACTGGACCGCCGACACCGCCAACGCGCGTGGACCATTCCGATGGGCGCGGATATCGGTAAGGCGTTCAAGCTGGGTTCTCGGGATTTGAGTCTACAGGGCGGCGCGTACGATCTTCTCAAGCGACCCGATGGCGCCCCGCAATGGATACTCCGCGTAAGCATAACGCTCCTCTTCCCCGCGGGCCTCAAATGACAAGCAAGAGCGTACTGGACCACGCCAGCCGCTGGGAAATCGGCCACACGAATTGGGCAAGGACGCGGCGCTTTTCGTGCAGCGGTCAGTCGATCCGTACGTCACGGTAGATCACCTTATTTGCTCGATCCCCTCCGGTTATTACGGCGTTTCTTTGGCGCGGGTTTATTCAGCTTATCGTCAGGACGTTAGCCTTGAATAATGTGGAGGAGATGAAACTCTATCGCCGCAAATACACGAAGGGGACTACTCTCCTTCACATTATTCGTTCCTGCTGATTATTGAAGGAGTCTCCGCAACGACCGCCGGATGGTCGTTCGCGCTGCGGCCCTGGCGCAGCATGCGGCTGATTACATACTCGGACGCCTGGTGACAAATCCGTGAAATCGCAAGCGTCGCTCTAAAATATTTTTGAGCGACACTCTTAGATGAGCGATGCCTCTGACTAGAGGGGACCACCGAAACCCAGAAGTGCAACCCGCACAACCTCAATGAATAGGCTTATCTTTCGCAGGAATAGGCTCATATCGCAGCATCGAAGAGCTGGAAGCCGGTAAACACTTCACGGTATCCTACCGTCACAATCACGTGACTCTGTGTTAACCGAGGGAGCGGCTGAACGTCCGGCCATCGGATCAAAGTCACACTGTAGATGCCATACAGGCGGGCGGCGCCCTTGAAATGTCAGGACGGCATTTTCTAAAATGGTCGGGTTTCGTCAACGTTTTTGAGCCTTAAACTTGCCTAAACTTGGAACCGAAAGGCGACAGATGCTCGGTGCCAAGCACCTTGACAGGCTGCGGCATGGGCTTCTCACGGTCTTCAGAACGACCTGCTCAATTGCTTCCCTGAATCGTCTTGCTGGCAGAAGCTGCGGTAGCGTCGGACGTCACGAGTCCGGGAAAGCGGGTTATTGGTTGGCAGAAGTGCGGGTGCCAACACGGTGACGTTCAACGCCAGTTCTTCTTTGCACGGGTGTGGCCGACGACGTACGCTAAGCGGTGCCGCTCGCGAGAACATTGCAAAAAAAGGAGGTTATGCCGAGACTGGGGCGGTGGTATGCGTCAATGCGACCCGCGATGGATCGTATTCGCGATGACTTGAGCCCTCAGCGTAAGGGGGCTGCCAAAATCAGCGTAAGTGCCCCGACTTGGGTCCGTCTCCATTGCCGAACGATTAATCCGCTTGAACTCGAGCGTTAAATGCTAGCGATCTAGCGATCAGTGCCATTTCCCTGCTCCACATTCCCAGAACGACTGCCTCGGCGAAACGAGATGAAATACATTCGCGATCCGCTCGGACGACCAATCAGGCGCCTTTACCTGAAAACCGAGTTGCTGGATAAGCGCTGCGAGGGCATCATCCGCGAGTTCATGAACCGCCGGTCGGGTGGGTTCAGATTGCCCATTCCGACCGAGGGGCTGGAACGCCTCATTGAGGAGAGGGCCGACTTCCTCGATACATACGCGGAGCTGCCCCCCGGAATTCACGGCAAGACTTCTTTGTTCTACGATCAAAAGCCTGAAGTCCGGATCGCCGAGCGGATCCAAGGGGGTGCAAGCGATCATCTGGTCCGAACCACCATGTGCCATGAATTTGGGCACGTGTGGCTCCATGGACCGCTCTGGCGTGAGGCCGGCCTTCTTAAGCCAGGCACACCCGGGCCGATTTGGACCTGCAATCGGGATGCGCTCATCCAGGCCTCCGAGAAAGACTGGATGGAATGGCAGGCTGGCTGGGTGTCGGGAGGGATCCTGATGCCGGCCACGATGCTGCGCGCCTGGGCGGCTGAATTAACGGCGCGGGTTAATGTGAAGCTGCCGTTCCCTGTGATGTCCCGCGAAAGTGGCAAGTTGATCTATTTAGTTGCCAAGCGATGCGACGTATCGCAATTGGCCGCCCGTGTCCGGCTCATCAAGCTGGGGTTATTGGTTGAGACTTCGAGCCACCGTCGCAGTTCGCCATAACAATTTTGACAATTGGCGAATCTCCCGCTTTGATGAATGGTGCACGCGGGTAACCCGTGCCGACTCAAGAAAGAATGGTGGCCAAATAGTGCTGGACCAGTGGGCTGCAGCAGAAGAACCTATAGCTGAACGCAAAGATGAATCGATCAGACAATGGGCGAGCGAAGTGCCTGAAACGGTCGGGCGGAAATGAAGACTTTCGGCCAGGTTATCAGGGAGGCGCGCAAGAAGGCGGGACTAACGCAGAAGGAGGTTGCCGGGCGTTTGAAGCGAGAGGATGGACGTCTGGTCGATCCTCCATATCTGAATTCCCTTGAGCACGACCGACGCTACCCACCGTCCAATGACCTAATCGACCAGCTCGCGAAGATTATTGGGATCTCCGCCGACGTGTTGTATTTCTACGCGAACCGGTTGCCGGCGGACGTCAAGCGCGAGGCGGAGCATCAGGAAGTGGAAGCGGCGTACCAGGCGTTTCGCCAAGCACTGAAGGTCAAGAAACCGACGAAACGGGCGAAATGAGGACCTCCGCGAACGGAGTGCGGATGGCCGATTCGGCAATCGTTTTGGAGAGATAAGGGCTCAGTTTGTCATTTTCGTCCAAAGCGTACTGTGTGCATTGGGCGTCCAATGGTATTATGGTGCCGTGACACCTTGCTGTCCGGAGCTCGTGATGACGACGAGAAACGCCCCTAAAAGATCGGTCAAACCCAGACCACGCCTCACGGTCGACATAAGTCCGACGCTGAAGCGTCGCATCAAGGTTGCCGCTGCCGCGCAGGACGTGGCCGTATCGGTCTACATCGCCAATGTACTAGAGCGCATTGTGTCCATTACTGAGCCCGTTGCCAAAAGTACCGACGGCATCATTGTTTCCCGCATGATTCGGCGCGCCAAGCGGCTTCGGGCTGAACAAAACCGGCCGTTTACTGAAGACTCGGCGGACTTGATTCGCGCGGCTCGGGAACAACGTCACGCTGAACAATGAGCGACGGCGTTGTCGTCGATGCAAGTCTGGCGATCAAGTGGGTTCTGGAAGAACCCCACAGCGCCGAAGCCGGCGCTCTGTTGAATGGCTGGGCGGAAGCGGGCAACACGCTCCTCGCGCCGGCGCTTTTCCTTTACGAAGTTGCCAACGTCCTCACCAAACGTATTGAGCGTAAACAGCTGACGCTTGCTCAGGCGAAGGAGCGGTTGCGATTTTTTCTGGAAAGCGGACCGCTGCTTCGACAGATACCTGACGTTCATACGCGGGCACTGGAACTGGCCGATCACTTTCGCCTACCGACCTCATATGACGCGCACTATCTGGCGTTGGCGGAGTTGCAAAGCTGTGATTTCTGGACCGCCGACGAAAGACTCTTCAATTCCGTCAAGCGTGAACTGAAATGGGTACACTGGCTCGGTGAACGCAAGCGCTGAGCTGAGCTGAACGCGCCGAGCTAAACGCCGCCCCGTCCCTCTAGCAATAATAACGTGAGGGCAAGGTCACAAAAGGCCCAGATGTCGACAGAAACAAACCGGATGCCGCCCCGGATTTTTAGTCAGAGATGAGGAATCGGCGCGGGGAGGGGCGACATTTTGGGATGGCGATCACACGAGCCTTTACGGACCGATGCCGAAGGCGAAAATTATTGTCAAAATATTTTCTTGTACAATTTGACAATAGCGCAGGAATTGTTCTAGGGTGAAATCCTCGAAGCTGATCGAGAGTCGTCTTTGGTGATTCACCTTCTGAATCGGAGACCACCGGCGACGGATCTTTACGTTCGAGAAAACCGGGCGCGAGTCCAGACAGAAACCGGCGCCGACGGTGATCAGGAGCAGTCAGATGGATGCTCAAATCATACCCGACGAAACTTTGTTTCTGACGCCACTGCAATGCGCGACGCGGCTCCAGCTTTCGCGGTGGACTATCTACCACTGGATCGGTGACGGAAAGCTCGCTGAGTGCCATGGCCTGCGACGGCTAGGGCGTCGATGGCTGATCGACTGGGTGATTTTGAAAAGCGCGATCGACCGGGGCGAATTGGGCTGAAGCTATGCGCCTCACGCGATTTGAGAGGAGTTCCCCCTATCGCGACGCAGCGGGTGTCATCCGGCATCGCTTGCAAGTTTCATTCGCGTTCCAGGGAGCGGGAGACTCCAAGCCGATGCGACGTCGTGAGTCGACAGGACTGGAAGATTCGCGTGATAACCGCCGCAAGTGGAAAAGACATCTCGAAGAGCTTGAACGCGAACTGATTCGGACGCGATGGGGAAGACTTGAGAGCCTGGACCTGCACAGGTGGTTCCCGCACAGCCGCGCACGAAAGACGTATGCGCTCCAGCGTCCCCATACTTTTGTCGAGTTGGCGCGGCAGTGGCTGGAGCAGTTGTCCGGCACCAACATCGGAAAGGCGACGCGCGAGCAGTACCGCTACATCTTCAGTGCCCATGTTCTTTCGTCGACCTTGGGCGAGGTTCCGCTCACCGAGCTGAACGCCCGGCATATCAAGCTTTGGCTGGGCGAGCTGAGGGCCAAGAAGACACGCAGGGGAAGGCCGCTTGAGCCCAACACGGTGAACAAGATTCTGGCGCGGGTGCGGACCATGGTTACGGAAGCTTGGAAGAACGGCGAGATCCCGCGCCCGGTCAACCCCATGGAGTTGGTAGAAAACCTACCGATGGAAGGTCGCGAGCCCGATCCCTTCGCGCCCGACGAGCTCCTCAAACTTCTTTCAGTTTGCGAGGGGCAACAGCGGACGCTGTACCTTTTTCTCGCACTGACCGGTCTGCGGCTAAGTGAAGCGCTCGGTCTTTGGTGGCAAGAACACATCGACCACGAAAACGAACGTATCCTCGTCCGTCAGCAGGTGCGGGAAGACGGGTCCATCGACCGGAAACTCAAGACCCCAAGATCGGAGCGGGAGGTGGTCATGCTGGAGCCGGTGAGGGTGGCGTTGTCGCAACTCGCCCTCCAGAACCGACTCCGCTCTCGGTTCGTTTTCTGCAATCGCAAGGGTGGGCCACTGCTGGAAAGGACCCAAGGTGACAATCCGTGGCGGCGGGCGGTCAAGCGCGCGGGCCTCGACTACCGAACCCTCTACACGCTCCGGCACACTTACACGTTCCTGATGCTGTCGGCCGGCAAATCGCTTCCGTGGGTTGCTGATCAGCTCGGTCACGCCGGCGTCAGGAAGATCGATGAGGTCTACGGACGGTGGACCAAGAAAACCCGACATAAGATGGTGGGCGACCAGCTCGATCTAAATCAGATTTTCAAGGCCATCCGTTCATTACCTCCGAAAGCCGCCAAAATCCCGCTAAACGGGCCGCAAACGAGCCGCAAATCGTCGGGAGACAACCATGGCCTCTGAAAAACTACAAGCTTTACAAGGGTTTTTTGGCATTTTGGTGCCCCGGCCGGGAATCGAACCCGGACTTGAGGTTCCGGAGACCTCCGTGATGTCCTTTTCACTACCGGGGCGTCCAGGCAGGCGACATCATTATACCACCGTCACGGCCGGAACAAGCGAATTCGGGAACCTTGCCGCCGATCCCGATCTGTAAGCCGACTCGCTGCCAATCGACTCGTGAGGGCGCTTGAGCCGGAGCGCAAATATCCGCAATCTGCTGATATGAAATGGCCCCCCAGGAAGAGCCCGCCGCCGCGCGCCTTCGTGCTCGCAATCGTGTTTTTGGCAGCAACCGCTGGTCGCTGGGCCTGGGGTTCACCGAACGCGTCGATGGCGCCGAGTCCCGGGCCCTTCTTTCTGCCCACCGGTGATGGCGCGAAGTTGGTCACGGTAACGCGGGAGGGCGAGGCGGAAGCCGGCATCACCGTTGTCACGGAGGCGGTAGCGGTCAAGGAAAACACCCCCAAATCGATTATCGACAAGTTTGGCGAAGTTTACGCCTTCAGCCCTTCTTTCATCGCGGTCCATCGCGATCAACCGACGCAAATCGAGTTCTGGAACCTGCAGCCTGACGACGAGCACGACTTCGCGCTCGTCGGACCCGACCTGAAGATCCTGATGTACGAGAAGCTGCCGCCGCTGACCAAAACTACCTACGTTTTCACCTTCCATCGTGAAGGGTTGGTCGACTTCAAATGCCTGCGCCATCAGCCGGCGATGAGCGGCCAGATTATCGTCCTGCCGCCGGCGCGACCCTAGTGAGTGCGTGAGCAGTCTCCCGCAACATCACGAGACCGTGGAGCGATCGGGCGAGCTCGGCGCATTGGCCCGGCTCTTCCTCCGGCTGGGCACCATCGCCTTCGGCGGACCGGCGGCGCATATCGCGATGATGGAGGACGAGGTCGTCCGGCGCCGCCAGTGGCTGACGCACGACGACTTCCTCGACATGATCAGCGCCTGCAATCTTATCCCGGGGCCGAATTCAACCGAGATGGCGATCCATATCGGGCAGCGGCGGGCGGGCTTTGCCGGGCTCGCCGTGGCCGGCGCCTGCTTCATCGTGCCCGCGGCGTTGATCACGATGGCGCTGGCCTGGGGCTATGTCGCATTTGGGCGGATGCCGCAGGTCGCCGGGATTCTCTATGGCGTCAAGCCGGTGATAATCGCGGTTGTGGTGCAGGCTATCGGGCGACTTGCGCGATCGGTTCTGCGCACACGCCTCTTGATCGCTTTAACCATCGCCGCCACGGCGGCGGCGTTTGCCGGGATCGACGAGATGGTGATTCTGTTCGCCGCCGGCGCGTTCGTCATCGTCGCGCGAAGGGTGCGTGGCGAGTTCGGCGCGGCGTTCGCGGCATCGGGGGCGGCAGGCGCCGTCAAGGTGGGCGTGGTCGCCGCGGTGCCCTTCAGTCTGGGTGCGCTGTTTCTCTTTTTTCTCAAAATTGGCGCCATCCTGTTCGGCAGCGGCTACGTACTGCTGGCTTTTCTGCAGGCCGATCTGGTCGACCGGATGCACTGGCTGACCCAGTCGCAACTGCTCGACGCGGTCGCGATCGGGCAGATCACGCCAGGCCCGGTCTCGAGCACCGCGACCTTTATCGGCTACGTGCTGGGAGGCACGCGCGGGGCGGTTATCGCGACGGTCGGGATCTTTCTACCGGCCTTCTTCTTCGTTTCGATCAGCGGACCGCTGCTGCCCCGATTGCGCCGTTCGCCGCTCGCGGGCGCTTTCCTCGACGGCGTTAATGCGGGCTCGTTCGCCCTGATGGTCACGGTGACCTGGCAACTAGGCCGCGCGGCTCTGGTGGATCCAACGACGCTCGTGCTCGCGGCCGCAAGCTCACTCCTGCTGCTGCGTTTTCAGCTTAATTCGGCGTGGTTGATTCTTCTCGGCGCCGTGGTCGGCGGGATTGCCACGTTCGCCCACTGATCCCAGGTCAGAACAACGCGACCGGATTTGCCGGCGACGCCGTACCGCGCTCGAGCACCAGCGGCAGCAGGCTGAACATGAATTCGTAGCGCGCCAACCGGGCGCACCGCTCGGCCAGCCCGTCGAGTTCGGCATTGTCGAGCAGATGCACGCCCATCATGACCAGCGTTCCGGTATGAATCGGCATCTTGAGCGGCGCTTCGTAGGGTGTCGGCAACACGTCGCTCACCGCGTCGGAGCCGAGCACCGCGATCTTGCGCTCATGCAGCCACGGGAGGCACGAGGCGTGCAGACCGGGCATCTTGAAGCCGGCGATGGCGCTCGCACCCTGGTCGCGCCGCAGCGTGAAGCGCCCGGTCCGCAGCAGCATCACGTCGCCCTCGCCGACCGTCACGCGATGGTCACGTTCGGCCGCCTCGAGGTCGGCGGGGTAGATAGCCTCGCCCGGCTCGAGCCACTTGACGTTGCGGATTTTCGGAATATCGATCAACACGCCGCGGCTGATGATACCGTCGCGCGCGACGTCGATCGCGCACCTGTGCGCACCCTGGAAATCGATCTCGTCCGCGTCGAAGCCGTTGTACAGCTTGCCGCGCCAGAAGTGATGGCAGAGCGCGTCGAGATGGGTCGTCGCAAGGCCGTGTGGCTCGATCGCGAAATAGTCAGCGCAGCCGAAGGACCCCAGTGGATGACCGGTCTGGCCCGAGCGGATCATCAGATGCGTGACGGGTACGGGATTGTCGCGCGCGGGAGTGGTCGGCAGGGGGCGCGACAGCGAGACGCAGGCGCCGCTCTGGACCAGCCGTGCGGCGGCCGCGCGTTTCGCATCGGTGATGTAATTGAGCGCGCCGCGCTGGTCGTCCGAACCCCACCGGCCCCAGTTGCTGACTCGCTCCAGCAGCTCGACGATTTGCGCGGTCGTAAATGTAGTTGGCATCGGATCCACCTCCCTGAGCTTTGCCCTAAAACCCGTCTCCTTGTCGAGGCAGAAGTTTAAGACAACAGGACAATAAATCAGCTCTCCTCGATCGGGTCGTCCGGTTGATCCTCGGCGGGGCCTTCCTCGATCTCATCAGGCGTTGGTTTCCAGCCGGCGGCCTCCGGATCGTCTGCCAGACGGCGCGCGACGATGATGAACGCGCTGTGCGCAATCATGCGATGGACCGGGCGCACGCTCATCCCTTTGACGTGCCAATTGCGCATCAGGACCTCGAAGCTTTCGATCTCGGCGAAGCGCGGATGCTGCTGCAGGGACTCGACGACCTCCTTGAGTTGGATCGCGGTGGGAACATAGGAGACAAAGACTCCCCCCGGCCGTAACGCGCGTTCGACGATATCCAGCGCGCGGCCGGGTTCGGGCAGATCGATGAAGAGGCGATCGACGCCCGTTTCGTCGAAACCCTCGTAAAGGTCGCGCACCTTTAATTCCCAGTTCGGCGCCGCGCCGAAAAAAGTCGCGACATTGCGGCGGGCGCGCGCCGCGAAGTCCTCCCGCAGCTCATACGAGATAACGCGGCCATTTGGCCCAACCGCCCGCAACAGCGCGATCGTGAAAGCTCCCGCGCCAACGCCGCCCTCGATCACAGTGGCCCCCGGAAAGACGTCCCCCCACACCAGCATCGGGCCGGTATCCTTGGGGTAGATAACCTGGGCCGCCCGCGGCAGCAGTGGAATCAGGTCGGCGTAGGTGGGACGCATCACGAGAAACGGTTCGCCGGAGCTCAGCTTGACGCGCGAGCCCTCGTCGAGCCCCCAGAGCTCGTCGGCCCGGATATCGCCGCGAATGGTGATCTTCTTGCCGGGTTCGAGAATCTTGAGATAGCGGCGGCCCTTCCGGTCGATGAAGAGCACAGGGTCATTTTCTTTGAGTGGGCGGTTCAAGGTGGGTTCAAGGCTTAGACGGTAGTCCCCGCGGGCGCAACCGTCCGGCGCAAGCGCGGCCGCGACCGGCGGCGGCGCGTCGATGTTTTAGCGTCTGATCGCTTGACTCTAATGCCGGGTGGCGTACCCTGAAAATGACCCGGTGAGCTGCGATTCCTTCGATGCGTGCATCAGGCTGAGCGGTAGCCGGTTTTTTTGTGCGCCGACTCCGCAATGATTATGATATTATCCTGAGGCGTAGCCCGGGGGCCGGGAGCCGGCAAAACAGTCAAGGGACGGACCAATGATGGCTGAGAAAAAAGCAAAGACGGCAGAAAAGAGCGGACACACCCAACACAAGCATCTCTGTCAGAGTTGCGGGGCTGACGGCAAGGTCACGATGTTCGCGGGATACGGCCGTAAGGGCTTTTACGTGGTGTGCGAGAAGAACTGCGGCTATATCGGCCGCACCCGCTGAGGCCCGCGTTTATGGCCAAAGCACGTAAAGCCAAGTCAGCTAAACGCGATCTGATGGCGGGGTTCGCTGACGCGGCCGAAGAGACCGAAGAAGATGCGGACCTTCCCAAAGACGAAGCCGGACGACGCAAGATCAAGCGTCAATACCAGGAATTGCTGGGGATCCGGCTCGAGAAGCTCAAGGGACGGATTCTCAACCGCGAGCGGATCAACAAGACGATTGAGGGCATCTACTTTATCTGCGCCAAATGCATGAAGGTGTGCCACTCCCTCGACGAGGGTCTCCAGGAAGATCCCGCCAATATCAACAATCTCTGCTCCAAGTGCGCGAAAGCCAAACCGGTGGCGGCGTAAGCCCGCCCGGCGTGGGCGCGCGATCGTTCCGATCGGTGAGCCCCGGCTTTTCTTCGCCGCGCTGAACGGCTAATTGTCGTGCGGGCGCAAATCGCCCAGGAGACTCGAAAGGCGCAATGTCGCTACAGCTAATCCCGCCCGACATCAATCTCGATTTCGTCGGCAAGCGCTACTGGTTCGTCGCGCTTTCGACCATTATCAACCTGGCCGCGATCGTCTGCCTGATCGTTATCGGATTCAACTATGGCGTGGATTTCAAGGGCGGCAGCGTGGTCCAGCTCAAGTTCGACAAGTCGACCTCAGGCGATCAGATCCGCCAGGCGCTGGCGCCGCTCGACCTCGGCGACATCACGGTCCAGGATTTCGGCGGCGAAGGGTCAAACCAGTACCTGGTGCGGTTCGAACGGATCAAGAATATCGGCAGCATCGGCAGCCGGATCCAGGGCGCGATCAATGAGCGTCTCGGTGAGACCAACAAGGTCGAAGTCCTGCGGGTCGAGACGGTCGGCGCCAAGGTCGGCAGTGACTTGCGCCGCGACGGCTTCGAGGCCGTCGCCTTCGCCACGATCTTCATGGGTATTTATATCGCGTTGCAGTTTCGGGGAGTGAGCTGGAGCTTCGGCGCGGGGGCGGTAATCGCGCTGATTCACGACGTGTTGGTGGTCAGTCTGGCGCTGGTCATCTCACAATTCGAGTTTGACCTGACGACGCTGGCGGCGCTGCTCACGGTTATCGGCTTTTCGGTACACGACACGATTATCGTCTCGGATCGGATCCGCGAGGACGCCGGCAAGCGCCGCCGCGAGCCGCTCGCGTCGATTATGAACCGCGCCATCAATGAAACCCTCTCCCGCACGATTCTGACTTCGGGTACGGCGCTGACCGTCCTGCTGTCGCTGCTGGTCCTCGGCGGTCCGATCCTGCGCCCGGCGGCCTTCACGCTTTTCATCGGGATTATTACGGGGACCTATTCCTCAATCTATATCGCCGGCCCGGTAGTGCTTTTCTGGGAGCGGGGCAGCGGACCCAAGCCAGCGGCGCGCGCGGCCTGACGCGGCCATTCCGCTCCCCGCGTGGCAACCCAGCTCAGGACGAGTCGCGGTCTCTACCGGATGGTCGCGGTCGGTCCGCTTGAAACGGGACCGAACGAACTCGCGCTGACGGCCGCGCTCGAGCGGGCTGACGGTATCGAGCGCGTGGTGCTGCGTTTCCGCGTCGTGCGCGGTCAGCTAAGCCCCCCGCCTGCGGCGGAACAACTCCTGGCGCAGCTAGGGCCGTGGATCGAACGGGAGTTTGAACAGACGCGAGAAGCCGCCCTTAAATCGATCCGGAGCGAGCGTAAAGTTTTGGAAATCGTCTTCGACCATGCGCGGCCGGGTCCGTTCCGGGCTTAACCATTGCTTTTGGTCGCTTCCGAGACCGTACGAACCCCCTGAAATCATTGACAAATCCGGCAGAAATCCTTTAGTAGACTGGAAAGGTCTGGAATTGACGAAAGAGCGCTTCGCAATTTGACAGATCGGCGTAACAGGCGATAATATACCTGACAGGTCCACTAATATTGAAAGCACAGACAACCGGCCCAAATTTGGCCATAAACGCATGAGGATGATTAAGAGGAAGTAATGGTCAGGTTGCCGATCTATATGGATAATCACGCGACGACCCCGGTGGACAAGCGGGTGCTCGACGCGATGCTCCCCTATTTCACCGAGAAGTTCGGCAATGCGGCGAGCCGCAATCACAGCTTCGGCTGGGAGGCGGAGGAGGCGGTCGACAAGGCCCGCAACCAGATCGCGGCACTGATCAACGCCAAGCCCAAGGAAATCGTCTTCACCAGCGGCGCCACGGAGTCCGACAACCTCGCGATCAAGGGGATCGTCGAGTTCTACAAGGATAAGGGCAACCACATCATCACCTGCGTGACCGAGCATAAAGCGGTGCTGGACAGTTGCCGGACGCTCGAGCGGACGGGCAAGGCGACCGTGACCTATCTGCCGGTCGACCGTTACGGGATGGTCGATCCCGACAGTGTGCGCAAGGCGATCACCGACAAGACCGTGCTGATCACGATCATGTACGCGAACAACGAGGTCGGCACGATTCATCCCGTGCGCGAGATCGGCAAGATCGCGAAGGAAAAGGGCGTGATCTTTCATTGCGACGCGGTCCAGGCCGCGGGCAAGATATCAGTGGACGTCGAACGCGACGGGATCGATCTCGCCGCGTTGAGTGCCCACAAAATCTACGGCCCCAAGGGGATCGGCGCCCTTTATGTCCGGTCCAAGGCGCCCCGGGTCAGGATCACCGCTCAGATGGACGGTGGGGGCCATGAACGCGGGATGCGCTCGGGGACGCTGAATGTCACCGGCATCGTCGGACTTGGCAAAGCCTGCGAGATTGCTCAGGCGGAGATGGCCGAGGAGAACCGCCGCTTGCTGGATCTGCGCAGCAAGCTGCAGGCCGGCCTTTTCGAGCGGCTCGAGGACGTCACCCTCAATGGGCATCCGACCGAGCGCCTGCCGGGGAATCTCAACGTGAGCTTCGCCTATGTCGAAGGTGAATCGCTGCTGATGGGAATCAGCGACGTCGCGGTGAGTTCGGGCTCGGCCTGCACGTCAGCCACGCTCGAACCCTCGTACGTGATTCGCGCGCTGGGCGTGAGCGAGGAGCTGGCGCACAGCTCGATCCGTTTCGGCCTCGGCCGTTTCAATACGGAAGAAGAAGTCAATTTCGTAACCGATCGCGTAACGCGCGAAGTCAACCGGCTGCGCGAGATGTCCCCGCTTTATGAGATGGCCAAAGAGGGGATCGATCTGAAGACCGTCAACTGGAAGGCCGAATAACGGGGGTGGAGCAGAGCAATGGCGTATTCAGACAAGGTTATCGATCACTACACGAACCCGCGCAACGTCGGCAGCTTTGCCAAGAGCGAGGATAACGTCGGTACCGGCGTGGTCGGCGCGCCCGAATGCGGCGACGTGATGAAGCTGCAGCTCAAGATCAATCCCGACAGCGGGCTGATCGAGGATGCGAAGTTCAAGACCTTTGGTTGCGGCAGCGCGATCGCGAGTTCGAGCTACGTGACCGAGCTGGTCAAGGGCAAGCATATCGACGAGGCGATGGCGATTAAGAACAGCACCATCGTTCAGGAATTGAATCTGCCGCCGGTCAAGATTCACTGCTCGGTATTGGCCGAAGACGCGATCAAGGCGGCGATTTCCGACTGGCGCGCCCATCAGGGCGTCGCGAGCGGAGCGCCTGCCGCGAAGAAGGCGGAGAGGGCCTGAGCGTCCGATGGTCACGCTATCTGACAATGCGGTCGGCAAGATCAAGCAGTTGGCGGCTGACAAGCCGGACGCCGGTTTGCGCGTCAAGGTGGTCGGTGGTGGCTGCTCGGGACTGCAATACCGGATGGAAATCGATTCGGCGAAAGAGCGCGACAAAATTTTCGAGCGCGACGGCGCCAAGCTGATCGTCGACAAGAAGAGCTTCCTCTACCTCAATGGTTCGGAACTCGATTATGCCGAGGAGCTGATGGCGGCCGGGTTCCGGTTGGTCAACCCGAACGCCAAGCGCAGCTGCGGATGCGGCGAATCGTTCACGGTCTAGACGAACAAGGGGGTCCGCGAGCCGCGCGGTTGGATCTGAAAGCGGAGCGTCAGCGAGCATAGGGGGTGCGCCAGTGGAGCCGGAGGCGTAGCGAGCAGGTGAGTCTGCGAACTGCGTTCAAAAAAAGGAGTCTGCGACGCGCGGTTAAAATAAGGCTGACCGTGCCGGAGGCACGGAACAGGGGGCGGGCGAATCCGCGAGCCGCGCGGTTAGATCTGAAGGCGGAGCGTCAGCGAGCATGGGGGGCGGCGGAGTCTGCGACGCGCGGTTAAAATAAAGATGCAATGTCCGTCTTGCGCGCGGCTAATGGAGCCGCGGCTGATTTGTCCCGAGTGTAAGACCCCGCTGGCGTTCAAGCTGGATTGCTTCGCGGCACTGGGATTGCCGCGCAAACTGCAAATCGACCTGGCCATGCTGGAATCGTCCTACCATAACCTCGGCCGCGCGCTCCATCCGGATCGCTTCGCGAACGCCGCGCCGCAGGTGCGCGACGCCAGCCTCCGCGCGACCGCGCTCCTGACCCGTTCCTACCGGACGCTGCGTGACCCGGCCACCCGTGCGGCGTACTGGCTGGAACTGCACGGCTATAAGCTCGCCGAGAATAATCAGCGGGTGCCGCCCGTACTGGCGGGGCTCGTCTTCGAGGCTCAGGAGGAGCTGGCCGAGCTGCGTGACCTGGACGGCGCCGCGGGGCCTGATGCGGCCACGGCGCGCGCGCGAGTCCGGACCCGCCAAGTCGAAGTCGAGGGCTTGCTCGACCAGTCGAGCGGCGCGCTTGACCGGATCTTGAAGGCGCTCGACGACGCCGATACCGGCGCCGCGCCGCCCGCCGAGCTCGTGATGCGGCTCAAGGCGACGCTGGCCGAGGGCGCTTATCTATCCACGTTGATGCGGGATTTGCGCAAGGCCCTTGACAGCCGGACTGCAGCCTGACAAAAGAATCCTTTCGTGCTGGGCTCCTATAAGTTATACTTTTGTTGGTTCATTCAAGATATTAGATGTCGCGCATTTTCGGTATAGACCTCGGCACCACTCACAGCCTGATCGCCGTGATCGAGAACGGGACCCCACAGGTGTTCGCCGATCCCGCTGGCGGCGCCTTGCTGCCTTCGGTCGTCGCCCTCCTTGACGACAATCGGACTTGTGTCGGGATCGCGGCGGTGGAGCTCGAAGCCGGCGGCGACGTAAACGCCGTCGTGATCCGCTCCGTCAAACGTTACATGGGTTTGGGCCAAGCCGATCTCGCGCCTGAAGATCGCCAGCGGTACACCTTCGTCGATACGACGAGCCCGGTGGTCAGCTTCAAGGTGGGTGCGCGGGCCTGGACCCCGCCCGAAATCTCGGCGCGGATTCTAATCGAGCTCAAACGCCGGGCCGAGGCCGTGCTCGGCGACGAGCAGGTTGAACGGGTCGTGATCACTGTCCCGGCCTACTTCAACGACGGCGAGCGTCAGGCGACGCGCGACGCGGGACGGCTGGCGGGGCTCGACGTGGTGCGGCTCGTGAATGAGCCGACCGCCGCGTCGCTCGCGTACGGTCTGGAAAAGTTCACCGAGGGACGGGTCGCGGTCTACGACTTCGGCGGCGGCACCTTCGATATTTCGCTCCTGAATATCAAGGGTGGCATCTTCGAGGTGCTGGCTACCAACGGCGATACCCATCTGGGGGGGGACGATATCGACCGCGTGATCGTCGAATGGTTGCTGGCGGACGTCGCGCCCGAACTCGCAACGGATCGGCGGGTCTGGAATCGCGCTCGTGCGGCGGCCGAAGCGGCCAAGCGGGCACTGAGCGACGCGGAAAGTGCTGAACTCCGTCTCGAGGCGGGCGACCGCATGATTGTGAAGCAGCTGACGCGCGGCGCGTTGGAACGGCTCGCGGCGCCGCTGATCGAGCGCACCCTCCAATGTTGCGCGCGGGCGCTCGCTGACGCCGGTCTCCAGGCAACGGCGCTCGACGCCGTGGTGCTGGTCGGCGGCTCGACCCGGATGCCCTTCGTGCGGCGCGCAACCGCCGAGCTCTTCGGCCGCGAACCGCTCTGCTCGCTCAACCCCGATGAAGTGGTGGCGCTGGGCGCCGCGGTCCAGGCCGGGGTCCTGATGGGTGCGCAGGGCGATCTGCTGCTGCTCGACGTCGTGCCGCTCTCACTCGGAATCGAGACGATGGGTGGCGTGATGGAGCGCCTGATTCATCGCAATACCACTATCCCGACCAGCACGACTGAAATGTTCACGACCGCCGTGGACAATCAGACCCACGTCGATATTCACGTGGTGCAGGGCGAACGCGAGCTGGCCGCCGACTGCCGGAGCCTCGCGCGGTTCAAACTCGGGCCGATCATGCCGCAGCCGGCGGGACTGCCGCGCATCGACGTTACATTCCTGGTCGACGCCAACGGTATCCTGAATGTCACGGCGCGCGATCAGCGGACCGGCCGCGAGCATTCGGTCGACGTCAAGCCCAGTTATGGGCTCACCGACGAGGCGATCGAGCGGATGCTCGAGGAGGCAATCGACCTCGGTGAACAGGATATTGAACAGCGCCTGTTGATAACCGCGCGCAATGATGCCGAGCAGATAATGACAGCGCTGCGCAAGCAGCTTAAAGAATATGTTGAGCTGTGCGATCCGGCGGAACGCGAGCGGATGGAAGGGGCGGCGCGGAAATTGGCGGAAGCGCACGCGGGCGGCGATCGCGAGTTGATCAGCCGGCTGGTCGAAGAGTTGAACGAAATCAGCCGGCCGTTTGCCGAGCGTATCATGGATCAGGCGATCCATCAGGCGGTGGAAAAACATACGCTTCAGGAATTGTAGTGACGTATAGTCGTGACGAATGGTAGTGAAGAATTGCCGTTAGATAGTTCCCGAGGAGTTGCGCGATGGGATTAAAGTGGGATCAGGCCGAAGATATCGCTGAAGTACTGGCCGAGAACCATCCGGGGCTTAATCCCCTCGACGTTCGTTTCGTCGACCTGCGCCAATGGGTAATCGACCTAGACGAATTTGACGATGACGACGGTGCGTCAAACGAGGCCAAGCTGGAAGCGATCCAGATGGCCTGGAATGAACTTTACGAGGAGACCGCGGACGACGATTGAATAACGCGTCGTGCGAATCGTCCTTATATTTGGTTAGAGCGAAGATTTAGTACACGGAGGTGGCGGTGGTGGAAGCGCGGGTAGATCACGGAGGGAAAATGCAGGAAAAGGAAACATTGGACGAAAAGCTGCCGGGGCTGTTTGAACCCGATACGCTTTTGCCCATCCAGTACTTCGAGGCGATGCGCCGCAAGCATCTGCTCGAAGGTGAAAAGCGGCTGATTTTGAGCGTGCTCGAAGATGCGGTCGAGTGCTTCATGAAATGTATCGACGCTTCGAGCAGCAAGGGCCAGCGCCTTTATCGCGACGCGGACGAATGGATCTGGCTGGAAGACAAGCATTGGGTCTTCTCGTTCGACAACGTCTGCGACATGCTCGATATCAATCCCGAGTATATGCGCCGGGGGCTCAGGGACTGGAAGGCGCGCAAACTGGAAGCGCTGGAGCGTGCGGCTGAAGCGCGTCGGCTGGCGGAGGCTAATCCGCCGGTGGTAGTCGAAGCACCGGTGATGGTCGCCGAGCCGATTCAGAGCGCGGAAACCGCCAAACCGATGGCCGGGGCCAAGCCGATCGCGCTGCCAGCGGCCAAGGTCTTCACGTCGCGTGCTTTACGGCATAAGACGGCGCCAGCGCCGGTCCGCGGGCGGACGACGGCGGCACATAGTCTGCGCAAAGCGCGCGCCTGAGGGCGCGACTGCGCCCGTAGCGCGTCAGTTGGGAGGCGGCTCTTCTCCGAGCCGCCTCTCGCTCGTTCTGGCGCCTGCGTCGGAGTCACTCCGGCGCAGGCGCATCAGGAAGAAGGCGTGACACACGAGCCGATGAGCGAACTCAGGCTGCGTGCGGCCGTCGTCCAGGACGGCGCGGCGATCGGCGCTTTATTCCTCGCGTCCCGCCGCGACGCGCTGCCGTACCTGCCCAAGCTGCACTCCGACGAAGAGGCGCTGCGATGGATCGTCGACATACTCATCCCCACCAGGATGGTGTGGGTGGCGGAGTCAGTCGGGCGCGTCGTTGGGTTCCTCGCGATGAAGGGTGAAGAGTTGGAACACCTCTACGTCCATCCGGAATATTTCCGGCGGGGTGTCGGGCAACAGCTTTTGGCCAAGGCTCGGGAGTTAAGTCCGCAGCGGCTTCATCTCTTAACCTTTCAGCGGAACTCGCGCGCTCGCGCTTTCTATGAAGCACACGGTTTCATAGCGACCGCATTCAGCGATGGTTCGCGCAACGAAGAGCACGAACCCGACGTAAAGTACGAATGGACACCTGCGTCGGTCGTCCCGCCTCACAAATAACGCTCCGCTAAAACGCTGCGGCTGACGACGCCGTCCGATCCTACCGCAGCACGACCCGGGCCCTCACCCCCATCGCTGGTTCTTTATCGCTTGCCAAGCGGCCCATCGCCGGTGTACCGATAATCAGTTGTTCCCAACATTTAACTCTAGAAATCTTTGACGGAGGCAATAATATGGCTCACGAAGAGCTGCTGATCGATGCCGACGGCCACATCCTCGAGCCGCCGGATTTGTTCGAGCGTTATCTGGAACCCCGCTATCGGGAGCGCGCCACGCGGATCGGCGTTGGTCCCGACGGCTTCGAGTTTCTCGAAATCGACGGCAAGCGGGCCGAGCTGACCAGCTCGGCCCTGCTGCATTCGCTGGGCGGCATGAAGAAACTGCGCGAGCTGGGCGAAAAAGTCGGCGACTTCAACGCCGGCCGGCGCAAGGAGCTTTACGCCAGGGCGCAGGAGAAACACGCGGCCTTCGACAGCCTCAATACCGGCCGTCGCGAAGATACCTATCTCTCCGGATGCGCCCCCGGGGCGATGGATATGCGGGAGCGGCTCGATATCCTCGATGCGGAAGGGATGGCCAAGTCGGTGATCTATCCGACGCTCGGGCTGCTCTGGGAAGCCGAGCTGTTCGATCGAGAATTGGCGAGCGCGCACTGCCGGGCCTACAACCGCTGGATTACCGATCTCTGCGGCGACTCGGGCGGCCGCCTGGTGCCGATCGCACATCTCTCGCTGGGCGATCCGGAGGAGGCGGCGCGCGAACTCGAGCGTGCGGTCAAGGCCGGCTGCAAGGGCGCCTTTGTCGCGCCCTACACCATCACGCGCAAGCCCCACGGCCATCCGGATCACGACGCCTTGTTCGCGGCGGCGCAGGACCTCGACGTCCCGATCGCGATCCATCCGGGGCTCGAACCCGCCGCCTTCAGTATCCATCAGCGGTTCGACGGGATGGCTTGGGCCGACTGGTATTTTGATCTCTTTGCGGCGCAGGGCGTGGGGCACGCCTTCGCAACCTTCTTCCAGTACGGCGTGTTCGATCGCTTTCCCCGCCTGCGCGTGGTCGTGCTCGAATCGGGCGCCGGCTGGATCGGCTATTGGCTGGATCGCGGCGACGCCATCTATCGGCACACCGGGCTCGGCGGCACGGTGCAGCTCAAGGAGCCGCCGTCCTACTACTTCAAGCGGCAATGCTACATTTCGGCCGATCCGGACGAGCGCTCGATCGCCGCGATGACCCAACTGGTCGGCGAGGATCGCTTCTTCTGGGCAAGCGACTACCCCCATCCGGATCATCCAGGGGACTATCTCGAGGAATTGCGCGGGATGGTGGCGGGCATGACCGCGACCGCGCGACGGGGCGTGCTGGGCGAGAACGTCGCACAAGCGTTCAAGCTGATGTAATCGCGTCGCCGCCGATCTTAATCACAAACAGCGGAGCGCCGCCGGGATTCCCCAGCGGCGCTCATATAATTGAGGATGACCGTGCCGGAGGCACGGAACAGGGGGCGGGCGAGCGTCAGTGGAGCGAAGCG
>JBKQPD010000306.1:0-11167 GCA_052145175.1 Binataceae bacterium (SeqCode) | reverse complement strand
AAGTCCACAGGCGGGATATCTCGGCGTGATCCCAGCGCCTGTGGACTTGTGGGCAACCCATCCGACTCCAGTCCAGAGGATTGACTTCTATGACAGTCGCTCCTTTTACCCAACCCGATCTTCCGATCGGGCGAGGTGAGCCGCCACTCAATTCTCAACAACTCTCAGGACATCGCCAACAATGCTTAAGGGACTTCAAGACCGACGGTCGCAGTCTCACACTCGGGGGCGTTAGTGGTCTTCCCTCCTGCAGGTATACTGACCTGCCCTCCGAAAGCTCAGCCAGCTTGAGGTAGAGTCAGTCAATCGTTGATCCGCGGGAAAGTATGACGGCCGAAAGTTGATAGTTTGGCCTGCGTGATCCGGTTAAGGCCGGTTTGTCCGGTCGTTTTGCTCCTCACAGACTCAACAAGTTTAGAACCTCTGGTATCGCGCCTCTCGCGGCTCGTTCTCCTTCGTATGCCTACAGCTTTTCAGGCCTTGGGTCAGTCGCCGCTTGTCCTGGCGCTCGATCTCACCTCTACCCGGTAGGCGAACATGAACGCTACAAAAATCGTGAATACGGTATAAATGCTTATCGAATAAAATTCGACGAACTGGAGAACCGCAGTGTTATATAGGCTGAGCGCGATCACCGAGCTGACCAGAGAGCCCGGGCCAACATATCTTCTGGCAAAGACCGCGCCATAACCGGTGGCTAAACCGGACAAGAGGCACACGATGATCGCTCCGGGCCAGCCGAAGGCCGTGTAGCCCATCACCGGAGGAGGCAAGCGAAGCCCGCCGCTAATAACAGTATTTATGTCCAGATCCTCGTCGCTCGCCTCTACCGCTAATGACCATATGTCCGGATTCCAGCGATAATGAAACGGAATTAGCCCTCCCACGAAGGTCCGACCGTACGTCCACTGAGGCCGCCGCTCGAACGCCGCCATAAAGTCAAGCGTCTGCGGAATGTCAGGAGCGCCGCTCGCTATATTCTCCCATACGGTACCCTGCTCGATTTGGGCAAATTCAGGGAGCAACAGCCGCGCGGCGTAATAAGTGCTGGCACTGGCGGCCACCACCGCGAAAACGAGCAGCGTCAGGTACATGATGAACGCTTTGTATCCCCGGCTAACCGCAATGAGTCCGAGCCCCGTGACGAGCGGAGCCCCGAACAACCCGCGGCTAAGCGTCAGAGCTTGAAGGGCGAGCTGCAGCACACCAATAAGCGCAAATAGCTTGCGCCGCGTTACGTAGTAAAGCACCGCCATGATGGGCACAGTCAGGAAGATAATTTGCTCGGAGCTCCGCAGCAGCACAGCCACGTTCCGATAACTGTCTTGGTACGAGCCGCGCAAGTACTTGGCCACCATGGGATCGGCGGCGAACATCGGCACAAAGCCCATGACACGAAAGCTCACAACCATCCCAAGTATCGAGAACAGCCCCAACCAAATTGCTTGGCGGGAGGCGAAAGCGATTAGCTCGGGTTCGCTGAGCGACGTAAAGGTAAAGGGCCACCGTGTTAACTTCATTCGTGGCAGTGCGCTGCCGCAAACCATCCCGACGATGTAAAAGCCAGCGCCCACTTCGAGAAGGGGGACGAAAAGCGCGAGCAAGTCTCGCGGATATTGGCTCAGAGCATTCGTCATCAGCACAGGTATCACATACGCGGGTATGACGAATGCGAGCTGAAAATGGGCAGGAATATTCCATCGGCTGGGCCAGACCAAATAGCTGCCGATGGTAAATACGCTCAGCGCGAGCGCGAGCATCATCGGAGGGCCGCTCCCGTCGGCCAATCAAGCGCAATGGCCGAACGCTTTTCTCTACTGTTACGGACGCTAATGAACACTTGGGTGTCAGCAGACCTGTGCGATCGCTGCTGGTCCGGTATCCTCTAGCAGTTGAACGCGTCTGGAGCAATTGGATGCGGTAGACTGCGACCACCCGCGCTCGCAGCAGGCTTCGCCGGCTGCACGTATAAAGCTATTTTTGAGGCTCGCAAATTATAGTGACACTGCTCCGGAGCTTAACCCTCGCCCAGATGCGGTCATTCGGATCCTCGAATTGTCTTTATAATATGCAGGACTCAAATAGACTGTGATTCTTCCAAACCAACTTTCAAGCGATGCGGATTTCTCTCGATTCAAACGTGGGCTCGCCGCGGCTGTCCGCGGCGTCCGCGAGGCTATTCGCGGATTTATCGAGCGCGGCCCCATGCCAATCCCGCGTCCACCCGTCGCGCCGGACGACCCGTGCGGTGCGAACTGGAGCAGGCGCGTGAGCAGGTTGCCGCGCTAATCGGTGCGGCGTCGCGCGACGTCTTCTTTACCAGCGGCCGCACCGAGTCGAACAATCTCGCGGGTTGGGGGGCGCGCGTGCGGTCTCCGACCGTTGCCAAGTAGTAAAGTCCGCGATAGTGCTTCCTCCGTACTGGAGTCGCCGGGCGAATTGGAAAAAGAGTGGCTTCGGCGGTCGCGCGACAGCGGCCCCGACCGCGATGGCATTGGAAGCAGGAGGCGCCCGCGAGCAGGTTGGTTAGTAGCGAACTGCGAAAACGGCGTTAGCAGCCACGAAATGACGCGCATTTAAGCGTAACTCAAAAGACGGCGCGGTTCATGGACCATCGCATCGGGCCTGTCATGCAGTCGGGTACGTTTGAGAAAGTCGATGGCAAGTTTAGAGCAGACGAGTCTTTATCGGCAGCCTCGCTCGATTCATGCGCAAGGCTCAATGGCCGATTTGCGAGCTACCGGGCCTCTTCAGCTTCGATTTGCTTTTTCGATACAGGCGCGAGTCCGCGAATGATGATGTTGGAAGTGGTCGTACCCCGCTGAGGTATGCCGGCTAGAAGTTAGTGCTTGCCGGAGGCATGAAGCACTTCCGCCTCAAAGAGAAGCTCAAGGCCGGTTCTTCCAACTGGTCTCGCGCCGCTACGACCGCGCTGATCGCCACGCTCGGCAAGGCCCTGGTCGAAGGCGCGGCGCGCATGATGCGGTAGAGGCCGCGCAGCGCTATGTGCGGGAAGGACGCCACTGGGTGGTGGATGTGGACCTGGAGCAGCGCGGACACGCGTTCGTGCGTTACGCCGACGACGGCAAGGTGTACCCGCGGTCGCGGCGCGCGGGTGAGCGCGTGATGGCGGCGCTGGAGCGAATGTCCGCCAAGCTCCGACTGCGCGTAAAATCGCGCGAAGAGCAAAGTGGCGCCGGCGCAGAAGGGCAGCTTCCTGAGCTACGGCTTCTGGTATGCCAGGGGCGGCGCCGTCATGTGCCGGGTCGCACCCAAGCCCATCCAGATGCTCCAGCAGCGGGTACGCCAGATTACGCGACGCAGTGGCGGACGGAGCCTGCGCATGGTCGTGATCGTCTCGCGCCCGTTCCATTGTGCCACGCCGAGGCGGCAGATGGCGTCTTCCGTGAAGCAGTCAAAACCGCTCCCAAAGGTTTTGTCGTCGATTTCCTTCCAGAAATCCAGAAGCCACTGCGGCGGTGTGGTTTTCTTGAAGGTCAGTGTGGTTTCCTGATTTTCTTTTGTTTGCATGTGAGTTTTCCTTTCGTTGTTCTTCCGGTCTTTCGTGACCGGACGCTCTGGTAAGAGACCTTTTGCAGCAAAGGTCCGATTTTGATCGAACCGTCACCAAACGCTTTCAGTTAATCTCGATCATGATAGTTGTCGACTGGTATTTGACATCGAGGCAAGAACGTAAACGGCAAATGCGGGAACGGAGAATAAAGTTCGGATGACGTGGAACCGGAGCCATCGCGCGCGGATTTGGGCCCATTCGCGCGGTGGATGCTGAATAGACCGGGACGCGATTTGATGGTTAATGCGGACACATGTGGGTACGCCAATTATAATTACGAGCGCGTAGCTGACTGCACCCGCTGCGGCAAGTTGTCGAGGAATGGACACCGTACATCGCAGCGAGGGCGGCACTTCCTGCCGGAGCAGCGATAACCACGATCGGCATGTAGGGATCAAAAGTGCGATTAGTATGCTGATGGAATTCGATATAAGCAGAAACCACTGGTCCGCGAAATCCTTGATCGAGCTATAGCCCGCAGCGAATGCGATTTCGTGGTTGATGTAGCGGCGCAGCTGCCGATGGCTTTCATATGCGAAATCATGGGTATTCCGCGCGGTGACTGGCCGCTGATGTTCAAGTGGGGGAACATGGTGGCTGGGAACGAGGATCCCGAATACCAGGTCGATTCAGGTTCCCCACTTGAGACCCGTCAGGAAGGTTCGCGAAACATCAGCAACTATTGCCTGGAGGCAGCCTTGGAGCGGCGCCGCCGGGGGGCGGCCGAGTCTGCGAGGCGCGGCCAAACGAGCGACGGTGATGACCTGCTAAGCGTTATGGGCAATGCCACCATCAGCGGCCGTCCGCTCACCAATTCTGAGCTCGCCCACAACGGACTTCTTTATGTTGCTGGCGGTCTCGAGACCACGCGCAATGCCATCTCAGCGGGGCTACTAGCCTTGCTGGAGCATTCGGCGCAGTTGGACGTTTTGCTCGAACATCCCGAGATCATGCCGACCGGGATCGAGGAGATTCTGCGCTGGGCGAGTCCAGTAACCCAGTTGGCGCGCGTCGCGACTAAGGACACTCAGATGGGTGGCAAACAGATCCATTCGGGGGACCGCGTAGCGCTTTGGTTCGCATCGGCCAATCGCGACGATGCGGTTTTCGAAGATCCCTTCACTTTCGATCTCAAACGATCCCCCAACGACCACCTCGCTTTCAGCAAAGGCGAACACTTCTGTGGCGGAGCGCACCTGGCGCGGCTCGAACTGCGGCTTACGTTGGAGGCGCTGCTACCACGAATTAAGCAGGTCGAGCTTGCGGGCAAGGTCGAGCGGCTGCGCTCGAACTCTCTCGCCGGCATCAAGCATATGCCTGTGCGTTTTGGGGTATTGCTGGAACCGCGCATTACCGTTTCGAAGATCGCGTAATGCCTGTGGGCGCTGGTGACCTTCTCTTCGCGGCCGCACGCGTCACGCATGGATTCGAGAATATGTCGGGCGATTTCTGCGCCTGGGTCATCTTTTACGGGCCAGAGAAGTAGCGCTTGGAACGTAGCAACTCGTCAAGCGCGGAGAGTTGTCGTTCGCGGGCCCCATCAACGATGCCATCAACATGTGTATACGGGATCCCTCAACCTCTTCCGCTACCGTGGCGGGATGATGGAGCGCTCTGTTAGCTTTGGGGTGCGAGGGTGCAGATTCATGGACGAAGCATTGGATCGCGAAATTGTCGAAGCGGTGCGCCGTTTTGTCGATCGCGAAGTGATTCCGGCCGCCAACGAACTCGAGCATAACGACGAGTATCCGCACGCGCTGGTCGCCCGGATGAAGGAGCTCGGCCTCTTTGGCGCGACTATTCCGCAGGAGCACGGCGGCCTCGGGCTCAGTTTCGTCACCTACGCCCGGATCATGTCCGAACTGTCCCGCGGCTGGATGAGTCTCGCGGGCGTGATCAACAGCCATCTGATTATGGGCTACGTGATCGCGAATCACGGCACCGAGGAGCAGAAGCGGCGGTTCCTGCCCGCGATGGCCGTGGGTGACAAGCGCGGCGGGCTCGCGCTCACCGAGCCGCACGCCGGCAGCGACGTCCAGTCGATCCGCACCACGGCCACCCGCCACGGCGACAATTACGTCGTGAGCGGCAGCAAGATGTTCATCACCAACGCCCGCCACGGCACGATGCTCGCAGTGGCCGCCAAGACCGATCCCAAGGCGAAGCCCGCCTACGCGGGGATAAGCCTCTTCGCGGTCGAGAAGAACGAGCGCGGCCCGACCGTCAGCCGCCAGCTCAAGAAACTCGGTTACAAGGGGATCGACACCTGTGAGGTCCTGCTCGAAGAGCTCGACGTGCCCGCCGCGAACCTGATCGGCGGGCGCGAGGGCCAGGGCTTCAAGCAGGTGATGAGCGCGCTCGAAGTCGGCCGGATCAACGTCGCCGCGCGCGCCGTCGGCGTGGGGCAGGCGGCGTTCGACAACGCTATTCGCTACGCCCAGCAGCGCACCGCCTTCGGCAAGCCGATCGGGGAGCATCAGGCGGTGCAACTGTTGCTCGCCGATATGGGAACGAAGTTGCAGGCGGCGCGCCTGATGGTCGAGCATGCGGCGCAGAAAAAAGACGCCGGCGAGCGTTGCGACGTCGAGGCCGGGATGGCCAAGCTGTTCGCCTCCGAGGCCTGCGCCAAGATGACGCTCGACGCGCTCCGCGTGCTCGGCGGCTACGGTTACATGGCCGAGTTCCCGGTCGAGCGTTTCTATCGCGACGCACCGCTGATGATGATAGGGGAGGGAACCAACGAAATTCAAGCCCTGGTGATTGCCCGCGGCCTGCTCGCGCGTAATCAGGTTTAACGCTAGGGAAGCTCTGCGCAAGTGATTTTCGCCATCCTTCATAGGGTTCCGGCCGACGAGGCCGAAGAGCGCGGCCGCAGATTCTTCGCTATGCTCAGAATGACACTGCTACTTTTTGTAACCATAAGCACCTTTCGTCATTCTGAGCCCTTCGTCGCCGCGCTCCTCAAGGGCAGGCTCCGTCTGCGCGCGAAGCATGCCCTGAGGCTTTGCGAAGGGAATCTAGCAGCTTCTTATGCACACGATTTCGTAATTTGCGGTTGTTTCAGAAATGCCAACATCACTTGTGTAGAGCTTTCCTGGTCGTGGACGCGTTGGCGACCTAAGTGCGTTCCGCGTCAGGCTGCACGCGGCTGGAGCATCCGCCACATCCGCACGCCCAGCGGATAGATTTCGTTCAGTACGCGATAACCGACGTGACTATAGTAGGCGACGTTCGCCTCGGTCGCTGTTTCGAGATAGACGCCGGCAAAATCGCCGCGCAACGACGCCTGATCGCGCAGATAGTCGAGAATCGCGACGCCGAAATGACGGCGTTGCAGCGACGGCTCGACGCCCAGGATATTGAGATAGATATGTGGTTCGGGCGGCCGGTTGCGCGCCAAAGTATCCATCACCGAAATCGCGCGCGCCAGACCGCTCCAGCCAACCGCTCGCACCAGCCGCGGCAGGGTGGGGAGGCCGTGCCAGAGCGTGGCCGCGGTTGAAGGTGGATGCGCGAGATACTCGATCACCGCCGCCCCGCCAACCCGGCCGTCCGCGATCACGCCGACCACCGGCTGCCCGTCGCCGCGATGGAGCCGCAGCACCACGTCGAACAATGCGCCAATGCGTCCTGCGCGAACGTTCGCGTCAGGCGTGGATGGGACGATCGCCTTGAGCAGGGGATCATCGACGAAGGCGCGGCCGAGCATCGCCGCCGCCTCCGCGTACTGCGCGGGAAACAGCAGGGATACTCGTGGCCGATCGGAAGTGGTCATCGGCATCGAAATTAGCCCGTGAGTTGCAGGATTGCGAGCGGTGACCGGATCGGGCAACGCTGAAGCCATGGTTACGCGCAAGACGAAGAAACCAATCACCGCCGCGCGTCCCGCGATCGCCGCGGGCGAGGGGGTCGTCGAGCGTGCCGGGCGCATTTCCGGGGAACTCGCGCGGCTCTATCCTGAAGCCCGGATCAGCCTCGACTTCAGCACGCCGTGGCAATGCCTGGTCGCGACGATTCTCTCGGCGCAATGCACCGATGAACGAGTGAATCAGCTCACGCCGGAGCTCTTTCGGCAGCTTCCCGATATTCCCGCGATGGCGGCCGCGCCCGAAGAGCAGGTTCGCGCGTTGATCGTGCAGAGCGGCTTCTTCCGGCAAAAGACCCGTTCCCTGCAGGCGGCTGCGCGGGCGCTTCTGGAGCGCTTCGGCGGCGAGATTCCCAATCGCATGGAAGATCTCGTGACTATCCCCGGGGTCGGCCGCAAGACCGCCAACGTGATCCTCGGCCATGTCTTCGGCCAGCCCGGTCTCGTGGTCGATACGCACGTCCGGCGGCTCGCGCGACGGCTCGGTCTCTCGCGCAATGTCGTGCCCGACAAGATCGAGCTGGACCTGCAGAAGCTCTTGCCGCCGCGCGCGTGGACGCCCTTTTCGATGCGGCTGATTCTGCACGGGCGCCGGGTCTGCAGTGCGCGAAGTCCGCGCTGCGAGGGCTGCACGCTCCGTCCCGATTGCCCACAGATCGGCGTCCGCAGCTGACAATAGCAGAGCTCGGTCGTGGCGTGCAGCGAGCAGGCGAGTCTGCGAGCCGCGTCCAGCTTCCGGAGATTGCAACGGCGCGCGGCGCTTCGTAAGCTCGGGCGCATGGCCGCCCGTGACCTCAGGTTCTATCTCGATTTCAAGAGTCCTTACGCCTATCTGGCGCTTACGCCGGTACGCGAGCTCGAGCGCGAATATGGCGTCAAGTTCACCTGGCTACCGTACGTCCTCAACATCCCGGATTTTCTCGGGACGGTCGAAGGCCGCAATGATCATCAGTGGCGCCGGATTCGATACAGCTATATGGACGCGCGGCGCCTCGCGAATCGGCGTGGCCTGACCGTCAAGGGGCCGCGGAAGATTTTCGATTCGTCGCTCGCGGCGATCGGCATGCTCTACGCGGCGCGGCGCGGTACGCTCGACAAGTATATCGATCTGGCTTTCGAGCGCTTCTGGAAGCGCGAACTGGATATCGAGGATCGCGAGGCGATCGCCCGCGTGGTCGAAGCGAGCGGCGCGCCGGCGGTCGGGTTCTTTGACTTCCTCGACGAGGCGGGACGCGACGAGCTGACGCGGATCGCGCTCGAAGCCGAGACCGCCGGAGTCTTCGGTGTGCCGACCTTCGTCGTCGACGGCGAACTCTTTTGGGGTGGCGATCGTATCTGGATGGTCCGCGAGAAGTTGGGCGGGACACCATAAGACAGGAGCTATTGTGGAAGACCTGATTTTTGAAAAAGGCGAAATCGCGACCGTAACCGTCAACCGGCCCAAGGCGCTCAACGCGCTGAATCGCACCGTGGTCGAAGGGCTGGCGCACGTGCTGCGCGACGTTCGCCACGACCCGTCGATCCGGGTCCTGATCGTGACGGGCGCGGGCGATCGCGCCTTCGTCGCGGGCGCGGATATCGCCGCGATGTCGGCGATGTCGACGGTCGACGGCATGGAGTTCTGCCGCCTTGGCCATCGCGTGATGGCGACCTTCGAGGAGCTGCCGATTCCGGTAATCGCGGCGGTCAACGGCTTCGCCCTGGGCGGCGGCACCGAGCTCGCGCTCGGCTGTGACCTGATTATCGCGAGCGAAAAGGCTCGCTTCGGCCAGCCGGAGATCAATCTCGGGCTGATTCCCGGTTTCGGCGGCACGCAGCGGCTGCCCCATCGGATCGGCCAGGCGCGCGCCCGCGAGCTGATCCTCACCGGCGACATGATCGACGCGAAGACCGCGCTCGAATGGGGCCTCGTCAACAAGGTGGTCGCTCCGGACCAGTTGATCCCCGCGACACGCGAATTCGCGGCGAAGCTCGCGAGCAAATCCGGCTTCGCGCTGCGGCAGGCCAAGGCCGCCCTGCGCGCGTCGTTCACGATGGAAGAGGACGCCGGTCTGCGTTTCGAGCAGAGCGCCTTCGGGCTCTGCTTCGGCAGCGCGGACAAGGCCGAGGGGACCAAGGCCTTCGTCGAGAAGCGTGACCCCAAGTGGCAGCATCGCTAGAGCAATGCGTGCGGATGTTTCACGTGAAACATTCACGGTTTCGCCGCGATGGCTCACGTTAACTTAAGCTAGCAGCCGCGATTTTGGCTCGCCCGATCGCGAGGTTCGGCGTCTCGACGCGATGAAAAGCAGGTTTCTATCGACCTGACAGAGTATCTAAGCTAGAACATACACCAGTATCAGGCAGGCTTATCTGCGGTACGATTATCCCGATGGACCTCGAACTGACTGAAACGCAAGCCGGCGCCCGCGATGTCGCCCGCCGCTTCGCCCGCGAAAGGCTCGAACGCGTCGGCGTCGAGATCGACCGCTCGCACGAGTTTCCTCGCGCGGCGATCGAGGAATTGGGTCGCCTCGGGATGCTCGGGGTTTTTATCCCGGAGCAGTACCACGGCGCCGGTCTCGACAACGTGACCTACGCGCTCGTGATCGAGGAGCTCGCGGTGGCGTGCGCGTCGACCGCAGTGATCGTGTCGGCGCATTCGTCGCTCGGTTCGTGGCCCATCCTGGGTACCGGGACCGCCGACCAGCGGGCGCGCTTTCTGCCGAAGATGGCCTCGGGCGAGTGGCTCGGAGCCTTCGCGCTGACCGAGCCGCAGGCCGGCTCGGACGCCGCCGGCCAGAAGACGCGCGCCGTGCTCGACGGCGACAGTTACGTTATCAACGGCACCAAGAACTTCATTACCAACGGCCCCGAAGCCGGTATTTGCATTATTTTCGCCAATACGCAGCCCGACAAAGGCACGAAGGGTATCAGCGCGTTTATCGCGGAAACTTCCTCGCCCGGATTCCAGGTCACGCGGATCGAGGACAAGATGGGGATTCATGGTTCCCATAGCGCGCAGTTGAGTTTTGCCGACTTGCGCCTCCCGCGCGAAAACCTGCTGATGGGCGAGGGCGACGGCTTCAAGGTCGCGATGAAAACGCTCGACGGCGGCCGGATCGGGATCGCCGCGCAGGCGGTCGGGATCGGGCGGGCCGCGCTCGAGGCGTCGTTGAAGTACGCGCAGGAGCGACAGACCTTCGGCAGCCCGCTCGCGAGCTACCAGGCGATCCAGTGGAAGCTCGCGGACATGGCGGTCGAGATTGACGCGGCGCGGCTGCTGACCTTGCAGGCGGCGGCGGTCAAGGATTCCGGCCAGCCTTGCACCAGGCAGTCCGCGATGGCGAAGCTGTTCGCCGCCGAAGCCGCGATGAAGGCCGCCATCGAGGCGGTCCAGATTCACGGCGGTTATGGCTATACTAAGGAGTTCAAAGTCGAGCGTTACTTCCGCGACGCCAAGATTACGGAGATTTACGAGGGCACCTCGGAGATTCAGCGGCTCGTGATTGCGGGACAGGTACTCCACACCCGCTGAGCGCAAGACTGATGATGGCAGTACTAATGACGGTAAGAATGGTGAGGGAATCATCGTGACGACAAAACAGGAATGGCTCGAGCAGACCTACTCGCGCGGCAAGGAGCGGCCGACCCGCTTCACCACCCTCTCCGATATGCCTGTCGATCCCCTCTACACCCCGGAAGACGTCAAAAACAGCTTTGCGCGGGACATCGGCTACCCGGGCGAG
>JBKQPD010000305.1:0-28450 GCA_052145175.1 Binataceae bacterium (SeqCode) | reverse complement strand
ATTCACTTGCTGGTCCCCGTGACAAGGATCGACTTTCCTTCAGCTTGCGATCGAGTGGTTTCCCTTCGCGGTTTCAGTCTTTTTCAGCGAGAGTCCCTCCCTCATAAAATGGCGGTTGCGCCGGACCCCTAATCCAGCGCAACCGCCGCATCAGACTAAACCTAAGCGGGAATTTACTTGCCCGCTCTTGCCGCGTCCTCGGCCTTCAAGCCGGCAAGCAGCGATGCGGAGTTGAAGTCGATACCTTTGTAACTATTGTTGGCGACTTCCGCGATTTGGCTGAGAAATTTTGGTTGGCCGCCGTTATAGACGAAATAGCGCGTCTTACCGTATTCGTGACCTTCGATGTTCGAGTTGTATCCCGTAAACCAGGACTTGGCCTTCCTCATCAACATCACGGAGTACATCTTCTTCACATGATCGGTCCAGCTCTGCTGAGCCTCTTCGGTCGCGTTAGCGCGCGTATAGCCGTGAGCCCACATATAGTCCATCAGCTTCGTGCACCAGTTGACGCCGGTCTCGATGCCACGCGGGAAGTTCGTTGAAGCGGAGCCGCTTTGCGGTCCCGACGGCATGAAGAAGTTGGGGTAGCCGTGGACCATGAAGCCGAGGAAAGTCGTCGGACCTTCAGCCCACAGATCACGGAGCTTTTGACCACCCAAGCCCCGGATATCGATATGGTCGAAAGCGCCAGTGATCGCGTCGAAGCCCGTAGCATAGACGATGATATCGAATTCGAAGTCACGATCAGCGGTGCGCAACCCGGTCTCGGTGATCTCGGTAATCGGCGTTTCCGTGATATCGACAAGCTCGACGTTATCGCGATTATAGACTTCGAAATAATTGGTCTCCATCGGCACCCGTTGCACGCCAAAGCCGTGATCCTTCGGGATCAGCTTTTCGGCAATCTTCTGGTCCGTTACGCGCCGACGAATCCGATCGGCGATATACTCCGAGAACTCGGCGTTCGCCTTCTCGTCCGTGAAAATCTCACGGAAGTTGCGCAGCCAGATTGCGAACCCGGGCATGTCATAGAGCTTGTCCCACAGCTTTACGCGTTCCTCGCGCGAGACCTCATAGAAGCCACGCCGGTCGGGCTCATGCTCGAAGCCGCCGGGCGTGCGCGAGCAAGTCGTAAAGATTTCCTCATAGCGCCGGCGGATATCGGCCATCTCCTCGTCGGAGATCGGTCCGTTGTGCAGAGGTGCGGACCAGTTGGGCCGGCGCTGGAAAACGGTCAGGTGGGCAACCTTGTCGGCAATATCGGCGATGACCTGAATACCGGTTGCGCCGGTCCCGATGACAGCGACCTTCTTGCCTTTGAGATCAACCGGTTCATGTGGCCAGGAGAAAGTATGGAAGGAAAGGCCCTTGAACTGCTCCCTCCCCTTCAGTCGCGGCAAGGTGGGGATCGAAAGGAGGCCTACGGCCATGACGATAAAGCGGGCGGTCAACTCGCGGCCGTCACTGATCTTCAGACGCCATAGGTCCTGGGCTTCATCGAAGTGGGCAGCCTCGACCTTGCAATTGAACTGCATGTACTTGCGCAGGCCAAATTCGTCAGCGACGAAATTCAAGTAGCGGAGGTTCTCAGGCTGGCTGGAGAAGCGCTCTTTCCAGTGCCACTCATTCAGCAGTTCCTTCGAGAACGAGTAGCCGTAGGTATAGCTCTCGGAGTCGAAGCGGGCTCCCGGATAGCGGTTCCAGTACCAGGTTCCACCCAGATCACCGGCTGCATCGAGCACGGTGGCGTCAATCCCGCGGTCGGCGAGCAGCTTGATCTGGTAGATCCCCGCTACGCCTGCCCCAATGACGATTACCTCATAGTGCGTCTTGGTTCCTTCCATCTCCATTCTCTATTCTCTCCAAATGTTGCTCATTGCTTAAAACGGGACACCTTTGAACCGGTTGATCGTTTCCTTGGTCAATGGCGCCATCAGAATTACATAACCACTGGCGGCCTGTACAGCGGGATTGGCCGTTAGTGGAGCACCAGGCTCTCTCTGGAGATAAAGACCGCCAGGCGCTTCGCAGATGTTCTTTGAGCGGATTGGGCGGGCGCAATTCTCCGATGATTCGCCAGGCCCGGCGCTCAGCGCGGCAAAATTTCGACACGAGGGAAGACCGCCACAAGAATAAACGCGACAGGCCAGCACAAATTGGGGACGACCAGATCGCCAGTTTTCGCCAGCACGAATACCTGCAGCGCCGCGGTGTTAAGGCTTGGTCGCGGCGGCCTTGCCCTTGCGCTTTTCCAGGGTGCGGCGGCAACGGTAGGACTCGGTTCCGGTTGCGACGATATTGGCACGATCGGTAATGCGGTCGATCAAGGCCTTGCACAGCCGGGCGTTGGGCACCACTTGGGGCCACTCTGAGCACGGCAGATTGGTGGTGACGATTACGGCCGCTTTCCCGGCCCGTTCGGCGATGACCTGGAACCGGACCTCGCCGCCGATCGCTACGAGTCCCTTTTCCTCAATCTGCGCAACGCTCACTGACGGAGACCTGACGCTCGGCGCGCGCCGCGGCCGAGGTGCGCGCGCGCATCGCCGCGAGCCATCGCCGCTCGCGCGAGACCTATGGCGCGCCGCGCGAGCTCGATCGTGTTTTCACCGCTGCCGCAGCCGAGATCGACGATCGTGTCGTCGGGACGCACCGCCAGCCGCGCGAGAATCAGCTCGAACGGCTCAGCCCGATAGCGCCGAAAACGATTGTAGAACTCAGGATCCCAGTCAGACATAGGTCGAGGCCGCAGCAGTACCGCCAATGCGAGCATAGGAGCCAGCTCAGATCGGTACAACTACCCTTGTCGGGTCTGCGAAGCACAGCTTATCCGGGATTCTTCGCTTCGCTCAGAATGACAAAACGCGGCACCCCACAAAAGCCCGCAGTTGTCATTCTGAACGGAGTCTGCGTAGTGAAGAATCCCGGCTCTGATATGGCCACACAAGCGCGAAAAAGCTCGAAAACTAACCCTGGGATTGGTGGGGTGCGTGCGCGAAGCGGCCAAGCAGTTATCTGTTTTCGGGGTAAACCTGATGCCATCCGTCCTCGGGTCGCAGCATAGATTCGGAAAACAGCCTAGCTACATCTTCCTCACAATCTGCGGTCGGATCGCCCAGCCGGATCGAATTATAGTACGCAACCCTCCGCGCAGAGTCGGTCGGGGCTAAGACACACAGTACAAACCAGAGAGTCCGACGATTCCCGCTCGCGTGCTTTACACGTTTTGAAAAGGAGCCCCTGATTTTCTTAAAGAGAAGCGAAAAGGTCTGGGCATCTGCGTTCTTCAATATGTGGAACCATGCGCTGTCGCGGCCCTCTTTCAGGAGTTTCCAGATGTCCTTGTCAATACTAGGTTCCGGCGGATTTCCCTTTTTGAATTCGATATCGACCAGCCTCTTTTCGTCGTCGCTATAAAGCGTCATGTCCGTTCGCGCGCTCAGCTCTGTTTTACCTTTAAACTGGTATTTGCCATTGGTGGGTGTTTCTACCGAGTAGTACGAAAACGAGGATTCCTTCTGGTCGAGCATATGACAAAGGACAATTCTCGCTTCTTGTTCGCTGATTCTGCGCTGATAGCCATTGCTAAGCACTTGCCGCCGGGGTGCTATCAGACGGGCGAGGGACATACCCGCTTCATGCTTGGCGAGCAGCGGCTGTTGTAGTGACCACAAGCTGCGTGAAAGCTGCATCATTAGGTCGCACACTTCGTCTCGAATGTTTCCGTCCATCTCCTTCCCCTCTGTGGTCTTGACGGCCTCCCGCCGCGCCGGGTCGTAACGGACTGCGAGCATCATTGATTGTATGACGAACGGTCGCGCTTACTAATCCCGCTCGGATTGGCGGGGTGGCGGTGGGGGTGCGGAGCGGCCGGCGCGGCGGAATTCGAGCCGCAGCGGCGTGCCCACTTCGGCGAGATCGAGCGCGGCGCGGAACCGCCCTTCGAGGAAGCGGATATAGTGCGCCGGGATATCGCGTTCGAGGTTCGTGAAGAACGCCAGCCGCGGCGGATGGCTCGAGACCTGCGTGACATACATCAGCTTGAGCCGCCGGCCGGCGACCAGCGGCGGGTCCATCGCGGCGAGCGCGCCGGCCAATACCTTGTTGAGCTCGGCGGTCTGAAAGCGCATGCGCCACGCGTCACCCGCCCGCAGCGCCGCCGGGAGCAAGTCCTTCACCCCGTCGCCCGTGATCGCCGAGGTAAAGATCATCGGGGCGAAATCGAGGAAGGGGTAACGTTCGCGCGCGTCGCGCACGAAGACCGGCACCCGGCGCCCCAAGCCCGCGGCCAGATCCCACTTGTTGCAGACGATGATCAGGCCGCGATCGTTGGCCTCCACCAGCCGTGCCAGACGCGTGTCCTGATCGGTCAGCCCTTCGGTCGCGTCGATTACGAGCGCGAGCACGTCCGCCCGGCGAATCGTCTCGATCGCCCGGCCAACCGCGTGATGCTCCAGTTCGCCCTCGACCTTGGTCGGCCGCCGGATACCCGCCGTATCGACCAGCATCAGGCGCCGCCCGTGATCTTCGAGCATCAGATCGATCGGATCGCGGGTCGTGCCGGGCAGGTCGGCGACGATCGTCCGTTCATAGCCCGCCAACTGGTTAAACAGCGAGGACTTGCCGACGTTCGGGCGCCCGATCAGCGCGAAACGCAACTCGGGCTCACCCGCCGCGGCGGTGGCGACGGGCGGCGGCAACAACTCGACGACCGCGTCGAGCAGATCCTCGATCCCGCGGCCGTGCGCGGCCGAGACATAGACCACCCGCTCGATCCCGAGCGCATAGGCCTCCGCCGCCGCGGCGTCCTGGCGCGGAGTATCGATTTTGTTGACGGCGACCACGACCGGGCGGCCGGTCTGACGGATCAGCGTCAGCGCCTCGCGATCACCCGTCGTGATACCAGCCCGCCCGTCGAGCACGAAGATCACCACCGCGGCGCCCGCGATCGCGCGCAATGCTTCCTCCATCGCCCGCTCCGTCGCGGGTTCGCGCCCGTAGAGCTCCAGGCCGCCGCTGTCGACGATCACAAACTCGCGCTCGTTATGCACCGCTCGCGCAACGTTCAGATCGCGGGTAGTGCCGGCGATCGCACTCACGATCGCCCGGCCGCGGCCGCTGATCCGATTGAACAGGGTCGATTTACCCGCATTGACGCATCCCGCGAGCACGACCGCGGGCCGCTCGCCCGCCGCGGCCTGCAGCAATTCCGAGGCCGCCTTGATACCGCGTGCCATGTCAGAACCCGAGCTCCTTGAGTTTGCGCGGATCGCCGGTCCAGCCCGCCTCGACCTTGACGCGCAGGCCAAGAAAGATATGGCGGCCGAAGAGCTCTTCGAGTTCGAGCCGCGCCGCCGTCCCGATTCCTTTGAGCTGGCTGCCACCCGCGCCGATCACCATCCCCTTATGGGAATCGCGGGCGACCACCACCAGCGCCTCGATCCGGGTGAGCGCCTCCTCCTCGACGAAGCGCTCAACCACCACGGCGGTCGAGAAGGGCACCTCCTGGCGCATCGCGAGGAAGATCTTCTCGCGCACTATTTCCTCGGCGATCATCCGTTCGGTCTGGTCGGTATATTCGTCTTCGGGCATCAAGGCGGCACTGGCGGGCAGCAGCGGTTTGATCACCCGCAACAGCGCGTCGACGTTCTCGCCGGTCAGCGCGCTGATCGGCACGATCGCCGCCTCGGGCATCACCTGATGGGCCTGCTCGGCCAGCGGCAAGGTGCGCTCGCGTCCGCCGCGATCAATCTTGTTGATCGCGATTACGGTGGGGCGGCCGAGCTGTGCGATTTCGCCAAGCAGGTCGCGATCCTCGCGACGGAGCGCCCCACCCGCCTCGATTACGGCGGCGATCACTTCGCCCTCGGCCAGGCATCGCCGCGCCGTATCGATCATCCGGCGGTTGAGCGGCTGGCGCGACTGATGAAAGCCGGGCGTATCGATCAGGATGATCTGGGCGTCCGGATCGGTGCGGATCCCGACGATCCGCCGCCGCGTGGTCTGCGGCTTGGGCGTCACGATCGCGACCTTCTGGCCGACGATCCGGTTGAGCAGGGTCGACTTGCCGACATTGGTGCGGCCGGCGAGGGTCAAAAATCCCGCGCGATAAGCTACATCGGCAGCGCCGTTCTCGGTTGAAGTGGAAGTCATCTTTAAGTCTGGTGTCCCGGTTGATTGTTAAAGCAAGTCTATCGCTGCGCGAGATTCTTCGCCGCGCTCAGAGTTTGTGAATTTTTTCGACTCATGGCCAGAGCACTCTCATTGTCATCCTGAGCCGGCGAGCATCGAGAGCCGTGTCGAAGGACCTGCGCGCAGCGCCTTCAGCCCATTTTTCGGCTGAGTTCGACCATTTTGCGAGAAGCCCTCAATCAGACTTCTTGATGCTCAGTGACCCGCCTGGTGGGATCGTCGGTAAGCCCGACATACTAAACTAAACATGTGTACGCTTCGACATGTTGTAAATATAGTAGCGCATGTGGAAGCGCTTCGCGCAGGTCCTTCGACACGGCTCGCGATGCTCGCCGGCTCAGGATGACAAATAGGGCTTGTACATAGATTCCCTAGTGTTCCTGACCGATCTGGCCGAGCGCCTCGCGGGCCGCCGCCTGTTCACTCTGCTTCTTGCTGCCACCCTCGCCCACCCCGAGTTCGCGACCGCCGATCCGGATCCGCGTGGTAAAGCGCTTGGCGTGATCGGGACCGCGCGCGGCGACCAGCTCATAGACGGGTTGGGCGCGAAAACGGCGATACGCGATTTCCTGCAATTCCGTCTTGTAGTCACGCTCGGCGGCCGATCCGCCGAGATCCTCGGCGAACAGACCCTCGATCACCGCCTGCGCCGGGGCGAGTCCGCCGTCAGTATAGATTGCGCCGATCACCGCTTCGAACGAGGCCGCGAGAATCGAGGTCTTGCCGCGGCCCGCGCTCTTTTCCTCACCCTTGCCCAGCCGTAGCCGATAGCCCAAACCGATTTCGGCCGCCTTCACCGCGAGCGTGCGCCCGTTGACGATCGAGGCCCGCGCTTTCGACAGCACCCCTTCCTTGGCCTCCGGGAGGCGGCGCATCAGCAAATCGGCGATCGCCAGGTCGAGCACCGCGTCGCCGAGAAACTCCAACCGCTCGTAATGGGGTTCACCGGCGCCCACGGCGCTCGGATGAGTCAGGGCAATCGACAACAGTTCAGGTTGGGAAAAACGATAGCCGAGCGTCCGCTCGAGATCGCTATCGCCGGTTTCAGACGAAGCCGCCTGCACGACCGGCGCAATCGCCGGCTCGCTTCGCCCCCACAATCTCGCCCACCAACTCCGCACCTTCACCAAGCGCTCGGTTCACCTCGACTTCTACTTCATGATTAGTCATATCCGGCGCGGCTGCCGTCAAGACTCTAAGATAGTTGCGGCTGTATCCGCGCATCCCGCCACGCCGATCAGGTTCTTCAAGCAATACCTTAAGCCGCGCGCCGATGAAACGGGCGGCAAAGGCGATCCGCTTGGCGCTCCCCAGCTCGCGGAGCAGCGCTGCCCGCCGCTTGATTTCGGCCGGCGCGACTTTGCCCGTCATCTTGGCCGCCGTGGTGCCGGAACGGACCGAGTAGGGAAAGACGTGGAAATACGCCAGCGGCAGCTCCTCGACAAACTTAAAGTATGACTCGAAGTCAGCCGCGCTCTCGCCCGGAAAGCCGGCGATCAGGTCGGTGCCGATCGCGACCTCTGGCATTTCGGCGACCAGCCGTTCGACCCGCTCGCGAAACTCCGCCCGCCGGTAGCGCCGCCGCATCCGGGCCAACGTACCGTCGTCGCCCGCCTGCAAGGGCAGATGGAAGTGCGGACAGAACTTGTCACTGCCAGCGACGATCGCGATAATCCGGTCGCTCAACTCCTCGGGATCGAGCGAACTCAGCCGGATCCGGCTGAGCGGCGCGCGCTCGGCGATCATCTCAAGTAACACTTCAAGTGCGATCGGAGGATCGAGGTCCTTGCCGTACCCCCCCAGATGGACTCCGGTGAGGATCACCTCCTTGAAGCCCTGGGCGGCCAGTTCGTCCATCGCGGTCAGGATCCGGCGCGGCTCGACACTGCGCGATTGGCCCCGCGAGAACGGCACGATACAAAACGAACAAAACTGATCGCAGCCTTCCTGCAATTTGAGGAACGCGCGGGTATGACCGTCGAGGGTCACCGCGCCGAGTTCGATCGCGGCCCGTTCCTTGCGCAGGTTCGAGACCATCACGCGCGCGCTGCCCCGCCCCATCACGGCGCTTTCGAGATCGCCGGGGCGGCCAAGACCGACCACGGCGTCGACCGCCGGCGCGTCGGCCAGGACTTGCGGGTTCGCCTGCGCGAGACAGCCGGTCATAATCACGCGCGCGTCAGGGTTAAGGCGGCGCGCCCGCCGCGCCAGCCGGAGACTATCGGCGTCGCCGCGATCGGTGACGGTGCAGGTGTTGACGACATAAACGTCGGCAATCTGATCAAACTCGCAGCGCTCCAGGCCGAGGGCGCCGAGCCGGCTCTCGATCATCGCGGAATCGTACTGATTGACCTTGCAGCCGAGGGTCGCAATCGCAAAGCGCATCGATACTTAACCTTCCGCGCCCTAACCTTCCAGGGCCCGTTCGATTACGCCGCCGCCGAGGACTTCTTCACCACGATAGAAGACGCACGCCTGACCCGGTGTGATCGCGGGACCGCCGTCGCTGAAGCGGACTTCAGCCCGCTCGGACTCACCCAGCCGAATCGACGCCGGGATGCCGCGATGGCGATAGCGAATCTTCACCTCGGCCGGGAATTCGCCGCCGTGGGCGGTCTCCGGCCGCACCAGATTTACCCGGGTGGCGATCAGCCCTGCCGCTGTCAGTCCGCTCCGCGGGCTCACGGCGACGTCGCCCGAAGCCGGGTCGATCGCGCGGACGTAGAGCGGTTCACCGGCGGCGACGCCGAGCCCCCGCCGCTGCCCGACGGTAAAGTGATGGATTCCCGGATGACGCGCGAGCATCCGCCCGGCGTCGTCGATAATCCGGCCAGCGCGCAGCTCGTTCGTGTGCGCCGCACGCTCGACCAGCCCGGCGTAGTCGCCGTCCGGGACGAAGCAGATCTCCTGACTCTCGGGCTTGTCCGCGTTGGCCAGCCCGAGCCGGCGGGCGTGTTCCCGTACCGTCTGCTTGGTCATCGCGCCCAGCGGAAAGAGCGTGCGGGCGAGCTCGCGCTGGCCCAGATTAAACAAAAAGTAGGATTGATCCTTGGCGTCGTCGACCGCCCGCAGCAGGCGCAGGCCGTTTGGGCGCTCACCCGCGATCCGCGCGTAATGGCCGGTCGCGACATAGTCGGCCCGCAAGGCCGCGGCGCGCTCCCACAGGCGATCGAACTTGATTTCGCGATTACACATCACGCAGGGGTTGGGCGTGCGGCCGCGCAGATACTCGCTCACGAAGTTATCGATCACGCGCGCGGCAAAATCGGCGCGCAAATCGATCACGTAAAAAGGAAAGTCCAGACGTTCGGCCACCCGCCGCGCGTCCTCGAAGTCGTCGTGCGAGCAGCAGGTTCCACGGCGCCCGCCGCGCGGAGTCGCCCCCGATGCGGCGTCGGACGCCAGGCGCATCGCCACGCCAATCACCTCGTAGCCCCGCTCCGCGAGGAGCGCGGCGGCGACCGAACTGTCCACCCCGCCGGACATCGCGACCAGTACCCGCGCGCTCATCGCAACTCCGCGACGGGTATGCGCGGCGCGCGGGTGACCGGCTCCGCGGCGACGACCCGGCGCCAGACCCGGGGAATCGTCTCGACCGCCGCGGCGATTTCCGCCGCCGTCGTGCTCCAGCCGAGGCTCAGACGCAGCGAACTGCGCGCCGCGGCCGCGTCACGACCCATCGCGAGCAGCACATGCGAGGGTTCGACCGCCCCGGCGGCGCACGCCGAGCCCATCGAAACCTCGATTCCTTCGAGATCGAGCGCCATCAGCATCGTTTCGCCGAGCACGCCCGGAAAAGTCAGGTTGAGCGTATTGAGCACGCGCCGCTCCGTCGGACCGTTCAGACGCAACCCGGGAATCGCGCCGCCCAGCGACTCGAGCAATTGCCGCGACAACGTTGCGATCGTGCGCGTCTCTTCGTCCTGCCGGCTCAGGGCCTCCGCGGCCGCGACCCCAAAACCTATCGCGCCGGGCAGATTTGGTGTGCCCGCGCGACGCGCCGCTTCCTGCGGACCACCGAGCAGAAACGGCGCCAGCGCTGTGCCGGGGCGGATATAGAGCGCGCCACTTCCAGGCGGTCCGCCGAGCTTGTGCGCGCTGAGCGTAAGCAGATCGCAGCCCAGCTCGTCGACCCGCAACGGTATCCGCCCGGCGGCTTGCGCGGCGTCGAGATGCAGCAATGCGCCCGCCCGGCGGGTCGCGTCCGCGATCGCTTCAACCGGCTGAATAGCGCCGACTTCCGCGTTGACCAAGCCGATCGTGACCAGCGCGGTCGCGTGATCGATCCTACCCATGATCACGTCGGGAGCGACCAGACCGTCACTGTCGGGACGCACTCGCGCAACGCCAAAGCCCCGCTTTTCCAGTGCGGCCAGCGGTTCGAGGATGGAGGAATGCTCAATCGCGGTGGTGATAATCGAGCGGCGATCGGGTGATGCGCCACCGAAGAGGGCCAGATTGTTCGCTTCGGTACCGCCGCTCGTGAAGACGACGTCGCGCGGCGCCGCGCCGATTAGCGCGGCGACCCGCTCGCGCGCCCGTTCCAGCTCGCGCCGTGCCTGCTGTCCAGTGCGATGGACCGAAGCGGGATTGGCATGCGGCCCGCAGTCGAGAAATGCGCGCACCGCGTCGCGCACCGCCGGCCGCAGCGGCGAGCCCGCGTTATGATCGAGATAAATTCGCATCGTTACGATTTGTAGGCGCGCTAATTCCGTTTCACTATGGCTGGAATCCGTCAGAATGGTCAATCAAGATGGCCGGCGAAGCTATCCCGATCGGCCGCGGGAAACAGCGCTCCGGCGTTCTGCCCGGTAAGGATTTCTCAAGGTAGTGAACCCTTCAGTCCTACAGTCGGTCCTGACCTCGTGGAAGCATGGCGGCGCATGAGCGCCAAGATTTCCAAGTTGCTGACGATCGCGATACTTGCCCCCCGGGGGGAATCCCGTGATTTGCCGTCATACGCCGCGCCTCGTGGACTCGGCCGGCCGGTTGCGCGCTGTCGCGCGCTGCGCACGTCGCAGACTCCTTTGCTCGGCTCCGCTCCGCTTCGCCTAATGCTGCCGCGCCTCCGGCTTGGACTAATTTTAATTTTACTCGCCCTGCTCGTTACTTCCCCGGCGCGTGCCCAATATCAGCCGATCCCCAATTTCACCGGGGTCGGCGCCGGCCAGCAGTTCCGTAATGCCGTCAACGGACTCGGCTCGGGCGCGACGCCTATCTCCCCGCGCCTCGTCGCGGTGCCCTTCGCGATCCTCAACGTGACGCCTGAGCAGGACGGCCAGGTCTTCTGGTGCCGCGACTGTGCGCAAGGCCCGGTCTGCTCGACCGGCGGCAGCACCGGCGCGGTCGCGGTCGGCGCGAACGGCCAATGGACCTGCGTGCTCGGCCCGACGGCGGTCAGCGGCGGGCCCTCGGGCGCGGCCGGCGGCGACCTCGCGAGCAGCTATCCGAATCCGATCGTTAACACGGTCAAGGGCGGCCTCACCCCCGCCACGACCAACGGCGGGATCAACCAGCTCAACCCGGCGACGGGTAACTATTCGATGAATGGCTGGCTGCTGCGCGGGCTCCAGCTCGACGCGGCGACCGGCGACGCCATGTCCAAGAATCAGAGCGTGCTCAGCGACCTGGCGGGTCCGGGCGGGACCAACTTCGGCATGTCGGGGTTGACCTTCAACTCCGTCGGCGCCGCGACCGCGGGCGGCGAGCCAGTTGTCGCCGGCGTGACCAATACCGCGAACGGTACTTTTCTGGGTCTTAACAATCGCCTCAATCCGGTCACTTATGCGGGCGCGAAAGGCGACGGCTTTAATTGTGTCGGCAACGGAACCAGCGTCGGTGGGAGCGTGAGCAGCGGCGTGTTGACGGTCGCGGGATGCACTGGCTTTCCCGGATTCAGCTCGGCGGATATTGGCAAATATATTGCCGTCGCCGGCGCGGGCGGCTCCGGCGCTCCTTATCAGGGCACGATTGCCAACTATGGTTCATCCTCAGCGGTGACCCTCAGCGGCAGCCCTGCAAACGTCTCCGATGCGTCGTTCGCCTACGGCACTGACAACACCACGCCCTTGCAGACGACCGAGACTGCCTGTGAAAATGCCGGGTCGACTGCGATGGTCGATATCCCCCCCGGGCAATACATCACGGGCCCCGTGCAACTCGGCAATCCGAGCACCGCGATCACTACGGTCGGTTCGTCGACCGAAGCTCCCGGATGCGCTGTAACAAGTGGAGCGGGGCGCCTTAGTACTAGTATTCTGAGTAAGCCAGCCGCGGCCTATGCCTTCCAGCGCCACAACGCCGCTGGAACGACAGTTCAATCGATCATATTCGAGGGTGCGCTGACAGACGGCTTGATCAATGATCAGCCGGTCGGACTGCTCGATATGAGTTGGCTTGGAGGGGCACCATCAGCCCAGAATAATCTCCACGATCTTTACTTTCGCTCTTATAAAGGTGTGGGGCTAAACGCTTATCTGAATAATGATTCCAATATAGGTGAAATTTGGTCAGCTCCACAATGGCTAAGCGGTCAATCCCAAACTGGGGCGATCTCGACTTGTACCGAATCAAGCACTTCCGCTTGCGGCAGTGGCCTGACCGCGACCTGCAATATCACGAGCGGCCCCTTTCTTATTGGCGAATGGGTGGCGATCAGCGGTGACAGTGTCAGCGGCTATAACCAGGCCAGCGCCGTGCAGCTCACGGCTGCCGCAGGCGGCTCAATTAGTTATTGTGCTTATACCGGCAGCCTTGGGACTGGCACTGGTGGAACCGCGACCCTCGCGCCGATCACGATTGATGCTCGTGGTCCGGGCGGCCCGATGGCGGTGCATGACTTCGTGTCAAGTGGCCAGCCCGGCTTGATGGTGGTCGGTTCGCAGAATTGGCAGCTATCCAACTTTGACATTGCTGGTGGTTTACAAATCGATCCAATCGATTACAACTCAGGGCTACTCGATAGTGGACAACTTCTTGAAGGAGATTCTCTCAATAGTGAGATTCAGATCGAGTCCCCTGTTGGTTCCATAAATAATGCTAGTCCGCATTCGTTAATCCTCAAAAATGTGTTAGTCGCGGGGCCTCCTGGCACGGTTTCCACCGTCTTCGATGGGCGTTATTGGAATGGTGTTGAAATGCAAGCAGGAATACTCACCGCGGTGAATGGGCCGCTCAATGTGTTTGGTACGATTACCCCCGAGAGTACGGGAAATGACTGGTGGCCGCATTTTGACTTTGATGGCGTTAGTCTACAAGGCGCCAGCTTCAATCCGCCGAGTAATATTGAATGGTCGTTGAATGGCAGTTGCGAGGCCTCGACTGCGGGAACAGGGGCGTGTGGAGCGACCTCGGGTAACACGCTGCTTTGTGGCACATCGGTAATTGGCACGCCGATGAGTTGCAACAGCGGAGTGCAAATCAATATGGAATCAGCTTTCAAAGCCGCCGGCACGCCGGTGCCGGGGCCGGGCGGCGGGGCCTGCAGTAATATCCTCAATTCGCGCGAGCCAATCTGCGCGCTCGATACCTCGACCGCCGGATGCACCGCCGGAACCGCCTACGTCTCCGGCGGCTCAAATCAGTGCCGCCTCTATTGCAGCGGCACGACCTGGAAGAACACTGGGGCCCCATGTTAAGCCCGCGCTGCCGCGCCACGAGGGACGGGCTGCTCCGGAACCGCGGCCGGAGTCAAGAATCCGCCCAAGTCCGCCATTCGATGTCTTCCAATTGAGCCTTGCGTCTTGTCAATTTTTTCGCTGCTTTGATTTTTCTTCGAGCATTTCGATCGGAAATTCGATAGTTGGCGGATGATAAACGGGCCAATTACGCCAGAATAGCAACGCAAAAGCTCCAGCAATCAGCGTCAGGGTAAAGTACGGTGAAAGAATAAAGGCGATGATCGTTGTGGCGTCCGGCAGTCGATCTTGCACATCGGCGAGAAACGCACGCACCGTGCTGAAGTATGGCAAAATCGCGACAATCGCCAAGATTATCACCTTAATGTAGTTTATTGTTGCAGCGATGCGCTTAAGGTTCCGTACGCCCGTTTCCACACGCGCGCAGCATACTAAAAACTATGGGAATTATTACGAAGTTGATACCACGTCGTATCGGGGCAACAATGCCTTGGTGTGATGAGGTGTCGCAATGGCTAACTTTATTTGGGGTATGCTCGAAAACCTCCTGTACGACTTTGCCAAAGGGGCGATCATGAGCGCACCCGTTCTAGGCATGTTGTATTGGGCATTTGGTAAGCTAAAAGAGTTCCGCCAAGCGGTTGTGTTTTTTGTTGGCAGTTCGCTGACACTAGGACTTGCCCTGTTCTTCATTTCCGGGCCGACGAAAGTATCGCCAGACCTTTCGACCATCACCACTGGTTGGCTGTTCGGTGGTGCTTTAGCGAATGACAGCGGAGCGACTGAAGACGTAGGAGAAGCTTTAGTAATAGGCGCTATAGAGATTGTGAACTCTGGCAACATGCCAAGTGTTGCTCGTGATTATAAGCTTATTGCAAAAGTAGGTGAGACCGTTTATCCGTCGGAGTCCGTCGCCTGTCCAAAGACCCTGACTTTTCAACCAGCAGGGGCAAACTTTTCTATTACGCTTTATGGCAAGGATGCTTTGTATGACAAGACCGACCCCATACTAATAGGTGGAAGCGTGGCCGGTCTTCTTTGCTTCGCGTTCAGAGGGCTTGCACAAAACGCATTTGGGTCAGGAACGGTATTTACGTTTGAGTTCGTTGACGCAATGGGTCACCAATATGATCGTACAGATACTATCGGTCCAGCACAAAGTTCGCAAAGTTCTATTCGCCATTTTCCCGGAATTGAGCAGGACATCAAGCCAATTTCGCCTTAGATTTATGTCGGGTTTTCGATTTTCGTTTTGTTGGATTGACCGGTGGAGTCTTCATCAACTTCTTGAGCGCGTCTTCAAAGCTCAATGGATGGAGTGAAACGGGTACATCTTCCTTATTTTCCGGTCCAGTCCCGGACTCGTCAGAATAAACCACTCGCACGACAGTCTTATGCTCCGACCCTAATAAGTAGGATAGATAGCGAGGTTCATAGCACACCTCGCTTTGGCTCGCTAAAGGATGCTAGCCCACATGTGGGTGGATTAAAACATAATTGCCCTAAATTGATTGGGATCGAGGGCCAAGGCCGACGGCGCGGCCTGCTTGGCGTAAAGGCGCGGTTCGGACGGTAGCTTGGGCGCGGGAAGCCTGGCGCAGGCGCTGCCACTCGCGGGCGTTAGCTCCAGCATGAGCCGTGCCGGATGGGTCGAGACGCGGTTGGAGATAGCGCTAAAAAACCGATCCAGATTGGAGTGAACCCTTCGGGCTGGACGGCGGAGCGATGGCGAATTGGACCGCTAAAGGGCATGAGATTGTTTGGGGCTGATTATCTGATTGAAAGCTTTCCGCCTCTGCCCTTCAACCCATGATTTCGTCTATCCGGCGTGGCCCTTTTGATAATCTGATTTGGTTACTGTGCCTACACAAATGGGCTTTCTGCGGGGGGCAGTGGGGTTGCGAAGTTAGTTCCGATTGACGGCGGCCAAGTGCTTCTTGGGGCATCTGCTGGCCTATGGATGGCGATTCCGAAGACTCTACCCCCCAGTGTGTTGGCTTGCGCACAGCGGCTTGGCTGGGCATAATTCAACATCATGGCGATAAGGGCGGTGGTCGATGATTGGCAGCGAATGTCTATGTTGGATCGTTATGATCATCGGCTCCAAGCGTCCGCGAATCGTATTTGCTGGCTGGTATGAGTTTTTGGGCTGCCTTGGTCGGAATCCCCGCTGCCGAAGACACGTTCCAGCATTGCCGACGGAAGGTTTATCGGTTGAGCGGTCTTGGCCCCGACGAAGGGTCTCCGGTGGGGGGTCGTTGTCGGTTTGCTTACTCACACCAGCCTGCGTTTATTACCATGCTTTCTTAGGCGCGTAACCCCTCTGAAGCCAATTCAGAGACACGAGACTAGGATCACAGAATGGTACAAATCACCACGGTAATACCCACTTATCGCAGACCGAAACTTCTCAAGCGGGCGATCTTGAGCGTGCTCCGACAAAGTTACAAAGATCTTCAAGTCCATGTTTACGATAACGCCTCCGACGACACGACCGAGCAGGTAGTGGCCGACCTCGCGCGCGCGGATTCGCGCGTAAAATATCACCGACATCGAGAAAATATAGGATTATTGCGAAATTGTATACACGGCATTGAACAAGTAGAAACTCCTTACTTTCACGTATTGTGCGACGACGACCTTATCTTCCCGCATTTCTACGAACTTGCCGTGAAAACATTCGATCGTCGACCGAAGGCTATGCTCTTTGCGGGCGCGACGATTCGACTCAATGTTATTCGGCACACCGCCGAGATCCCGTTACGGCGATGGAAGTTGGAATACTATCAAGCGCCCGAGGGGTTATGTGAGATTCTTCATCGAGGACACCCGGATTGGACAGGAATCCTATTTCGTCGCTCGCCGGAGGCCATTTCCTCTCTCGATCTTGCGATGGGCAATTGGCTCGATGTTGACCTGACTTGCCGTTATGCAGCTTTATACCCTCTAGCGATCTCCAATATTTCTTGCGCTATACTCGTTCAACACGAAAGTGCCTATTCAATCATAGCCGAAGAAGCCGAGCCGTACGCACTTAGTTCAATTTGGCCAAAGTGGCTGCAATTGGTAGAGAATATGGACCAACTCCCGTCTATGAAGAAAGAAGATCGGGATCGAGTGCGGCGGCTCATTCTACGAGAAGGCGCGAGACACGTTTTTTTCCGCGGTTGCAAAGCGGCAGCAGTCGGGGATATCCGCGCCGCCGAAAATGCCGCAAGCGTTCTCGCAAGCTGCTTCGGTTCGCATCTTCGGGCTCATCTTTTAGACATGCTCGCTCCCCTATCTCGTCCCCCTGTGAGCTTTGCGGTCAAGTCAACAGTGTACGCTCTACGGCGATTGAGAACTCGCAGCCGCGAGACGATCTTACCATCGGACGAGTGGCAGAGATGCTCCGCGCTTATGGCGCAGGTCGACTGATGCGGCCAACGTCAAATGCGCCGGTTCTGGCCACCTCTTTTGTAAGCATGTGACGAATCTTTCAATTACCCACAAGCTGCGCCAAGGCAAATCCCAATTCGATATCGGTGAAACGGGATAGCCCGCGCCACATGACGATGTTGCCCGGCGGAGGATCATTGGCGCGGGCAAGATAGCCGCCAAGCCTGGCCAGTTTGGTGAGGCAGGAGGGAAGGGATTTCCTTCGGGCGCGATCTTTTTCTCGATCCGGCACCAAGTGATCGAGCAGTCGCCGCTCGATGGTCGTGAAGACGGCCGCCGCAGGCGCGCGTGGGGCGCAGCGGTTGATCATGGTCGTCCAAGAAATCCGCCAGCTCAGGACACAAAATACCGCGAGCAGCCGCAGCAAACGCTCGGCGGTTCGGAGCTTGGAGTGCTCCACCTTGCACCCCGATTTCAAGCTCTTGTGAAAGGTCTCAATCTCCCAGCGGAACGCATACCACGTGAGCTTCCCGATGGCCTCGGCCCGCGAGGTGACCGGCAGGGCGGTGATCAGCTTCCACTCGGGATTCGCTCGCGCCTCGTGGGTCTGTCGCGCTCTTGCGCATGGATGACGTAGAGCGACGTTGTAGGGTATCGCTGCTGCTTGCCGATGGGCGGCAGCACCCTCATCCGGCTCAGTGCGTCGCGGACGCCACACGCTCTGGCCGTGAGGCATGCGCCTGCCGCTCGAGTGCGTCAAGGCGCGCCGCCAACGCATCGACTTTTGTCAGCTTCTGTTTCAAGGCACCAACCTCGCGCTGCAGCGTCGCGATCTCCGTATCTTTTTGCTCGAGTTGGGAGGCCAACCCTTGAGTTTGCCGATCACGCCCCTGGTCCGCGCGAGCTTGCTTCTGAACTTCGTTGAGAAGCATCGCCGGCAACATGTGATAGGCGACGGTCTCGGGCTCGCCGTTTTCACCACGAATCACCAACTCCGGATAAACCTTCGCGACTTCTTCGGCGATCAGTCCGTACTGCTCAGTATTTGTCTCGTCGGCCTTGTAGCGGAAAGTAACCGGCCGCAGCTTCATCAGCTTGCCGCTCGCGTCGCCCATGTTGTGGATGTCGCGCTTGTAGCGTATCGAGGAGGACAAGAATCCAAGCCGGCCGGCTTTGGTGACCACCACGGGGGTCCCGCTGGCGAGACTGGAGGTCGCGATCCCCGCGATATACGCCGCGGTCTGGGTACCTGCCGTGCCGATCCGGATCTGACCCGACTCGTTAGAGGTGCCACCACTGTTGCCGATATAGATATTGTTACTGCCTGTAGTCAGGGTAGAGCCCGCGGTTTGACCGAGCGCGATGTTATAGCTGCCCGTGTCGCTATTGGACAGTGCGTTGTAACCAACCGCGGTACTATTATTGCCGGTGGTGTTGGCTTCAAGCGACTGGAGACCGACCGCCGTGTTGTAGCTACCCGTGCTGGTGTTCAGGAGTGCATCGAGCCCGACAGCCACGCTGTGGCAGGCGCTTGTGGCGTTTGCCAGGGCATAGTAGCCAAACGCGCTGTTGGAGCTACCGCTATCGCCGCTCGACCCCAGGGCGTTCGTACCGTAGGCGGTGTTCTGTGCCAGGGCCATCGGCGTGAATATAGCGGTCATCGCGAGCATCGTGATCGCCGCCAAGCTCACTCGTACTATTCTCGACCAAAGACGCGCCTGCAACATTCTTTTACTCCCTTATGCTCAATATCGTGCTGTTCTAGGCATTCCTAGGATAACACAACTCTTATTCACGAGGCAAATGAAAACGCACCCAGGACTATCACTGAACTCGCAATCGATCGATCGATACGTACACCGCTGAAATTTTCAGAATATTTTCAGAATCGGGAATTTCATCTTGGCTCGCCGAGTTCGGGAGCAGGGTGAGGTCAGGCCAAAACTCTTTGAAGTTAAAGGGATTTTGAATTGGTCGGGGCGGCCGGATTTGAACCGGCGACCACACGCACCCCAAGCGTGTGCGCTACCAGTCTGCGCCACGCCCCGACCGTTGCGATTTTGCGCCTGCGTCGCGCCTCAGGGCTTCTTCTTGGCCGCCACCCGTGGCCGCCACTGCCAATAGGAGCGCAGATCGACCGCGAAAGTCCACGCATTGCGCGGCTGATTGATCACATGGACGATCTCGCCGCAAATCGATTCCGTCGCCACGAAGTGATCAGGATCCTCCTCGGGCGCGCCTTCCGTGATCCGCGGCAATCCCACGGCCCCGTCAACGTCGAGCGCGACCGCATGAACGCCGCGATGCATGAATTCGTAGGCGCAGGATTCGGCCAGCGCGCGCTGGGCTACCTTCGAGGCATTGTACGCGGCATACTGCGCCGGACCACCACGCGTCTCGGAACCCAGGACGAAGATAATCGTGCCGTGGCCCCGCTCGGCCATCCCGCCGACCACGGCCTGGGTTGCGAAGAACGGTCCGTAGCAGTTGACCTTGAGCTGGAAGTCGAAATCCTCTTCAGTGATCTCGGTGAAGGGCTTGCGCAGGTAGGCGCCGGCATTGTTGATCAGCACCGTGATCGGTCCAAGCTCGCGTTCGATGGCCGCGACGGACGCGACCACCTGCTCACGTTTGGATACATCGGTGGGGGTGACCAGCGCCTTGCCGCCGGCCCGCCGAATCAGTTCGGCGGTCTCGTCAAGCTGTGATTTGGTTCGCGCGATCAGGCCGCAGGCATAGCCTTCGCGACCCAACCGTTGGGCGATATCGCGGCCGATCCCGCGGCCGGCCCCGGTGATTAGTGCGACTTTGGCTTCTGACATGAAGCGCATCTTAGCGGGAAGATGATGACTGGCCAACCGCTCGACCGCTCCTTCGCGACGTTTGTTTGGGACGTGCGTCGAATGGTAGTCTCGGATTTAGACTTTTCCTCGACCCGGTGCTGCGATGTGCCTGGATTATCGTCGCGATAAGTTGTCCGCGAGCCTTGCCGGTGCAGTCGCGCTGCTGTTCGCGATACTGGTGACCCCGCGATCCGCGCTGCTGTACGCGCAGGAAGACGAATCGTTTACCGTGGCGCCGGCGGCGGCCGACGATGACACGGACCCGGTCTGGGCGGCGCCAACGACCGATGCGCCTGAGGACGCTGACGACGGCTCCGTGCTGGATTTGCCGCAGGTGGTGGCGGTGGGCCATGACGAAGCCGCGGCCGCATCGGCGGATCCGAACGATCCATCTTCGTCCGATGACCAGCCGGACAATCTGGCGGACTATGCCGCTCAAGGGGCGGTTCCCGGTGAAGCTCCCGGGTCGTCCGAGCCGATGATGGTTCCCGGCGCCGGGATCGCTCCGGTATCCGCGATGACGTCGTATGTGATTGTCGGCCGGACTTGGGGCGCTCCAGCCTGGCCCGGCAATGGGCTGATTCGGCCGTGGACACCGGGCCCAATTTTCCCTACCAGTCCGATGCTCACCACCCCGCGCGGCTCGCACGTGATCATGGGCGGATGGTGGCATCGCATGCGCTGAACGAAAATCGGCCCTTTCAGCTTTTCGTTCAGCGACATACTATCTAGACGCAACGCGCGCGCGGGCGAATCGCCCGCCACAGGAGCCTCACGCCCATCCATGCTGGTCGCAATCGACGTTGGCAATACCCACACTGTGATCGGTATCTACGATCATGAAGAACTGATCCATCACTGGCGCATCTCGACCGACGCCGAGCGCACGGCTGACGAGCATGGTGTCCTGCTGCACGTGCTGCTGCAGGCCGCCGGGCTGCCGGTCCCGCTGAAGCCGGAGGGCGTGGCAGTGGCCTGCGTGGTGCCGCCGCTGAATCCCACAATCGAGCATCTGGCGCGCCATTACTTTCATTGTCAGCCCCTGCTGGTCGGGCCGGGAATCAAGACCGGGATGCCGATTCTGTACGAGAACCCCAAGGAAGTTGGCGCGGATCGAATCGTCAACGCCGTGGCGGCCTACGACCGTTACCAGTCGGCCGTGGTGGTGGTCGACTTCGGTACGGCGACGACTTTCGATTACGTCACCGGGCGCGGCGAGTACGTCGGCGGCGCGATCGCGCCGGGACTGGGTATCTCGATGAATGCGCTGGTCGAACATGCGGCGAAGCTCTACCGGGTCGAGCTGGTTCGCCCGCGGGACGTCGTCGGCCGGACCACGGTGGGCGCGATTCAGTCGGGGCTGATCTTCGGCTACACCGCGCTGGTTGACGGTCTGGTCGAGCGCATAATCCAGGAGCGGGGTGAGGCGACCCGGGTGATCGCGACCGGGGGTCTCGCGGAATTGATTGCACCCGAGTCGACAACGATCGAAGATGTGGACGAGTTCCTGACGCTCAAAGGTTTACGTCTGATCTTCGAGCGTAATCGTCGTCTTTAACGATTGCAGACCTGCGGAGATCGCGTGAAAGGGTCCAATGGCTGAACCAATACGAGTTGTCACCGATTCGATGATGGGTCTGAAGCTGCCCGACTACGCGCGCCTGTCGCCGCGGGTCGCGACCGTGCTGGGGCATAATCCCGGTCCTTTCACCGGGCCCGGGACAAACACCTATATCGTAGGGACCGGGCGGCGACCGCTCCTGCTCGATACCGGAGTCGGGGTGCCGAAATGGGCGGAACTCCTTCCTGAGGGACTACGCGAGCTGTCCCATACCGACCAGTTTGATCGCGTCGTTATCACGCATGCCCATCAGGACCACATTGGCGGGATGAAAGACGTCACACGGCTGTTCGGACGGCTCGAAGTACTCAAGAAGCCGTGGCCGGTGGCCGGACCCGACGACGCGGCGGGAGTGCCGCTGACGCCGATCGATCATGACGAGGTGGTCGCGACGGAAGGTGCAACCCTGCGCGGCGTTTTTACTCCCGGCCACGCCCCCGACCATCTCTGCTACTACCTTGTCGAGGAAAAGGCGGTCTTCACGGGTGACGTTGTCCTGGGCGCGGGCACGACCATAATTCCGGACGGGACGGGTGACCTCGGGCAGTACATGGATTCACTGCGCCGATTGCTCGCGCTCGACGTCGAGACGATCTATCCCGCGCACGGCCCGGTGATTCGCGACGCCAAGGGCAAGATTCGCGAATATATCGCGCATCGCGAGTTGCGCGAACGGCAGGTGCTGGCCGCGCTCAAGGACGGGCCGCTCGAAGTCCCGGCTATCGTTAAGCGAATCTATACCGATGTGCCCCAGTTTCTGCATGCCGCCGCCGCGCAATCGGTGCGATCGCATCTCAAAAAGCTGCAACGTGAAGGACGGGTTGCCGAGGATGGAGCGATTTGGGCGGTCGCATAGGACCACCGTCCGCCTGCTAGGGCGAGCGGTTTGCGTGGCGAGCGTTGCGCTGACCATGCTTGCCCCAGCCGGACTATCGGCTGGCAATGCCGCCGACCCGGGTGCGGCTTCGCCGACCGCGACCGCCACTGCCGGCGGTAGTGAGATGATCGAAGTCCCGGAGGCGTCCTCGGACGCGACCGACGCCAATAGCCCCGATGCCAACCCCGCTCTTGGCCCGCAGATCAATACTACCGCACAGATTCCCCAGGCGTCGCCCACTGATTCCCCCGGCGTCGCGCAATCATGGAGCGGCGACCCGGTCGTCAACTATCAGAAGGCGCAGCAGCCTGGGCCTTACGGCCCCGGGATCGGCTCGGCGGAAGACTTCCTGATCGAGGGCGAGGACAGTGTCTTGCCGCTGGGGATCAGGCTCCGTCCCGACCGCCGCCGGCTCAAATCCGGTGAGACCGCGGCCGGGCTGCTGGTGCTCGCGGTCACGTCAGGCGGACCGGCGGATAAGGCTGGCGTGAAGCCCTATCGGCACACGGCGCGCTCGACGCTCGAGGCGGTTTCCGTCGCCGGCGCCTTCTTTTTCCCACCCGCGATGCTGCTGGTGCCGGTACTGGAATCGACCCAGGTTGGCGACAGCTACGACATGATTATCGGCGTTGACGGGTTTCGCGTGACCACGGCGCTCGACTTCGAGGACTGCATGCGCGACGTCCAGCCCGGCGAAATCGTCTACCTGAGCGTCGTGCGCGACGGCCGTCGCCTGCAGGTCCCGGTCACGGTCCCGAACCTCGTGCAATAGCCCGAATTCCCGATCCATTCCGTCCGGCTTTACTATCTGAACAGTTCGCGCTAGAAGAAGCTGCTCCGTCGAGGATGTTCTCTCCCGGCGAGGTTGGAGATGAAGGCGGACGGCCGCGTGTGGGCCGTCGAGGAAATAGAGCTTGGGCTCGTGCCCGGATCCAGAAAATAAGGACCGGGACCCCGAAACGAGACTTGAGCGCGCGTTTCGACTTGCGCAAAGTTCTTGCGGGGTTACCGGATGTGGTGGCTCCGCATTTTATTTTTGAGCACGGTGGGCGTCGCTATGAAAAATGACAAGGTTCGCATAACCGAACTCGCACGGATGAAATCCGCCGGCACGCCGATCACGATGCTCACGGCGTACGACTTCCCCTTCGCCCGCATCTTCGATCAGGCGGGCATCGACGTGTTGCTGGTCGGCGACAGTCTCGGGATGGTCGTGCAGGGCGCCGACAGTACCTTGCCGGTGACGCTCGACGAGATGATCTATCACATCCGGATGGTCGCGCGGGCGCGCGAGCGCGCGCTGGTCGTCGGCGACCTGCCGTTTCTCACCTACCAGGTCAGTATCGAGCAGGCGTTGGGCAACGCCGGCCGGCTGATCAAGGAGGGCGGCGCCGAGGCGGTCAAGCTCGAAGGCGGGATCACGATGGCCGACACGATCCGGCGGCTGGTCGATATCGATATCCCCGTGATGGGCCATATCGGGCTGACGCCCCAATCCGTGCATCGGATGGGCGGCCATCGCGTGCAGGGCCGCCGCTCGGGTCACGGGCCCGGATGCCGCGAGCGCCTCCTCGAAGACGCGGCGGCGGTCGAGCAGGCGGGGGCCTTTGCGATGGTCCTCGAAGGAATTCCGGTCGAGCTCGCCAACGAGATTACCCAGCGCGCCGCGATTCCCACGATCGGCATCGGCGCGGGTCCCGGATGCGACGGGCAGGTGCTCGTGATGCACGATCTGCTGGGGCTCAGCGAATCCTTCGTGCCGCGCTTCGCCAAGCCCTACGCGAATCTCTGGCGCGATTCGGCCGCCGCCGCGACCAGCTATATCCGCGAAGTGCGCGAGCGCGCCTTTCCGGCGGCCGAGCATTGCTACGGCCTGAAGGGACGTTGACGCCGATGGAGATCATCGCTTCTCCGCGCGAGATGCAGGCTTGGTCCGAGGCGGCGCGCCGTCGTGGCGAGACGATCGCGTTCGTGCCGACGATGGGCTTTCTGCACGAGGGCCATCTGACGCTGATGCGCGAGGGGCGCCGTCATGCCACGCGGCTTGCCAGCTCGCTCTTTGTCAATCCGACCCAGTTCGGTCCCAACGAGGACTTTTCGCGTTATCCGCGCAACTTCGACGGGGATTGCGCGATGATGCGAACGGTTCCGGTCGACGTGCTGTTCGCGCCTGAGCCCGAAGTGATGTTTCCGGCGGGATCGCAGACCTGGGTCGAGGCGGCGGAAGTGACACGCGGACTCTGCGGCGACCATCGCCCGGGCCATTTCCGCGGCGTCACGACCGTGGTCGCGAAGCTCTTCAATATCGTCAAGCCGCACTGCGCATTGTTCGGCGAGAAGGATTTTCAGCAGCTCCGCGCGATCGAGCGGATGGTCCAGGACCTGAATTTCGACCTGACGATCATCCCGGTGCCGACCGTGCGCGAGGCCGACGGGCTCGCGATGAGCTCGCGCAATGCCTATTTGAGCCCCGACGAACGGCGCAAGGCGCTCGCACTGAGCTGCGCGCTCCGGGCCGCCGGCGCCGCCGTCAAAGCGGGCGGACGTGATCCGCGAGAGCTTATACGAGTCGCGCGCCATCTGCTCGAAAGCACGCCGGGCGTCGAGATTGAGTATGTCGAGGCGGTCGACGCCGCGACGCTGCAATCGATGGATACGATTGACCGTCCGATCGTCGTCGCGATCGCCGCCCGCGTTGGCAAGACCCGCCTGATCGATAACATGGTATTTTCTCCCGCTACACCTCGCCCTGACCAGGGACGGGGGTCGGGCGAGTCTGCGAGCCGCGGCCAGAATTAAGTCGCGTGAGCATCGCGAGCGCGGGTGAGGGTCGACCGGGAGCTGTGTCACGAACCTTAGTTCAATTGCGGAGTGAGTAGTCACATGCGAATCATGCTGCGCGCCAAGCTTCACCGCCTGCATCTGACCGGAGCAGACCCCGACTACGAGGGCAGCATCGCGATCGATACCGACCTGCTCGACGCCGCGGGCATCCTGCAATACGAGATGGTCCACGTCTGGAATGTGAGCAACGGCGAGCGGCTCGAGACCTACGCGATCCACGCGCCGGCGGGCTCGGGCGAAGTCGCGCTGAATGGGGCGGCGGCGCTGCGCGGCAAGCCCGGCGATATCATTATCGTGGCGACCTTCGCCCCGATGGACGAGGCGAGCGCCCGCCGCCTGACACCGAAGGTCATTCACGTGGATGAACACAACCGCCCCCGCGAACTAAGGATCGCAAGGGCAGGGTGAATCTGAATTCGAGACCGTCTAGCGGACGGCTTGCATTCGGGTCATGATATAGCGACCTCTTCAGAAAAATAGCGCCAATTGTTGCATTGTTATCCGGGCAAAAGACGATGGGAACAACGGGAGCTACAAGAGGCCGCCAGATCGATCTTTTTTCTGCGAATAGCGCGCGGCTTGATCTGGCGTCCGATCCGCTGACGTTTGCCCGCAATATGGACCGCCCCGTACACCGGTGGTTCAGGTACAGCGCGGGATTTTCCGCAGAATGGGCGGAATCGATTATCACTACCGAGGCGCGACAGCTCGGAAAAGTCCGAGTATTGGACCCATTTGCTGGTTCCGCTACCACGCTGATCGCGGCGCAAAGTGTCGGTATCGAGAGTTGGGGGATCGAGGCCCATCCGTTTGTATGCAGGATTGCGGAAGCCAAGTTGGCATGGCGAACCGACCCAAACGAGTATCTTCAAAAAGTCCATCAAGCTAAGCAAATAGCGTTTCAGTTAAAACCAAGCATCGATCACTACCCCGTTCTGATCGACAAATGTTACGACAAGACGACGCTTGAGCGGCTTGACCTGTTGCGTCGAGCTTACGAAGAAGTCAAAGACGAAACGCCGGCATCGAAGCTCCTCTGGATCACGCTTCTCGCGATTGTGCGCAAGGTCTCCCACGCGGGGACCGCACAGTGGCAGTATGTGCTACCCAACCACCGAAAGCGAAGGCCGATGGATGTCGGACAAGCATTCGAGGAGGCTTGGCGTATGGTCTACGCGGATTTAATGGCAGGCCAATCGCTTGACGGCCCCCATCCTATCTTTCTTCGAGGCGACGCTCGCACCTGTGAAGGCTTGCCCAGCGGAAGCTTCAACTTGGTGATCACCTCGCCACCTTATCCAAACAACTATGACTATGCCGACGCGACCCGTCTCGAAATGTCTTTTTTAGGGGAGATAGACGGCTGGGGAAATCTGCACGAGGCCGTAAGACGGCACCTTGTCTGCTCCTGTTCGCAGCACGTGCCTGAAAAGTCGATTGACCTCGCTTCCGTCCTTTCTTTGCCTGAACTCGAGCCGATTCGCAGTGAGATAACTTCCGTGTGCGCGGATTTGGCCGAAATTCGGTTATCTAAGGGTGGGCGTAAGACCTACCACTTGATGGTCGCCTGTTATTTTCGGGATCTAGCGCAGACGTGGAGGGCACTGCGTCGCGTTTGTAAAACGCCGAGCCGGTTGTGCTTTGTCATCGGAGATTCAGCTCCCTACGGCGTGTATGTTCCTGTCGTTCCTTGGATCGGGCGTCTTGCGGAAGCTGCGGGTTTCAGGTCATTCACCTTCCGAAAAACCAGAGATCGAAACGTGAAGTGGAAGAATCGGAAACATCGGGTTCCGCTGGTTGAGGGCGAACTCTGGGTAGAAGGGTGAGGTATGGCTGAGTCGCCCGCTCACCGATTCGGTCAAATTGTTGGTGAAATCATTGAACAGGCGGTGGAACCTCTCCTGTCGAGTTTCGCGAAGCGTCACTCACTCTATTTGGACAAGAAAGGTGCGCGCCCTTGTCGCAAAGGTCGTAAGTGCCGTTGGACGGACTACAATGGAAATAAGCACGATTTGGATTTTGTTCTCGAGAGAGGCGGCTCGCCGACAAAAGAGGGTATGCCGGTTGCCTTCATCGAGACCGCGTGGCGACGCTATACCAAACATTCTCGAAACAAAGCTCAAGAAATCCAGGGAGCAATAGAACCGCTCGCGGAAACCTACCGCGGCGTCAGACCATTCAAGGGAGCGATTTTAGCCGGAGTTTTCACCACGGGGGCGCTAGCACAGCTTACATCGCTCGGGTTCACGATTCTCTACGTTCCGTCCGAGACAATCGTCTCTGTGTTTCGGAGATTCGGAATCGATGCGTCGTCGCAAGAAACAACTGCCCACGCGGAGTTTCAGAAGAAGATAGACGCTTACCTTGCACTTTCAGCCCGCAAACGGCAGAAACTTGCAGACGCAATTCTCAAAATGTCGAAGTCCGAAGTGGAACATTTTTTCGCATCCCTGGAAAAGACAATATGCAGAACGATAGAGCGCATCGTGGTTCTCCCGCTTCATGGCCGAGCGCGGGACCTCGCAACCATCACGGAAGCCCTAAACTTCATCCTTAACTATTGCGAAGACGACGATCTCTTACCGATAGTGCGTTACGAGATTCGAATCAGGTATAGCAACGCCGACCTAATCGAAGGCCAATTCACCGACAAACAGGGCGCCCTGGATTTCCTCCACGAATATCAGCTTCCCCAGGTTGAAACGGTTAACCGAAATAAATAATCCGAGCCCGATTCCAAGATTGGCCTAAGGCTGAGGTGCGCTTCTGGTGCGCCACCAGCAGCGCAGTTCGACGACCATCTCGTTGGCGCTGCCGGGAGGGAGGCGCATCTTGCCGAGCTTGCGGACGCCGGCGAGTTCGCTGACCACGCCGCTGACGTTCGTCAGCAGGACCAGCCAGAAAACGATCAACGAGACGACGCGAGCGGTCGGGAGCATGGGCTCGTAGAGCCGCGCCGCGATCAGGGCGCCGAGCGGCGAGCCGAGCGTGCCGGCGAACTGCACGATCGCGCGGCGCAGCGGCGCGATCGACAGATACGAGCCGAACTTCATCT
>JBKQPD010000304.1:0-21319 GCA_052145175.1 Binataceae bacterium (SeqCode) | reverse complement strand
GGCTGGTCGGCTGGCAGGATCTGACTAATCCACAGATGGAGGCGGCGTAAGCAATTGCATCGTTAACTGCTCGCTCGTCGACGGCTGATGCCAATTACTTTTCTACCAATTGACCGACACCACCCCGACCAAGCGCTACCGGGTGCCTGAATGCTTCCGCTTCCGGACCTGGCCGGGGACGATCGTGTACGGCGCAGCGTGGCTCGTTTTCGTGCTCCAAGCAGATCACGCGAGATTCGATCACGGCTGTTGCTCGGCTAACTTGAGCCGTAGCCTAAGGGTCTCCAGCACGCCATCAAACGTGAGAAACGACATGCGGTAAGTGCCAAATGTAATGTTGTTCGCACGCCAACGGATTCGGGCCTGATCATCATCTCCCAAATCGGCATCGCGGCCCGCAATCAGAAGAAAATGAATTGATGGATCATTCACTCCGAAGATACGGCGGGACGCCTGTGAGCTATGAGACTCAGAACTTAGTCGCCAAGCCCAATCTATGAGTTGCGAAAAACCGTGCTCAAACCGGCGCGACCACGGTTTGATTTTTCCGGGGGCGGCAGCTCGGTCTAGCACGCTTCGTTGAGTCGCGTCCTCGAATTCTATGAGCAGAAACGCTTTTCTCTTACTATCTCCGCTTGCAGCGTCACACACAAAGTCACCGAACAAATCCAACTCTGTAGAAACTCGATCAGGAAATCCGAAGTCAGAACGAGTGAAACCTATCGCGGCAACCAAATTTTTTCTTGCCTTGAAAAATGGGGCAAGCTCTGCCCGCTCCTTGCGGTGTGTCGTGGAACTCAGAAACGTATCAAACTCGTCAAGTTCCACTCGAAGCTGAGCCACATTTAACTTAATCTCCTCAAATCCCCTCACGCCCCAAACCCTGACGCAGAACGCAGGCGTTCAATCTGACTGTGCCGAAGAACGTCAACAACGACTATCGTTTGGTCTCTGCGATAAAGCAGCACCCGTAGGTCTCGCCCAACCCCAAGTTGCAGCAGAGGTTGTCGATCCTCACCGAAGAGTCCATTGATTTTTCGTAAGCGCGAGGGTTGCCAGGTGCTCGCTAGCCGTTCCACGGCCTGTTCGACCAACCTCTGCTCGGTCTTTGGGAGTTGATCAAAAAATGAACGAGCGGCGAGTTTCCACGAAACCTGCATGAGATATGCTTAGCACGAAACTGAGCGCGTGTCGGTACAAATGGCAGCCCACGTGTTTCAAAAATCAAGACTTTGCACAGAAAAAATAACCCGCCGTTTTATTAGGACTTTTCCAGACGGTCGCGGACCTCGGTCAAACACCAGTATTGTTGCTGCGCGGAGCTCCTCGTCAATCTTTCAGGTGCGCGAAGGCGCGTTTGAAGGCCGCCAGCGAGAGCTTGTCGTACAGCACGAACTCGACCCGCTCGAGCGAGGTCGTGCCGTGCAGATGGTCGCGGACTTCGGTGAGCATCAGCAGGGCGCAGCGATCGAGCGGAAAGCCCGCGATACCGGTGCCGATCGCCGGGAACGCGATCGACCGGAGCGCGTGCTCATCGGCGCACAGCAGGGCGTTGCGGGTCGCGTCGCGCAGGCCCTGCTCTGAGGTGTGTCCGCCCAGCCGCATACTTGCGGCGTGAATCACGTGACGCGCGGCGAGCTTGCCCGCCCCGGTGAGCGCGGCCTCGCCGACATGGATCGGACCGATCCGGTTGCACTCCTCCTGAATCGCGGGGCCACCCTTGACGCGAATCGCCCCGGCGACGCCCCCACCCAGAAGCAGGTCGTTGTTCGCGGCATTGACGATGGCGTCGACCTGCGCCTCGGTTAAATCGCCTTGTCGCAGCGTGACTTTCGCGCGCCAGTCAGAGTTCATCGGCCCAACCTCCGGGGCGTGCCCGCACGCCCGCAACGCTGCCGTTATTATCCATGCTTCGGCGGCGGGAACCCAAACCGGCCGTTGCGAAAGTTCTCGTGGCCGTTTTCGCTCTCGCGCAGGCCGCGAACGGTCGCGGCGCGAGCGTCAACTAGCCGCCAAGACTCCTGTGCGCAGGCCCTCGGCATTTTGGCCGCGCCTCGCTGACTCGGCCGCCCCCTGGCGAAAGTTCCAGGTCCGCATGCGCGCGCGATCAGGTGGCTAGCGCTATTCCGGCTGGTTTGTGGCAAGATTCTCTCGCAATTTCCTTTGCGTGCGAGGCGCGGACGCGGATGGCTCAAGAGATCAAGACCAAGGCGCTCGATCTGGCGCTCAGCCAAATCGAGAAGCAATTCGGCAAGGGCTCGATCATGAAACTCGGCGAGCAGGCGATCGTGGCCGATATCGCGGTGATCCCGACCGGCTCGTTGGGACTCGATTTGGCCCTTGGGGTCGGCGGGCTGCCGCGCGGCCGGGTGGTCGAAATCTATGGTCCGGAGTCCTCGGGCAAGACCACGCTCGCGCTCGAATGTATCGCGGAGGCGCAGAAGCTGGGCGGGGTCGGCGCGTTTATCGACGCCGAGCATGCGCTGGACGCCGGCTATGCGCGCAAACTCGGAGTTAATGTCGAGGATCTGCTGATCGCGCAGCCCGACAACGGCGAACAGGCGCTCGAGATTACGGAGACGCTGGTGCAATCCGGCGCGGTCGACGTGCTGGTGATCGATTCGGTCGCGGCGCTGGTGCCGCGCGCCGAAATCGAGGGTGAGATGGGCGAGCCGCAGATGGGTCTGCAGGCCCGCCTGAAGTCGCAGGCGCTGCGCAAGCTCACGTCAATCATCTCACGGTCGCATACGATCGTGATCTTCATCAATCAGATTCGGATGAAGATCGGGGTGATGTTCGGGAATCCCGAAACGACCACCGGCGGCAACGCCCTCAAGTTCTATTCCTCGGTGCGGATCGATATCCGCCGCATCGGCACGATCAAGAGCGGTAACGAAGTGGTCGGTTCGCGCACCAAGGTCAAAGTGGTCAAGAACAAGGTGGCGCCGCCGTTTCGCGAGGCGGAATTCGATATCCTCTACGGTTCGGGCATCTCCAAGGAAGGCGAACTGGTCGACCTCGCGGCGGAACATAACGTAATCGAGAAACTTGGCGCGTGGTATTCGTACGGCGGCGAGCGGATCGGTCAGGGTCGCGAGAATGCCCGCGATCTGCTCCGCAGCAACCCGGCTCTGGCCGCGGAGATCGAGACTAAATTGCGCGCCAAACTCGCCGGCAAGCCAGCCCCGGCGCCGCCAGGTCCGGAGCCCACCGCTGAGGAGGAAGAGCCGCCGCCGACCCCGAAACGTCGCGGCTGAAGCCGCTAGATTTTGTTCGCGCTATCCGGCTAGCTTAGGCGGCCCGGGTGGCTGAGCCCGGCTACGCCGGGTGATTGCGCCATCACCACCCGCCGCCAGGGGGCGCGGGCGCGTGATTATCAGGCGTGGATGGTGAGTAGTGATACGGCTTCGCGCTGGCCGTCGATACGCTGCGCGCGGCGGATCAGTCCCTCGCGTTCGAGCTTGCGCGCCGCCCCCTCGACCAGCTCCTGCCCGATCCCGAGGATTCGCGCGATCGCTCGTTCATTGCCAAAGCCGGCGATTTGAAAATAACGGCGCACGATCGACTGGGCCGCGGCGGATGGCGTCAAGGCGCGTGCCGCGCGGATCGCGCCGGTCCAGTGATGCTCGATTGTATCCCACACGTAAGTGAAAGGTTCGTAGCGTTCCTCGACCTTGAAGGCCAGGAATTTCTCCTGTAGCTCCTTCATCGCGCGGTCGAACTCGGCGCGCCGGTTGGCCTGCGCATAGCCGCTGGTCAATTTGAGGGCCTTGGTCTCCGCCGCCCCGCGCCGGCTAAGGGCGTCCATCACGAGCTTGCCGCAGTGCGAGAGCATCCCGCGCTCGTACAATTTCTTGTAACCGCCGGGGGTCATCCGGAGGCGCAGAAACGCCGGCAGCAGGTCGAGCGCGACGAACCCCGGGCGGCCCGCGATCACCTTGCCGTAGTAGACCGCGCCGCGCGCCGGCAGCTCGTCCTTGAGCCGCCAGGTCATCATGACCGCGTGGTCGTGCTGGATATGCTCGGGTAATTTGGGCTCGCGCCGGCCCTCGATCGCCTCGCGCAGACAAGGCACTCCCAGGCCCGGGGTGAAGGCCGCGCAAAAACCGGTCTCCTTGATAAAAGCCAGCGCGCTCCGCTGATCGGTGACGCGCCGTGAAGGAATCCGGCGAAAATGGTGGTCGCGATGAAGCTCCAGGCGCTCAGCGATCGCGACGCGTTGATCTTGGGTCTCGGCCATCGCCCGGCATTTTTACAGAAGATCACGACGACCGCGAAGGCGCGCGGCATCGCCGCCTGTTAGAGTTTGGGACGACGATCATTTGCAAGGGAGATTGAATTGATGGCAACCGACACGCAGCCCGCGAGCGAGCGCACTACCGTCAGGCGCCGCGCGCAACGTGGCGTCTACGACCGTGCGGTAATCGACGCGATCCTCGACGAAGCGCTAATCTGCCACGTCGGTTTCGTCGTCGCGGGGCAGCCCTACGTTATCCCGACGATCCATGCGCGCGTGGGCGAGCGGCTGCTGCTGCATGGCGCCGCGGCCAGCCGGATGTTGACCGCGGCGAGCGGCGGGATCCCGCTTTGCGTCACGGTCACGCTGGTCGACGGCCTGGTGCTGGCGCGCTCGGCCTTCCATCACTCGATGAATTACCGATCGGTGGTCGTGCTCGGCAGCGCGACGGAAATCCTTGAGCGCGACGCGAAGCTGGAAGCGATGCGCGCGTTGGTGGAGCACGTTGTTCCGGGCCGCTGGAACGACACGCGGCAGCCCTCGGACGTCGAGTTGCGGGCGACACGGATTCTCGGGCTGCCGATCGACGAGGCGTCGGCCAAGGTGCGCGTTGGACCACCGGTCGACGACGAGGAGGACTATGCGCGCGCGACGTGGGCGGGCGAGATTCCGCTGGGACTTGAGGTCCACACACCGGTCGCCGATCCGCGCCTCATCGAGGGGATCGCCGTACCCGGTTATGTCGCCCGCTATCGGCGCTGACAGCCGAGCGGGACGCGGTTGCGCGGCTTGCGCGCATTGTAGGAAAGTCGAGCATTCCTCCCAAGGAGATCAAGTAGTGGAGCTGCGTAAGCTGGGCAAATCGGGACTACAGGTGTCGGTCGTCGGACTGGGTTGTAACAACTTCGGCATGAAAATCGACCTTGAGGCGAGCCGCAAGGTGGTCGACCAGGCGCTCGAACTCGGGATCACCCTGTTCGACACGGCCGACATCTACGGTAATCGCGGGAGCTCCGAGACTTTCCTCGGGCAGATTCTCGGTGCGCGGCGCAAGGCTATCGTGCTCGCGACCAAGTTCGGCATGCAGATGGACAGGGCGGGCGTGCTCAAGGGCGGCTCGCGCCGCTACATCATGGCGGCGGTCGAGGACAGCCTGACGCGCCTCAAAACCGACTGGATCGACCTCTACCAAATCCATACGCCCGACCCGCTGACACCGATCGAGGAGACGCTGCGTACGCTCGACGACCTCGTCCGGGCGGGCAAGGTGCGGTACATCGGATGCTCGAATCTGCCGGCCTGGCAGGTCGTCGAAGCGCAGTGGACCGCGCGGCAGCTCGGGCTCAACGCATTCGTCTCGTGCCAGGATGAGTACAGCCTGCTCGTGCGCGGTCCGGATCGCGATCTGATTCCGGCGATGGAATCCTACGGCCTTGGCTTGCTGCCCTTTTTTCCGTTGGCGAGCGGGCTGCTCACCGGCAAGTACCGGCGCGATAGCGCGCCGCCGGCCGGCACGCGGCTCGCGATGATGGAGCCGCTCGCCAAGCGTTACATGAGCGACGCCAACTGGCCGATCGTCGAGCAACTCGAGCAATTCGCTAGCGAGCGCGGCCATACGATTCTCGAACTGGCCTTTAGCTGGCTCGCCGCACGCCCGACCGTCGCAAGCGTGATCGCGGGTGCGACCGCCCCGGAGCAGGTCGCGCAGAATGTCAAAGCCGTCGGATGGTCGCTCACGGCCGAGGAGCTGACGGCGATCGATCGGATCACACGACATTAGCGGAGCGCGGTTGCCGCGTGGAGCGGGCAGGTGAGTCTTTACTCTGGCCGCGCCTCGCGGACTCGGCCGCCCCCTGGGGTTGCGCGCGCGGCGTCGCGGACGCAGTCGCGAAACAGCGCGTAGTAATTGGTCTTGACGGCGAGCCCCTTCATGATGCTGTCGAGACCGATCAGTGCGCGCAACAAAAAAATACTGTGGCGCGGCGATTTATAGAGCTTGTGCTGAAAGGCCATCTCGCCGACCTCGGCCGCCTTGGCAATCGCGTCGTACTCACTCGGATGATACAGCCGATTGGTGATGACCGGCTCGAACAGCAGGTAGATCACTTTAACCAGCGGCGCCGGATCCTGGTCGCGGTCGAGGTAGCCCAGCTTGAGCAGCGCCGCGCCGACATTGCGGTCGTCGCCCGCGAGCATCGCCTGGGCCAGTTGCAGACTGGCCACGCGCACGGACTCGGAAAAATGGCGCACCGAACCAAAGTCCAGAATCCCCAGCCGCGGATGGTAAGTGACGAGGTAATTGCCCGGCTGCGGATCAGTGTGGAGCACGCCAAATTCGAGAATCTGCCGCCAGATGAGCCGGTAATACTTGCGCGCCACCCACGTCCGCAGTTTCAGATCGGCATGCTCGCCGAAGACGTCGGAGAGCCGATAGCCGTCGAGATAAGTCATGGTCAGGACGCGCCGGGTGCTGAACTCCTTGATCACCTGCGGAATCATCACGTCGGGCTCGGTTGCGAGCAGGCGCCGGAACTCGTTGATATTGCGCGCCTCGTTGACGTAGTCGAGCTCCTCACGCAGCCGTTCCTCGAGTTCGGCGTAAATCGTCTTCGTGTCGATCTTTTGCCTCATCAGATCTCCAGCGACCGCTTGCAGCGTGCGCAGCAGCAGCTTCAGGTTGCCGAGATCCTGCTCGACCGCGTCGTCGACGCCCGGGTACTGGATCTTGACCGCGACTTCTTCGCCACTCTTGAGGCGTGCGCGATGGACCTGGCCGAGCGACGCGGCGGCGAAAGCCTCGGTCTCGAAACTCGCGAAGAGCTGCTCGGGCGCTTTACCGAGTTCGCGCCGGAGCTGCTGCGCGATCACCCGGTAATCCATCGGCGGCACGCTCGCCTGCGTCGCCTTGAGGATATCGAGCGCTTCGCCGGGCAGCAGGTCGCCGCGCGTCGAGAGCATCTGGATCAGTTTCATGAAAGCGCCGCGCAGTTGCTTGGAGCTCTCGACGATCCGCCGCGCATTCCGGAGATGCGTATCGAGCATTTCCTGCTCGAAGCGGCCGGACTCCAGGAACGGTTTGCGGATCGAGGCCCACAGGTAGCTTGAGCCGACCTGCGAGGCGAGGCCGCCGATCTTAATGGCGCGGCGTGCGCGTCCGCTGGTGAGGTTTTTTCGCTCCGCCATCCACTTCGTTCCGGTCCAGACCAACCCGGTTGATCAGCGTCGCCGCGAGCGCCGCGCCGAAACCGTTGTCGATGTTGACCACGGTCAGCCCGCCCGCGCAACTGTTGAGCATGCCGAGTAACGCCGCAAGTCCACCAAAGGCAACGCCGTAGCCGACGCTCGTCGGCACCGCGATAACCGGTTTGTCGACCAGGCCCGCCACCACCGAGGGCAACGCCCCTTCCATCCCGGCCACGACGATCAGCACGCTGGCAGTCTTCAGCACTGCGGCCTGCGTGGTGAGACGATGAATCCCCGCGACCCCGACATCGTAGATCCGCGTGACGGAGTTACCGAAAAGCTCGGCGCAGAGCGCGGCCTCCTCGGCCACCGGCAGGTCGGACGTGCCCGCGGTCAGGACGACGATCGGGCCGTGACCGCGCACCGCCGCCGGCTCATGAATTATGACTCCGACGCGCGCGGCCGGATGATATTCGAACGCGCGCAGCTTGCGCCGGACCGCCCGGGCTTTGTCCGGCGCGAGACGCGTTACGATCAGATTCAGGCCCGCCGCCGCCATGCTGCGGCCGATCAGCGCTATCTGCTCCGCGCTTTTGCCGTCGCCGAAGACCACCTCCGGCACTCCGCGCCGGAGCGAACGATGGTTATCGAGCCGGGCGAAACCCAGATCGTCGAAAGGCAGGGTGCGCAGGCGGTCCGTGGCGAGTTCGACCGTGAGCTCACCCGCCGCGACCTTTGCGAGCAGCTCGCGGATGCGGGCGGCGGTCATCGCCGCCGGTGGGCTTCGGGACGCAAAGGCCGTTCGAGGTGCAGTACGACCTCACGCACCGCGCGCGCGTCACTGCGCACCACGGTAATCGTCACGCTCCCGGCCTTGAGTTGTTCGCCGGGCTTCGGGATATGCCCAAGCCGTTCGACCACCAGACCACCGATGGTAGCATATTCGCCTTCCTCGGGGAGCTTGAGGCCGAAGCGCTCATTCAGATTGGCGACTTCGGCCTGCGCGGCGACCACCAGCGTGCGCGGACCGGTGACCCGGGCCAGCTCCTCGCGCACGTCGTGCTCATCGTCGATCTCACCGACGACCTCTTCGAGCAGGTCCTCCATCGTGATGATCCCGGCGGCGCCGCCATACTCGTCGACCACCACCGCCAGGCTTTCCCGGGTGCGCTGCAGGGCGATCAGGATCTCGTCGAGCGGCGTCGCTTCCGGGAAATAACTGACCGGGCGCATCACCTCGGTCACCGCGCGCGAGAGATCCGGGGCCTCGAGCAGGTCGAAAGCATGCACCACGCCCACGATATTGACGATGCGCTTCTGGAAGACCGGCAGCCGCGTAAAGCCCTCGCGGCGGACCATTTCGACCACGTCCGCGATCGTCGCCTCCTCGGGCACCGCTTCCACGCGCACGAGGGGGACCATCGCCTTGCGCGCCTCGGCCCGGGTGAAGCGGAAGATGCGGCTGATCATCTGGCGTTCGGCGGGCAGGATCGCGTCGGCGATCTCGTCCGCGGAGGGGGCCGCGCCCGGCGCGCGCTGGAGGAGCATCGCGAGATCTTCGCGGCTCAGAAAGACGCTGTCGGCCTCGGAAGGAACCCCCGTCATCCGCCGCAGCACTCGGCCGAGCGCGGTTTCCGCCGCGAGCAACGGGGCGAGGATAGTGGCGAGGATCGTAAGCGGTCGCGCCACCAGGCGAGCGACGCGCAGGGGCGCGTGCAACGCAAGCATCTTGGGTGCCGACTCGCCGAGCAGCAAAACCAGTGGGGCAAGGATGAACGGCGCCCAGTATGCCCGCGCCGGATTGATCGCATGCAGGAAGCTGGTCAGCGCAACCGCCGCCAGCACGGTGGCGAGGTTCGCGCCCGTCAGCATCATCGCGACGATCCGATCGCGCCGTTCGAGCAGGCCGCCCAGCACCCGCGCGGTGCGGTCGCCGCGCTCGCGGTCGGCGCGCACCTTGAGTCCATCGGCCGCCACCAGGGCGATCTCGCTCGCCGCGAAGAATGCCTGAACGATCAGACAGAGCGCGACCCCGGCCAGCAGCATCCAGACATTCATCGGCGGAGCCTCACCAGCTCGACCGTCGCGCCGCGCACGCGCTCGACCGACGCGTCGAAATCGCCCAACCGAAACGTTTCGCCGCGCCGCGGTACCCGCTTGAGATGGCGCAGGACCAGGGTGCTGAGCGTCTTGGCGCCGGCCGAGGGAATCGAGTTGCCGTCCCCGATCGCCTCGCGCAGCCGGCGCAGATCGATCGCGCCCGAGGCCAGCCATTCGCCCGAACCCACCGGGATCAGCTCGGGACCTTCTTCGTCGAATTCGTCGCGGATCTCGCCAAAGAGTTCTTCGAGCAGGTCTTCGAGCGTGATCAAGCCGAGCACGCCGCCATACTCATTAACGACGATCGCGAGCTGGAACCGGCCGCGGCGCATCTCGTCGAAGAGTTCGGCGAGCGGCTTGGCGGGCGGCACGTAGTAGGCTTGACGAATCAGCCGCTCGAGGCGCGGGGTCACCGGTCCGAGACGGCGCGTCACGAGATCCTTCACGTGCAGGATGCCGACGATATTGTCCGGCGTGCCGCGATAGATGGGGACGCGCGAAAAGTGTCCGCTGGCGACCTCCGCCACCAGCCGCTCGGGCGGCGTATCGACCGCGATCGCGAAGACCTTCTCGCGGGGGGTCATGATTTCCACCACCCGCCGATTGCCGAAATCGAAGACCTTGTAGATGAGCTCGCGCTCTTGCGGCTCGACCTCGCCAACCACTTCGCCGGCCCGCACCAAGGCTTTGAATTCGTCTTCCGAGAGCGCGGCTGGACGCGGCGGCTGGATCGACGGCACCATCCATTGCGCGATCGGATGGACCAGCCAGGCGACCAGCGCGAGCGGCCGCGCCATGATCCGCGCGACCCCGGCCGGATGGCCCAGCGCAAAAGTCTTGGGCGTGATATCGCAAAAGATCAGCACCACGGCGAGCATCCCGGGCGCCGCGACCCACACGCCACGGGGCCCCAGCCAGGTCAGCAACAAGGCGGTCGCGAGACATTCGGCGAAGACGTTGCAGCCTTCGTTCATCGCGATAATCATCACGAGCGCCTCGAGCGGCCGCTCCATCAGGCGGTCGCAGGCCTCGCGGACGGCCGCGCTCAAGCGTTCGCGCGTATGCTCCATCCGCCCCAGTGCGAACAGCGCCGTCTCGGACGCAGCCAGCAGGCCACTCAGCAACAACAGCACGACGACGATCAGCGCCAGCAGCACGTCAGTTCCCGCCGCCCCGCAACTGATCCCACCCGCCAAGCCGCGGTTGCTCGACGCGCGCGGACGTCCGCGCGCGTCTCGTCCCGCTCGCGGGTGGCGATTCCGCAATCAGTTGTCCATTGGTGAATAATCGTGCGCCACGGCGTTTGACGATCCGGCCGATATGGGTCACCGGTACACCGAGCCGCCGGCCGAGCGCCGCCGCGGATAGCGCGGTCGGCGAGCAGAACAGCAGCTCGTAGTCGTCGCCACCGGTGAGCGCGAGTTGAGGGTCACCGCCCGTCACGACGCGATACGCGGACGATAGAGGGAGCGTGTCCGCCGCAATCTCCGCGCCGACCCCGCTCGCGGCGAGGACGTGTCCGAGGTCCTGCCACAGGCCGTCGCTGATATCGATCGCCGCGGGCACTGGTCGCAGCCGCGCGAGTTTCCGGCCAGCCGCGAGGCGGGCGGTCGGCGCCAGAAACCGCTTGAGCAAAAACGCGCGGTTGGCCCCATGCGCCTTGGTTGCGCCCTGCAGAATCCGCAACCCGAGAGCGGCGTCGCCGAGCGTGCCGGTGACGTAGATCGCATCGCCGACGCGGGCCTGATCACGCCGCATCACGCCGTTTCCGGCCTCGCCGATTAGCGCAATCGTAATCGCGAGCTGATTCGCGCGCGTAACATTGCCACCGACCACGTCGACCCGGGCCGCCAGGGCCGCCTCGCGCAACCCGGCGTAGAGCCGTTCGAAGAAGCGGTAGTCGAGACCGGGGCTGACCGCGAGATTGACGACGCACGTCGTCGGGACGCCGCCCATCGCGGCCACGTCGCTCAGATTCACGATGAGGGCGCGCGCGCCCAGCGCCTCGGGGGTCGTCCACGCGCGCTTGAAATGCACGTCCTCGACCATCGAGTCGATTGTGATGAGTTGCCGGGCGCGCCCCGGCGCGAGCACGGCGCAGTCGTCCCCGACGCCGAGAATCGTCCGGCGGCTCGTGGGCAGTGTCGCGCACAACCGCGCGATCAGCTCGAATTCCTGCAAGGCTTTGGTCGTCGAAGCCGCCACGCGGCGACCGCCAGCGCAGTGGCGACGCTCGTCAGGGCCGCTCTGCCGACGCCGGTTGGCGGACCGCTGACCGTAAGGAATGGTTCATCAGTCCAAGGCTAGAGCATCAGACCTCACGCGGCAAGGCAGGCCAAACAACTGGTGGATGCTGGCGAACCGATCAACTTTGTGATATCACGATAGCAGGTAAATTATGGCTCAAGTCATCGTTCGCAATCTCGAAAATGAAGTGAAGGAAAGGTTGCGGCGGCGTGCGATCCGGCACGGCCACAGCATGGAGGAGGAGGTCCGCGATATTCTGCGTGATGCTGTAAAGGACGAAGGCCGCCATCCGATAGCCGGGCTGGGCGCCGAGATCGCGGCATTGTTCGCCGGCATCGGCTTAGACGCCGATATCACGGAGTTACGCGGTCATGCGATTAAACCCGCGACTTTCGATTGATGATAATCCTCGATACGAACGTGCTTTCAGCGTTGATGCGCGACCCACCGGAGCAAGTTGTGGTGGCGTGGCTCGACCGGCAACCGCGCCTGTCCATCTGGACGACGTCCATCACAATTCTTGAGATCCATTTCGGCCTCGCAATTATGTCGAGTGGTAAACGGCGGACGCTGCTGAGCGAGGCTTTCGCGAAGACTATCAACGAAAAGCTCGAGCGGCGGGTCGCGGCCTTCGACACCGACGCGGCACACGAGGCTGCCGTTCTCATGTCGATGCGCCAACAAAAGGGTAGGGCAGGTGACCTGCGTGACGCGATGATCGCCGGGGTTGCGCTCGCCCATCACGCCACGCTTGCGACGCGCAACATTCGGCATTTCGACGACCTGTCGGTTCCAGTCGTCAACCCTTGGGAGTCGGCGGGCCAGAAATAGCTTTGAAAAAGCCCGACCGACTGGGCTAGTCTACCTTCCGGACGGTCGTGCGATTTGGCGGCGACAAAGTATCCGGCTCGCGAGAAGGAGGTCCCCATGGGCATCCGGCGAAAAATTGATTACGGCGCACTGATCAAGCGTGACCGGGTTCACTCCAGCCTCTATACGGACCCCGAAATTTTTGCCGACGAACTCGAACAGATTTTCCATCGCGGATGGGTCTACGTCGGGCACTCCAGCGAGATCCCCGATCCGGGAGATTTCCGCCTGCGCCGTATCGGCCGACAGCCGATTATCATGGTGCGCGGTCACGACGGCGAGGTGCGGCTGCTGCTCAATCGATGCCGTCATCGCGCCTCGACCGTCTGTCAGGTCGAGCAGGGCAACGCGAGTACCTTCCGCTGCGCGTATCACGGCTGGACCTATCGCAATAATGGCGAGCTCGCCGGCGTGCCCTATCAGGACGCCTACGGGGACACGCTGCATAAGGACGAACTGGGTCTCTTGCGGGTGCCGCGGATCGAGAGCTATCGCGGCTTTGTCTTCGGTAGTATGGCGCCCGCCGGGATCACGCTCGACGACCATCTGGGCGCGCCCGCCAAGGAGCAACTCGACCTGTTCATCGATCTCTCACCGGTGGGGGAACTCGACGCGCGTTCCGGGGTCAACAAGTTCGACTACCCGGCCAACTGGAAGTTCCAGATCGAGAACGCGATGGACGGTTACCATCCGAACTTCAGCCACGAGACCTTCCTCGACATGTTGCAGAGCCAGATGGGCGTGCGGCTCGACGTCTTCAACGGTAATTCCGCGGGCGAGACGCGCGACCTCGGCAACGGCCATGTGATGCTCGATTATCGGCGCTACAACCGCGAGCATGGAGCGAAGATACGTGACGTGCTGCCGACCATGCCGGGCGGCGACGCCTATCGCGAGCGCATGGTGGAGCGTTACGGCAAGGAGCGCGCCGGCGAAATCCTCAATGCCGGCGGTACGCATACCTACATCTTTCCGAATCTGATTCTGATCGGCGTGCAGTTGCGGGTCGCCCAGCCCAGCGCTGTCGATCATACGGAGATCTGCCTCTATCCCACTCTGCTCAAGGGCGTCTCGGACGAAGTGAACGCGGGCCGCCTGCGCGGCCACGAGGCCTTTTTCGGTGCGGCCGGGATGGGTCAGCCCGACGACGTCGAGATGTTCGCGCGGATGCGCGACGGGATGGAGGCGACGCTCGACCCCTGGCTGATCATTGGCCGCGGTCTCCATCGCGAACATCGCGACAGCGACGGCACGCTGGTCGGCCAGATGACCGACGAGGTGACGCTGCGCGGCATCTGGAGCCACTACAAGAAGGTCATGACGCAACATGCGCCCCGCGGAACGCGCGAGCGGCGCGCACCCACGCGCGTTTCGGCCCGGTTACGGTAGCGCGCGGATGACGACGGATGCTCGTGCAATCGAGCGCTTCCTTTATCGTGAAGCGCGTCTGATGGACGAAAACGCCTACGCGGAGTGGCTCGCGCTGTGGGCCGACGACGCGCTCTACTGGATTCCCTGCGGCGGCGATGATGTCGATCCCATGCGCAAGGTCTCGACGATCTACGATGATCGCAAGCGGCTCGAAGCGCGGATCACGCGTCTGCTGAGCGGTAACGCGCACGCCCAGGCGCCGCCGTCGCGGCTCCGCCGGGTCGTCTCGAATATCGAGGTCGAGGAGGCCGACGACGGTGTGATCACTGCCTATTCGAATTTCGTGCTGGGCGAAGTTCGCCGCGGCAAACAGGACGTCTTCATCGGGCGGTCGACCCACAAGCTCCGGCCGGTCGGCGATGACTTCAAAATCTTTTTCAAGAAGGTCGTGCTGGTCAACGGCGACGAATATATCGATAATCTGACGTTCCTCGTCTGATGACCACCACCGCACACGAACCGCTGCCCGGACTCGAGTTTCTGCGTTTCAGCACGCACGACGGGGTCGCCACGCTCGTTATCAACCGGCCGCAGGTCCATAACGCGGTGAGCCTCGCCACGATGGCGGAGCTCGAACGCGCCCTCGACTGGCTGGAAGCCGACGCCGGCGTGGCCGCGGTGATCCTCACCGGCGCGGGCGAGCGCAGCTTCGTTTCGGGCGGCGACCTCAAGGACTTCGAGCAGATCACCACCCACGAGGCGGCGGCCGCGATGTCGCGCCGGATGCAGTTGATTACCGGGCGGCTGCGCGCGCTCCCGGCGCTTGTGATCGGGGCGATCAATGGTGACTGCCTCGGCGGCGGCTGCGAGGTCGCGCTTGGCTGCGATATCCGTATCGTCAGCGACGCCGCCCATTTCGGTTTCAAGCAGGTCAATCTGGGGATCACGCCGGCCTGGGGCGGACGGCGGCGGCTCGTGCGTATCGTCGGCCGCGCCCGCGCCTTGACGCTGCTGTTGACCGGCGAGTTGATCGACGCGGCCGAGGCGCTGCGTATCGGTCTCGCCGATCGGGTGGTCGCGAGCGGCGAGGTGCTCGCGACGGCCACCGCGCTCGCCCGCGAAGTCGCGCGTAATCCGCGCCTGGCCGTGCGGGCAATCAAGCGGATGGTCAACGAGGACGATCGGACTGACGACGCGGAGGCGCGCGAGCTCGAAGCGGACCTCTTTGCCCGCACCTGGATTTCGGCGGACCATCAGGAAGCGCTCGACGCGCGCAAGGAACGTCGCGAGCCCAACTTCAAAGGCCGCTGACACTAGGGGAGCGCGTCAGCGCGCGGAGCGAGCAGGCGAGTCTTTGATTTGGCCGCGCCTCGCGGACTCGGCCGCCCCCTGGCGCGCCAGACAGAGCAGACGCGCGGGCACTAGGTGGAGCGCAGCGGAGCCGAGCAGGCGAGTCTGCGAGCGGCGTCAAGGACGACAACAAGAGAGCGAGGTAACCTTCGATGGCACAGGATTTAGACGCTCGTCGATCAGGGAGTGCGGAGCCGGCCAAGCCCTATGCGAGCCCGGCAGCGAACGGCGCCGCGGTAAAGCACGCCGCCAACGGTGGCAAGACCGCTCCGCCGCCCGCGCTTACCTCGTCAGGTATCGAACTCGACGTACTGTACACGCCGGCAAGTATCAGCCATCTCGATCCGGATCAGGATATCGGCCTGCCCGGCCGCTATCCGTTCACGCGCGGTGTGCAGCCCACGATGTATCGCGGACGGCTGTGGACGATGCGCCAATACAGCGGCTTCGGCACCCCGAAGGAATCCAACCAGCGCTACAAGTGGCTGCTCGAACAGGGTCAGACCGGCATCTCGGTCGCGCTCGACCTGCCGACCCAGCTCGGGCTCGATTCCGACGATCCCGAGGCGATCGACGACGTCGGCCGGGTCGGGGTAGCGATCGACACGCTCGCCGATATGGAGACGCTGTTTGACGGGATTCCGCTGGACCGCGTCAGCACCTCGTTCACGATCAACTCGACCGCCGCCATCCTGCTCGCGATGTATCTCGTCGTCGCCGAGCGCCAGGGCGTACCCGCCGCGAAGATCGCGGGCACGATTCAGAACGATATCCTCAAGGAATACGCCGCACGCGGCACCTGGATCTATCCGCCGGAGCCGTCGCTCAGGCTGATCGTCGACACGATCGAGCATTGCGTGACCAACGCGCCGCGCTTCAATCCGATCAGCGTCGCCGGGGCGCATTTCCGCGACGCCGGCGCCACCGCCGTCCAGGAACTGGCCTTCACGCTCGCCGACGGCCTGACCTACGTGGAGCGCTGCGTCGCGCGCGGCATGAAGGTCGACGAGTTCGCCCAGCTCATCAGCTTCTACTTCTACACGCACAACGATCTGTTCGAGGAGGTCGCGAAGTACCGCGCCGGCCGGCGGCTGTGGGCCCGGCTGCTCAAGGAGCGCTTCGGCGCCACCGACCCGCGCGCCATGATGTTCCGTTTCGGCGTCGTCTGCGGCGGCAGCACGCTCACCGCGCAGCAGCCGCAGAACAATATCACGCGCGTGGCGTATCAGGCGCTCGCCTCGGTGCTGGGTGGCGTGCAGTCGGTCTTCACGGCGGCCTGGGACGAGGCCTTCGCGATCCCGACCGAGGCGACCGCCGAGCTGGCCCTGCGCACGCAGCAGATCCTCGCGTACGAGACTGGCGTTCCTAATGTCGTCGACCCGCTCGGCGGCTCGTATTTCGTCGAGGCGCTGACCGACCGCGTCGAGCGCGAGGCGCTGGCGACCATCGAGCGAATTGAGCGGATGGGCGGGATGGTCCATTGCATCCAGAACGGCGTGATCCAGCGGGAGATCGCGACCGAAGCGTATCGCCATCAGCAGCGGGTCGAGAGCGGCGAGCGGGTCGTCGTCGGGGTCAACAAGTTCACCCGGGAGGAGCCGGAGCGCGCGCAGCTCGAGCTCTATCAGACCGACCCGGTCCTGGGTAACCGTCAGCGCGAGGCGCTGGCGCAGGCCAAGGTCTCGCGCGACAACGCGCTCGTCGCACGGACCCTCGCCAACCTGCGCGAAGCGGCGCGCGGCACAGACAACCTGATGCCGGCCATCCTCGACGCGGTCAAGGCCTACGCGAGTCTCGGCGAAATCTGCGGCCTGCTGCGCGAGGAGTTCGGCACCTTTCAGGAGCCGTCGGGCCTGTGAGCGGGCAGGAGTGAGGGGACCTCGATGGCGAATGACGCAACCGAACGTGCGATACGTATCCTGGTGGCCAAGCCGGGACTCGACGGCCATGATCGCGGCGCGAAGGTTATCGCGTATGCGCTGCGCGACGCCGGGATGGAGGTCATCTACACGGGACTCCGGCGCAGCACCGACGAGATCATTGCCGCCGCGGTGCAGGAAGATGTCGACGCGATCGGCCTGAGTATACTCTCCGGCGCGCATCTCGCGCTGACCGCAAAGTTGATCGACGGATTACGCGCCGCCGGTCGCAGCGACGAAGTCGCGGTCTTTGTCGGCGGTACGATCCCGCCGAAGGACGTCGAGCCGCTGGAAAAGCTCGGCGCCGCCGGCGTCTTCCCGACCGGCACCCCACTGAGCGCGATCGCCCCCGCCATCCGGGAGGCCGTCACGACTCGGCGAGCCAGCTAGGGATGGGGTTATTCCACCAAGCGCGTGTCGGATGAGAAAAAACGGCGACGGCGGAACGCTCGCGACTAGACCGCAACCTAGAATCGTAATAAAAGCGAAGATGCGGTCAAGTTAAAGTGAAAGGCTTCGTTCCGACACCACCTGCAATCGTTGATCACATGGTGTCGCGCCTATTCCGCGGCGGGCCGCCGAGGATATCCGACAACCTGCTCGATCCCGGATGTGGAACTGGGGTGTTTCTAGCGGGCGTTGTACGCTGGTGTCAAAGAAACGCCTTAACGCTCCCGGAAATGGTAGGGATCGAATCCGAGCCTGGCCGTGTAACTCAGGCGCGAACAGCGTTTCGCGGAATTGACTCCATCGAAATACGTCAACGCGACTTTCTGACCGGCGCGATTGAACCGTTTGATTTTATAATCGGGAACCCACCCTATGTCTCGATTTACGGCTTCTCCGAGGAAGAAAAGCGTGAGTACCGTGCCGCGTATGAGACCGCGCGCGGGCGTTTCGACCTGTATCTGCTTTTCTTCGAGCGCGCCCTAAAAAGTCTGAGACCAGGTGGGCGCATGGTCTTTATCACGCCCGAGAAATTTCTCTATGTCGAAACGGCGGCTCCACTGAGGAGGTTGTTGAAACGAGTTCAGATCGAGCAAATCGAGCTGATGGATGAGCGAAGCTTCAATGGGCTCGTGACGTACCCAACGATAACGACGGTCGTTAATCGCCCACCCACCGAAGCCACCTTAGTCCGCATGCGTGATGGAACACAGCGGAGCTGTCGACTGGATAGTACTTCGTCCTGGATGCCGCTTATCGGCGGGGTCCCTGACGAGCAATCTGATAGAGCTAAACTGGAAGACATTTGTGTCAGGGTCAGCTGCGGTGTTGCCACCGGCGCTGACGATGTATTCGTTCGCCGGGCAGATACGTTGGAGCCCGAATTGGCCGCCTTTGCCCGGCCGACCATTGCGGGACGTGAGTTAACGAGACCGGGCGAGATAGGCCGCCATCTTGAATACGCGATGCTCACTCCGTACACGGAAAAAGGTTATCTGTTAGCCGAACATGAACTGGGAGCCCTCGGGCGTTACCTGTCAACAGTGCGGGGCCGTCTGATGGAGCGGACGTGCGCGCGCCGCAAGCCGTGGTATGCGTTCCACGAGACGCCGCCGCTAGCCGAGATTCTGAGGCCTAAGATTCTGTGCAAGGACATTACGGAGAATCCGTACTTTTGGATAGATCGTGAAGGCTCGCTGGTCCCCCGTCACTCCATCTACTACATTGTCCCGGAAGATGCAGCGATCATCGATCGACTTTGCAAATATCTCAACTCTCCGGATGCAGCACTATGGCTGACTGGACGTTGCCAGAGAGCGACAAACAGTTTCCTCAGACTGCAAAGCAATGTCTTGAAGGAGATGCCTGTACCGGATGACCTCGTGGTGTCGACGGCCCGGCAACCCGCTTCTTATCGGCAGCGACAATTGCCGAATCTTGTCGGTCCTGAAAGGCTTGCGATCAGGTGACGACGCCTTTCGACGCTGTTATCGAGCAAATAAAACTTAGGGGTTTCCACAATCAACGCCTGGAGGATCATTCCGATATTGTCAGCACAGAAATTCTGAAAGACCTGCAGGAACGATGCGTTCCATTCGCAACCGACTACACGGGGGGCAGGATTACCTCGTGGCTGAATGTGCGGACTCCGGGTGCTCGCAACCGAAAGATTGACCTTCTCGCCGGCAAAGCCGACGCATCCGGGAAGCCGGACCTCCAAGAGTTACGTTTCTGTGTTGAGAATAAGTCGGTCATTACCGCACATCGCAACCAATACGCACGGTTCGACGACCTGAACGAAGCCCTACAAGTTATACATCACGCTAAAGCCGAAGCCGTTCTTGTCGCCACCGTCATCATCGGTGTTGCCGATCGAGTTTTGAACGTACCGGACAGGGTAAAGCCTCTCTATAGAAAACGTCTCGCAGAGTTCGACAATAAGATACTGCCGCGACTATCATCGGGTGATCAGACCCTGTGGGAACAATTCGCTTGGGCGGTCAGCATCAATCGACCCGGCGATTCGACCAGAACTGTCGCGAAATTTCGCCAACTTCCGACTCGTCCTCCTGGTCATACCCATGTCGTCGGGTACGATTACCTATTCCTCGTCCCTGCTTTCATCGACAACGTCAACCCACCTTACATTCCAGAGCCGGGCGATCCGCTGAGCCTAGGGATAGATGTGCAGCACGAATACAACGCCATGCTGGAAGCCATCTGCAAAGCATACACGGCCCGCTGGCACCTATAGTTGAATCGTTCCTCAACCACCGCAGCAATCCATGGATGCCCTTTCGCCGGACGATCAACCCCTGCCGCGGATGCGTCTAGTCACGTTGCGCGGATCCGGAGGACGGGGCACGGCGCATACTTCAGGATTTTCTCGGCGATACCGCCGATCAGGAGATCGAGCAGATGCGTCTGTCCGCGCATCGACATGACTATAAGGTCCACGCTCAGTTTGCTCACCAACTCGCCGATTACTTCGTGAACTACGCCGAAATGAAGCTCGCTACGGCATTTGGGATACAGCCGTTTGGCTTCTTGCTCGCAACGCGCCAGTTCGCCCGACGCTACCTCGCCATAATGCTCAAGCAGCTTGGTAGGGTCATACCAACGCGCGATCCCGTAAGGTAATGGTTCAACCACGTGGACCAGTATCACTTCGGATTCGTGCTCGCGCGCCAGCTCTATGGCATAATTCAGCGCCGCCATTGAATGTTTCGAAAAGTCCGTCGGCAGCAGAATTCGTTCAATCTTCATGTTTTCTTCCTTACACCAGCAAAAGCGTTCGCCAACCGCTATTGGAAGAACGCCATCGCCTGCAAAACCGCGAAGCACAGAATGAGCATCAAAGCCGCGGTGCCGAGCCCGATCCGGGCCCACTCCCGGCTGGTGATGCCCAGGCGGCTTGCCGCGACGATATTGGGTATGTTGCCGGTGACGAGAGCCCCTCCGCTGATCAATAAGCCGAGTAGTGCCGCGCGCTGCTGATGCGGACTCAAGGAGGGTCCAATCTCGACCGCTGCCAGAGTTGAGTTGTTGACGATTGCGGAAACGGTGTTCATCCAAAACAACAGGCCGATTGGAAGGCGATGGACGTACACGTCGACCAGTGGCCTGAGCCCGTCCGAAAGTGCGACAAGTCCTGCAATAAACAGGTATACCTTGCCCGGGCGGGTGAACAGGACCACGCTCCACGATTCCTTGTCTTCGACCAGATCGATTCGTTCGCTGGAGGTGAACGCCAGAAACAAGGTGGGAACCACGGCGAGAGCGACGCCGACGACGATGAAAGGGCCGAGAAGACGAGCAAGGTACCAAAAGTCAGCGTGCAGAGAGCGCAGAACGACTGCAATACCGGGCATACCCAAGGGCGTGAGGCTCGAGCCAAAGCCGATGGCGAAACATCCAAGTACCGTCACAGCGATTTCGGTCGAGCGATCGCAACGGAGCAGGGAAATTGTTTCCACGAAAATAAGCGCAGCTACGACTGGCGTTATGAAGGCTGAGAGAAAGCCCAGCGTGATTCCCAGCCAGAAACAGAGAAGCCGCGGGCCTAGGGCTCGAAGCACCCGACGAAGTAGCTGAT
>JBKQPD010000303.1:0-9558 GCA_052145175.1 Binataceae bacterium (SeqCode) | reverse complement strand
GACGCAGGACCTGGTCTTCCCGAACCCTTACGGGAAGTGAATTTCGCCAGCCAAACGGAAGGAGCAATGCGATGGGCGTTTTGAAGCGCAAACAGGAAAACGAAGCGATTAATTTCAAGCTGCCGGTACCGCTCAAAAGAGAAATTGAAGCTTTACGCCGCCGCGCGGAAGAAGCGGGTTTCGATGTCGGCGAAACGATTACGGCGGCGATGTGGCGGCTGTGCAAACAGATGAAAGCCGAACTCGATGGACCCACGCGTACGGGACGGAAACCAGGGCGGCCGGCAATCAATGCTACGGAGCGGGTGCAATGAATTCACGAAGGGATTTTTCCAGCAATGGATATTACGCGCAGAAACCAGGCTGGAGTGAGGAAAAAGAGGTGGGGAGGGGCCGTGAGTTCGTAGAGCAAGATAAAGGACCTGCGGTGCGGCACGGCATTTTGGACGAATTCTCCAACGAACTCACGGCCTTTGCCGCCCGGAGGTGGTCATGAGCTGCATACCGTGCCGTACGGCGGATCTGACGCCCGGATCGCCGGCATTCTGGCTGCGAATTCGCCAGCTGGAAGCGGGGGGCCGCATGCTCGCGGCGGCGTCCGGAATTGTCTTCGTCGGAGCGCTCTTAATCTGGATGGGCAAAGGGCTGGGAATCCTGATTGCGAACACCGACAGCGCGGCGCCCGCCGGGGTCTATCGCGTCGTGTCCCGCGACTTCCAGCGGGGCGACCTGGTCGCGGCCTGCCTGCCGGTCGCCATCGCACAGGAAGGACTAGCCCGCGGCTATCTGCGCACCGGTCCATGCGCGGGCAACGCAGAGCCGGTCGGCAAGCTCGCGACAGCGATGCCCGGCGACGTCGTCGAGATCGAGCCCGGCTGGGTCGCGATCAACGGCGAGCGCATCGCGCACAGCGCGACCGCGGCGCACGACAGCCACGGCCGTCCGCTCGCGCATGTCGCCTGGGGCCAACGTGTAGTCGCTGACAAGGAAGTCTGGCTCTTCGGCTTCAACGACCGGCGCAGCTGGGACGCGCGCTACTTCGGGCCGGTTCCGCTCGCGAATGTCGGGGGCAAACTGCAACCTGTTCTGACGTGGTGAAGTCATGGGTACTAACGGCAATGGCAACGGACACAGTCAGGAGCAGGGTCTGCGGGTCCACCATCTGGCCAACCTGGGCGGCTTGATCGCCTTGGCCGGGCTCGATCTCGAACCACCCGACTTTCTGCTGGGCGCGCTGCTCAGCGTTGCTCAGGAGGCCAAGGCTCTGAGTGCCGGACAACGGCAACAGGTCGCCGCGCTCGGGCGCAAGAAACTGGATCTGCGGGCGACCGGCAAACGAGCGTGGAAGTCATGGACCCGCGCGCAGGACCTGCATGCGCTCACCCTGAGCAGCTCGCAGGTACGCGAGATTATCGCAGCGCTCGGCGGCCAGGTACCGGCCGAACCGACCCGGCTGGTCCTCGCGTTGAGCGAAGCGATGACGGAGGCGACCCGTGAAGCCGATTAGGTTCCTGCGGCAGACTGAAGTTGACCTCAAATTGCGCCACGAGCCGGCCGGGCGTCCCCAGAAGCTCGTCCCGTGGTGGGCGCGAGCCCTCCAGCGGATGGGCGTGCGGCGCAGCCTCCGCCACCAGCAGCCCAGTGGGAGTCTCAGCGGCAATCGCGCCGCGCGGGTCCACGTCTGCGAGCCGCCGACCTATGCCCGCCGCAGCGTGGTCAAAGCGTCCTTCTCGCGTAACCGCTGGAGTGGCGCGTGGGCGGCTCACGCCCGCTACCTCGGGCGACCCGGGGCGCAGCAGGAGTTCGCCAAGGGGTTGGGCTTCGACGCGGAGCACGAGGGTATCGACCTCGTCGCCACCGTGCGTGGCTGGGAGAAGACCGATGAGTTGCTGTGGCGCTTCATCGTTTCGCCCGAGGATGCGGACCGGCTCAATCTCCGCGACCATGTCCGCGCGCTGACCGCGCAGATGGAACGCGACTTCGGCACCAAGCTGCAGTGGGTCGCGATCGACCACCACAACACCGACGACGCTCACGTCCATTTGCTCGTGCGTGGCGTGCGGGAGCATGGCCGTCCGCTCGAAATCAATCGCGACTATCTGCGCAGTGGGCTGCGCATCCGTAGTCAGGAGATCGCGACCCGTGAACTCGGGCCACGGCTCGAACCCGAAATGCTGCGGGCACGGGAGCGGGCGGTCCGGCGCGAGCAATGGACCGAGCTCGATCGCGCGCTGCGGCACAAGACTGACGCCACCGGCCGCCTCAGTTACGCGCAGTTTCAGGCGCACAGCGAGGGTGGCCGGATTCGCGCGGAGCAGGAACTCGACCGCCTGCAGTTTCTCAGCGCACTCGGGCTGGCCAAGCGTATCGACGATCACACCTGGCAACTCGCGGCGAATCACGAACAGGAGCTGCGCGTGCGGCAGCGGTCGAAGGACGTCATCAAGAGCCGCGCGCACGCCCGCAAACAGAGTCAGGACCACGGGCTGGATCGCGTCCGCGAACGACGGAGGCCGCACCATGGCTGAACAACGTTTCTATCGCTTCTCCGGCTCCGCCTTTGACGCACGACTCGCGCGGGTCAAACGGCGCGCGATTCTCTCGTTCGTCGCGGCGTTGCTCGCGATCAATCAGGTGACGACGCAACACGCGGCGCGTGTATTGGGCTACGCCGGATGGCTTGGTCAGCCACTTTTTCATCTGCCGATTGTTGGGCCGGTCTATGCGCCCTGGGCGTGGATCACGTGGTGGACGCGCTGGTACTGGGCGCCCGCGTTGCAACCGCTCTGGACCGCGTGCGCATGGCAAGCGCTGTTGCCACTGGCGGTGGTTGCCGGACTCGCCTGTGGCGCGATTGCGGTTGTCCGCCACGGCTGGTTCGCCAACGTCTCGGATTTACACGGTTCGGCCCGCTGGGCCACCACGCGTGACCTGCGTGCGGCACGCCAGATCGATCCGCCCGGCCGCCTCCGAAAACTGGGCGTCGCGTTGCGATTCGTGCGACCCGTAGCGCAGCGTGCAGGGATCTATCTCGGCCTCTGGTCGCAATGGGGTCGCCCGACCTACCTGCGCGATTGCGGCCCCGCCCATGTGCTGGTGTTCGCCCCGACCCGCTCCGGCAAGGGGGTCGGCATCGTGATCCCAACCCTGCTCACGTGGCCGCATTCCGTGCTCGTCCACGACCTCAAGGGCGAGAACTGGGCGCTCACTGCGGGTACCCGCAAGCGCATGGGCCAACGCTGTCTCAAATTCGCGCCGGCCGCGCCCGATACTGACGGTGCCCGCTACAATCCGCTGGCCGAGGTGCGGCTGCGCACGCCCGACGAAATCCGCGACGTCCGCAATATCGTGCAGATGATCATCGACCCGGACGGCAAGGGATTGCCCGATCACTGGTCGCGTGAAGGCTCGGCCTTCCTCACCGGCATGATCCTCGACCAGCTCTACGCCGGACGGGAGCAAACCCTGAACGGCCTCGAAGCGCGCCTCTGCGACCCCAGCCAGCCGATCGACGACACCCTCCAGCAGATCATGCGGGCCGAGCACGATCCGGACGGTTCACAGCGCTGGACCGACCCACACGGCAACCCGACCAGGACGCACCCGATTATCGCCCGCGCCATGCGCAGCGTGCTCGACAAGAGTCCCAACGAGCGCTCGGGCGTGATCTCGGAGGTAAAAGGGTTTCTGGAGCTCTATCGCGATCCGGTGATCGCGGCGAATACGGCGGTCTCGGATTTCCGCATTACCGATCTCATGAACCATGAGCGGCCGGTATCGCTCTATGTCGAAGTCCCGCTGGCCCACAAGAACAGCCTCAAGCCGGTGATCCGTCTGATGCTCGCGCAGATTCTGCATCGGCTCACTGAATATCTCGAGTTTCGCGACGGCCGCGCGGTCACCGGCTATCGGCACCGGCTCTTGCTCATGATCGACGAGTTTCCCAGTCTTGGCCGGCTCGATGTCTTTGCCGAGTCGCTCGCGCTGGTCGCCGGCTATGGCATCAAGGCCTGCCTTATCGCCCAGGACCTTAGCCAGATCCATGCGGCCTACGGCCATGATGAAGCGATCACCTCCAACTGCCACACGCGCGTGGCTTTTGCGCCGAACCGGATCGAGACCGCGCGGCTCCTTTCCCAGATGACCGGCGAGACCACGGTGCGCCACGCCCATCGAACCGTTTCGAACGCCGGGGCGAGCGTTTCGGAGCCTGAGGTCGCACGTCCCTTGATCACCCCCGACGAGGTGATGCGGCTCGGTGACAACGAGGCGCTGATCTTCACGAGCGGCCGACCCGCGATTCGGGCGCGCAAGCTGCGCTACTACAACGACCCCTTCTTCAAGCGCCGGGCGACCATCCCGCCCCCGCCAAGTGATCGCATCGCGCTGCCGTCGCCGACGAATGCCGCCATAGCCGCGAGCGTCCCACCCGTCGATGATTCGCCAGGGGCGCCAGCAGTCACAAGCGAGAAAATTGAAAAACGCAGGGCTTCGGCTCCGGCCAAGTCCACGCCCCGACTGTCTGCGAAGCAGCCACGCCAACTTTCGCTCCTCCGGTTTGCCCTGAAAGACGAGAGCAACCCGCCAGACACGGACGAGAAACGGGAGAGACTACTATGAGACGACAACTCACCGCCTATCTGAGTGAAGAAGAGTTCCATCGGCTGCGCGACGAGGCTGACGAACGCGGCATCACGTTGTCGCGTTACGTCAAGGAAAGACTCTTTCACGCCGCAGGGGCGGGCGGGCTGACCTACTCCGATGCCACGCTGGCCGCGACGGAGAAGCGCATCGTGCAGGCTATTCGCGCGACCAGCGCGGACGGCTTGAAGCCGCTCGCCCATCAGCTCACTACCCTGCTCACGATGCTCGACCAGTTCGCGTTGAGCATGCTGAGCCATCTGCCGGAGATTCCCGAGGCCCAACGCAAACCCGCCCTCGCGTCCGGCCAACGGCGGCATCGCGGCTGGCGCGCCGAAGTCGAGGAAATCCTGAAGCGGATGGACGAAGCGCCGCCGGCTTCCAAAAACGGCGCGAGCCGCAGCGGAGAATCCGCATGATCGCCGCGCAACACGTTCAGGAGCGGCGACTCGGCGAGTTGCTGCAACGGCAACTCGGACCACGGTTGCTGGCCGCTATCGATGATCGCGAAGTCACGGAAATCATCATCAACGACGACGGCCACGTCTGGTTCGAGTCGTACGGCAAGGGGATGCACGACGCCGGCCTGGTGCTTGCGGCGACGCAGGTCGAAAGCCTGATCGGCACGGTCGCCGCTTCACTCGGCATGGTCGCCAACGCCGCGAATCCCATCATCGAGGGCGAGCTGTTGATCGGCGGCATCCGCTTTGAAGGCTTGTTGCCGCCAGTCGCGCGTAAACCCTGCTGCGTGATGCGCAAACCCGCGCAGGTGCTCTATACGCTCGACGATTACGTCCGCGACAACATCCTGCACACTCGCTATGCGAACGTGCTCCGCGACGCGACCGATCGGCGGCTGAATCTGCTCATCGCGGGCGGCACCGGTTCGGGCAAGACCACTTTCGCCGGTGCCCAGATCAATGAGATCGTCGCCCGCTCCGACCCCAACGAGCGCTACGTGATTATCGAGGACACCCTAGAACTGCAGTGCCGCGCCCGCAACCTGGTTCAGCTGCATACCGCCGATAACGCCGACATGACCCGTCTCGTCCGCACCACCATGCGACTACGCCCCGACCGCATCATCATTGGTGAAGTGCGGGGCGCCGAGGCGCTCGCGCTGCTCAAGGCCTGGAACACCGGCCATCCCGGCGGGGTGACGACGATTCATGCGAACAGTGCCGCCGCGGCGCTGACGCGGTTGTCGAGCCTGGTCCAGGAAGCCGGCGTGCCGCCGCAACCCGAGTTGGTCGTGGAAACGATCAACCTGATCGCCTTCATTGTGCGCACCCCGGCAGGCCGCCGGGTCACTGAACTAATGCGGGTGCAAGGCTACGACCCGCACACAGGCTTCAGACTTACTGTGGCTGAAATGTCGGAATCACACGCCGCCAAGGCGTGACATTCAGGAGGTTGGGAAGATGAAACGGTTGAAGGACTTCAGGACTGCGTTACGAAGGCTGGCGATGGGTATCGCCTGCGCTTACGGCGTCGTCACGATCGCGTGGCCGCTGCGGGTATTCGCGTCGACGACAGCGGGCATCCTGCCGTGGGATACGCCGCTCACCACCCTGCAGAACGATTTGCAGGGGCCGGTCGCCCACGCGGTCACGACCTCGGCGATTATCGGTACGGGCATCCTCTGGTCGGTCAGTGAACATGGCACCGGCGTGCGGAAGATGTCAGCGGTCGCCTTCGGCGGCGCGGCAGCGCTCGGTGCCACGACCCTCATGACCGCACTGTTCCCGCTGGGCGGAGCGCTCTTCTAGGGCCACTAGCGGAGGCGAGTCTTCGAGCCGCAGCGAGCAAGCGAGTCTGCGAGCTGCGTCAAGAATTCGAGGAGGATTCATCATGAAGCACGGAGAACGACGGGTGAGCGCAATTCATCAATCGCTCACCCGTCCGATCCTGCTGGCGGGCGCCGAACGTCCGCTCGCAATCGCCAACTGGATCACTGCCGCCGCACTGATTCTCGGCAGCGGCCTGCATACCTACACCATTCTGTTTGGAGTGCTGCTGTTGACCGGCGGCCATTGGGCGCTGGTGCAAGCCGCGAAGTTCGACCCGCAACTTAGCCGGGTCTACGTCCGTCACATCCGCTACCAGGACTGCTACCTCGCACGGGCCTCGATTTTCGCGCAACCCGCACGGGTGCATTCGTCCGTACCGAGCGTCAAGGAGATGCGGGGTTAGAGAAGGAGGGGAAGAATATGATGCTCAGAGAGTTCAAAGATCTAAGACGAAGGCGCGATCGGCGGCGCGGGCTGCCCGATCTGCTCAATTACGCCTTCGCGGTTGATAATCACACCGTCGCGCAGAAGGATGGGTCCTACCTGGCCACCTTCGAGTGTAGTGGGCTTGATCTCAACTCGGCGAGCACCGAGGAGACTCGACGCCCATCGCGCCCAGGCCAACCTGGCGCTCCTGCGGCTCGACGACGGCTTCATGTACAACGTCGACCTGATCCGTTACCCGAGCGTCGCCTATCCGGAACGCAGCTTTCCCGATCCGGTCAGTGCCACGCTCGATCGCGAACGGGAAGTGCACTACGCCGAGGAAGGCCAGCACTTCGAGACCCGCTGCTTCCTGACGATCACCTATCGGCCGCCAACGGCGATGCAGACAAGGATCGCCGGGATGTTCGTGACCGGCACGTCGCAGCAGGCCGACTGGCGGCAGCAACTCGACTGGTTCCAGCAGCGTCTGCGCGAGTTCGCAGACTCCATCAGCCCGGTGTGGAAGCTCACGCCGCTCGCGATGCCCGCGCTGCTCTCCCATCTCGTTAGCTGCATCAACGGCCGGATGAGTGCGATTGCCGCGCCGCGGACACCGACCTTTCTCGACGCGGTCATCGGGAATCAGGACTTTATCACCGGCTTCAAGCCACGCATCGGCGGACGCCACCTTCGGGTCGTCGCCCTGGCCGCGTTCCCGCCGTTCTCTTTCGCCGGCATGGCCGCGTTCCTGAGTGAGTTGCCGTTCGGCTACCGCTATTCGATTCGTGGCATTCCGGTCGGACCCCGCACAGCGGTCAATCAACTTTCAATCTATCGGCGCAACTGGTTCCAGAAGCGGCTTGGGCTCCGCGGCGTCATCAGCGAGCACTTTGGTTCGGGTACCGGCGCGGCCTTCCAGAATCAGCATGCGTTGCGCATGGCGGCCGACGCCGATGACGCGATCGCCGAGGCCGAAGGCGGCGCTGTCCGCTTCTGTTACGTCACCCCCAAGGTGATCATCACCGAAGATACTGCCGCGGCGGCCGATGAGCATGCGCAGCTCGTCTTCAAGTTCTGCCAGAACATGGGGTTCGATCCACGGATCGAAACCATCAACGCCGCCGAGGCGTGGCTCGGGTCATTGCCCGGACAGGGCTGGTACGACGTGCGGCGGCCGCTGGTCAATACGCAGAACCTCGCCGACATCCTGCCGCTGACCAGCATCTGGCCGGGACTTGCCACTAATCCGTGCCCATACTATCCGCAGGAGACGCCAGCGCTTTGTTATGGCGCGACCAGCGGTAGCACGCCGTTCCGCTTCAACCTCCACACCAGCGATACCGGGCATACCGCGATCTTCGGCCCTACCGGCGGCGGCAAGAGTGTCGCCCTCGGCACCATCGCCGCCAACTTCCGTGCCGTGCCCGAAGGGCAGATCTTTTTCTTCGACAAGGGCTACTCCGCCTTCGTGCTCACCAAAGCGCTGGGCGGACAGCATCTAGATCTCGGCGAGGAGGAGGTCCCCTTGCAGCCGCTTGCCTGCATCGACGACGAGACCGACCGCATGAAGCTCCAAACCCAGCTCGAAGACTGGCTGGAACTGCATGAAGTCCGTCTCATCCCGACCCAGCGCAAGGCGCTCTGGCGCGCACTCACCCTGGTCGCCGAGGCGCCGCCCGCGCAACGGACCATCAGCAACCTTGTCACCCACGTGCAGGATCACCCGTTGCGCGACGGTCTCGGGACGTTCTCGCTGGCGGGGCCGCTTGGCCGCTTTCTCGACGCCGACCACGACGTGCTGCTCGCAGGCAACTTTGTCACCTTCGAGCTCGAAACCCTGATGGCGATGGGACCAAAAGTAATCGTCCCCGTCATCACCTATCTCTTCCACCGGATCGATCAGCGGCTCGACGGGCGGCCCACCCTCATCATCCTCGACGAGGCCTGGATCATGCTCGCCCAGAGCCTCTTCGGCGCGAAGATCGAGGAGTGGCTGCGCACCTTGCGCAAAAAGAATGCGGCGGTCGTGCTCGCGACGCAGAGCCTCAGCGAGATCGCCAATTCGCCGCATCGCGACGTGATTCTCGAATCCTGTCCAACCCGGCTCTATCTGCCCAATCCCGAGGCGACGAATGCGGCGAGCCGCGAACTCTATCACCGCTTCGGTCTCAGCGACCGGCAGATCGAGATCATCGCCGAGGCCACTCCCAAGCGCCATTACTATTACGTCTCGTCACTTGGCCGGCAGCTCTTCCAGTTCGCCCTCGGACCGGCGGCCTTGGCCTTTATCGGTGCCAGTGCCAAGGACGACCTGTTGCTCGCACGCCAGCTGATCAAACTGCACGGTGACCGCTGGACCGTCGCGTGGCTCCGTCAGCATGAACTGGACGACTGGGCGGACTACCTCGACCGCCTCCATCAGCGGATGGAGACGCCCACGGCGGCGCTCTTCGGCGACCACGGCAATTTACCACTCAATATCAATGGAAGGGGGATACTGCATTGAACTCTGCAAGATTTACTCGTTTGGTCGCAACCGGGCTGCTTTTGCTTACTGTTCCACTCGTCACTCCGCTACGTGCGCACGCCGTCCTGGGGGTCGGCGACACCGTCTTCGATCCCACGATGTACGCCACCCAGCTCCTGCAACTGGAGCAGGCAACCGCCACCGTCACCAACCTCGCTCAGCAACTTCAATACG
>JBKQPD010000302.1:0-19959 GCA_052145175.1 Binataceae bacterium (SeqCode) | reverse complement strand
GTATTGTCCCGTTGCGCAAAGAAGTCACAACCTATGAGGCGGCCGAAATTCTGAACGTCTCGCGGCCCTTTGTGATTGGGCTGCTGGAGAAAGGCGAAATTCCCTTCCGAAAGGTTGGTGCGCATCGCAGGATTCCGCTCTCGCCCTTGCTGGAATACAAGTGCAAGACGGCCGCGATTCGAGACGAAGCGCTCGATTTATTAGCCGCTCAAGCGCAGGAACTAAAACTCTACTAGACTCGCGTGGCGGCAATCTCGGCGCTGCTGGATTCCTGTGTTCTCTATCCTGCCCGGCTTCGCGATTTACTTTTGAGCCTCGCAGCTACGGGTCTTTTTCGTCCGATTTGGTCCGACAAAATCCATGAAGAATGGATGACCAATGTTCTCGCGAATCGGCCGGATCTAACACGGGCGCAGCTTGAAGCGGCTCGTAGCGCGATGGATAGAGCGTTTCCGGCCGCCTCGGTTTTTGGCTTCGAAACTCTCATTCCAGCAGTCATTCTGCCTGATCTCGATGATCGCCATGTTGTGGCGGCGGCTCTTCACGCCCGGGTTGATCTGATCGTAACGGTCAATCTGAAGGACTTCCCAGCGGCCGCCCTAGCATCGTATGGTATCGCCGCAGCGCACCCGGATTGGTTCGTCGATCATCTGTTTGATCTGGACGAGCACGAAGCTGTCGCTGCGGTCGCTCGAATGCGCAGTCGCCTGCGAGCCCCCTCGCTGAGACCGGACGAATTCATTGACTCCATCGCCCAGGTCGGAATGCCGTTGACCGCAGCGAGGCTTCGAAGCCAAGCGAATCGAATCTAGGCGCCGCAGGTTACGGTGCCCGCAAATCCCGCCCTGCCCTTTGCCGTTTATAGCACATAAGCCGCTTTATGTGCTATAAAAAGGGAGGCTTAAGGGCAGGGGCCTGAGTCGTGGCCAAGTCGCCAATCGTCCTAACCGAAGAGATAGTTCCGCCGCCGGCACTCGTCCGCGCTGGCCTCGAAGCGCTGCCAGCCCTGGTACGCGCCGAGGGAGAGCGCGCCAGCCACCGCTTCATCGAATTCTTCACCGCCAGCATCCGCAACCGCAACACGCGGGCCGCGTATGCGCGCGCGGTCAAACGCTTCTTCGATTGGTGCGACGAAAGCCGGCTGGAGCTCCGTGATATCGAGCCGATCACGGTCGCGGCGTACGTCGAGCAGCTCGGCGGCACGGTCGCGAAGCCCACCGTCAAGCAGCATCTCGCCGCCATACGTCAGCTCTTCGATTACCTGACCACCGGGGGGATTCTGGAGAACAATCCGGCGGCCTCGGTGCGCGGACCCAAGTATGTGGTGAAGCGCGGCAAGACCCCGGTGTTGTCGGCCGCCGAGGCCCGCCAGCTGCTGGACTCAATTGAAAGTGATACTTTAATTGGGCTGCGCGACCGGGCGCTGATCGGAATCATGGTCTACAGCTTCGCGCGGGTCGGCGCGGTCGTCGCGATGAAGGTCGGCGATTACTTTCAACATCGCCAAAACCGGTGGCTGCGGCTGCACGAGAAGGGCGGCAAGCGCCACGAGGTGCCCTGCCATGCGCAGCTTGCCGAGTACCTGCAGGCCTGGCTGACGGCAGCCGACGTCGCCCGCGAAAAGAAAGCGCCGTTGTTCCGCAGTGTGGGCAAGGGCGAGCGACTGAGCGCAAGGGCCCTGTCCCGCTTCGACGTGTTTCACATGATCAAGCGCCGGGCCAAGGTCGCCGCCCTCCCCTATTCGACGTGCTGCCATACGTTTCGTGCCACCGGCATCACCACCTATCTCGAAAACGGTGGGACGCTCGAACACGCCCAGACGATCGCCAATCATGAATCGCCACGGACCACGAAACTCTACGACCGCACGCGCGAGGAGCTTTCCTTTGACGAAGTCGCACGCATCAAATTCTAAATGGTCGCCCTACTCTGGATGAAGGCGGCTCCTTATTCATGTCAGCGAGCGCACATACCGATTCTGCGGACATTGATGAAGCTCGACATGTCACCGATATGAAATCCAGACCTTTGTATTAAGCGCGTGTGATATCGGCAGAAAAACGCTCGTTGCGCCTATTTCGTGTCAAAACTTGGCGAATTGGCGACTTGTGACACCGTCGAAGGCCCTTTGGCCTAACAGCCCTGTCGAAGTTAGCGTTTGCAAACGACCTCTTATCGATGCAAATCTAGGACCGCAAAATAGAAATTCCGACTATTAAAGCGAGCCGCTGATTATACGAAGGCAGGATAACCCGAGCTTGCTCGAATGGGCGGGAGCGTTTTAGCGCCGGTGACATTTGCTATTTGCCCGGCGGACCGCCGTCGGTGTCGCACATCTGACCGCTGCTTTGGGAGGATTTGATGAAGAGCGCATACTTCAAAATCGTCTTGCTCGTCCTCCTTGGCGTCTGTGTGACGGCGATCGCCGCGACGCAGAATCGACCAGTGGGTGGCGCTGGCCGGGGACGGCCGGACGGTGCCCGGTTGTCGGCATCAGCCGATCGCCAAGGTAAGGCTCAGTCCCCGTCGGGCCCCGCACTCGCGGCGACCCGCATGACCCGGCCATTAGGGTTTGAGCCTAATCAGGGGCAGGTGGCGGCGGCGGTCAAATACCTCGCGCATACTCCCGCCTACAACCTGTTTATCACCGACCACGCGGTCGTGCTGGCGCTTCAACACGGCGATAGTCGGGCGGCTGGTGCCGATCGCGGCCGGTCCGATCGGACGGGCCTGTCCCGGACCAAATTTATCACGCAGGTCAAAACAGCGTTGGCGGAGAAGGCCAAGACCAATCACGGGGCGAAGGCCCGGCTCGATCTGGTGGCGATGAAGCTGGTTGGTGCGAATGCCCATCCGGCGATCGATGCGGCCGAGCCGATGCCGGGCCGGGTGAATTACTTTATCGGCAACGATCCCAAGCAGTGGCACGCGGGCGTCCCGACCTACGGCAGGGTCATTCAGCACGGCGTATGGCGTGGGATCGATATTGCTTACTACGGGAATCAGAACCAGCTTGAATTTGACTTCATCGTGGCGCCGGGCGCGAACCCGGATGAGATCGAACTGGGACTGGCCGGGGCCGCCAACGTCGCGGTTGATCGCATCGGCAACTTGACCGTGGGATTCGGCGCGGGGCGCGCGCTCAAGCTGGTCAAGCCCCGCCTCTACCAGGGGAGCCGCGAAGCGGGCCGCGAAGTCGCTGGCGGTTACGTCGTGAGCCGCGGGGCGGGCGAGGAGCGCCTGGTGCGTTTCAACGTCGCCTCGTATGATCATGCGCGGCCACTGGTGGTGGACCCCTATGTGGACTTCGCCAGCTACCTGGGCGGTAGCCAGGCCGCCCTAAACTCCAAGGGCGGTGGCGATTCCGGCAACGGGATTGCGACGGACCCGCTCGGGCTCGGCAATACCTATGTAACGGGCCAAACTTATTCCAACAACTTCCCGACTTCGGCACCCTACCAGGGAGGCAAGAACGGCACATACGGCACCGCCAACGCCTTCGTGACCAAGTTCAGCCCCGACGGCAGTACCCTGATGTATTCGACCTATCTGGGCGGCAGCGGGATTGATTCCGGCGCGAGTATTGCCGTTGACGATAATGGCGACGCCTACGTCACGGGCACGACCACCTCCACCGACTTTCCCACGTCATCGCCCTACCAAGCCTCACTTAAGGGCGCCAGCAATGCATTTGTGACTGAACTCAACGCCGCCGGCAGTTCTTTAGTCTATTCGACCTATCTGGGCGGCAGCGGGACGGATTCCGGCGCGGGTATCGCCCTCTCTTCATCCAGCAGCTCAAACATCAGCGCTTATATCACTGGGCAAACCACTTCGTCCGACTTTCCGACCGCGAATGCCTTCCAGGGCTCCAACAATGGGACTGCCAATGGTGTGAGCAATGCCTTCGTGACCGAATTCAGCAGCAGCGGCACGCTGGTCTACTCGACCTACCTCGGCGGCAGCGGGATAGCGATGTTCGCGGGTGATGCTGGTCGGGGGATTGCGGTTGACACCAGCGGCGACGCGATTGTGACGGGATACACCTTTTCGTCCGACTTTCCGACCGCGAATGCCTTCCAGGGCTCCAACAATAGTACTGTCATCGGCAACGCCTTTGTGACCAAATTCTGTGCCGACGGCTCGTTGCCCAGTAGTGGACCATGTACGGCAGACACCGGCTTGGTCCAGGAAAAGCCCTATTCGACCTATCTGGGCGGTAGCGGGACCATCCTGTGTGATGTACCATTCCCCAACGGTGATTCTGGCAATAGTATCGCGGTGGACTCGAACGGTAACGCCTACGTTACAGGCCAGGCTTGCTCCTCGGATTTTCCGACCGTGGCCGCCTACCAATTCACTCCCAACAACGTAAACGGTACCAATGCCTTCGTGAGCGTATTCGCCCCCTCTGGCGCTCTGTTCCGTTCGACCTATCTGGGTGCGACAAGTACTAATTCCTTGACTGAAAGCACGGTTGGCACCGGGATCGCGGTGGATTCCAGCGGCAGCGTCTACGTTACGGGTTCGACGGGGAGTGGCTTTCCCACGATCAACCCCTACCAGCCTTCCAACCTGGGCTTTTTGGACGGCTTCGTGACCAAGTTCAGTGTCGACGGCAACACGCTCGTCTACTCGACCTACTTGGGCGGCAGCGGAACTCCAACTGGCAGCGGTATCATTTTCACTGATGCCGGCTCCGCAATTGCGGTGGATTCCAACGACAACGCCTATGTCACCGGAATCACCTATTCCAACAATTTTCCCACGGCTGCGCCCTACCAGGCTACCAACAATGGGCTGGTGCATTTTACCAGCAATGCTTTTGTGAGCAAGTTTCTCGCGAATGGTGTGGCGCTCTATTCGACCTACCTGGGCGGGAGCGGCGCAGGGAATTTAACGGGATCCCAAGGGGGCAATGACGATCAAGGCGCCGCCATCGCCGTGGACTCCAAGGGCGAGGCCTACGTCACCGGTCAAACCTCCAATCCGGGGTTTCCACTCGTGAACGCATTTGACCCGACCTTCAAAGGATTTCTTGGCGGGGTCTGCATCGGCGTCGGCTGCGTACCGCCGCCGCCGGGCTTTGCGCCGACCGCTTACGTGACCAAGTTCAGCGCGGACGGCAGCTCACTGATTTTTTCGACCTATCTGGGCGGGACCGGTGGGAATTTTGGCGGAGGGGAGTATGGGAGCGGCATCGCGGTGGATTCCGCTGGCGACGCCTACGTTACCGGTACTACCTACTCAACGGACTTCCCCACCCTTAACGCCTTCCAGGGTAGCCCGGGCAGTAGTTTTGGCAGCGCCTTCGTGACCAAGTTCTGCGCCGACGGCTCGTTGTACATAAGCGGAACGTGCAGCGCGGGCTCCGGCACGACCTATTCCACCTATCTGGGCGGGAACGGCGGCGACTACGCGCACGGCATCGCGGTGGATTCCGCTGGCGACGCCTGGGTTACCGGTACCACCGGTTCCACCAACTTCCCCTTGACTGTAGCCGCCTTCCAGACCACGTTGGGCGCCAACGCGAAGGCTTTCGTGACTAAGTTCTGCGCCGACGGCTCGTTGCCGTTCGACCAGCCTTGTCCAGGCCCCTTCGAGGACCCCTTTTCGACCTATCTGGGCGGCAGCGGCGGCGATCAAGGCAACGCGATCACGGTGGATTCCAGCGGGGCAGCGTATGTCACCGGGTATACTGCTTCCACCGACTTTCCTACTACGCCCTCGGCTTACCAGCGTATGCTCGTCGCCCCGTACGCCGTCTTCGTGACCAAATTCAACACTCTCAGCATGCTGGTCTACTCGACCTACCTGGGCGGGAGCGGTTTCGACTCCTTTTACGGTGATGAAGGCGACGGCATCGCGGTGGATTCCAGCGGCGACGCCTACGTTACAGGGTCGGCCCATTCGCCTGATTTCCCCGCGACAAGTGTCTTCGGCCCCGGCGGGGTCCCGGCCGCGTTCGTCACAAAGGTCGACCCCGGTGGCGACGCGGTTATCTATTCGGCTTTGATTCAGGATGGCGGCAACGGGGGCGCGGTTGGCAGCGGCATCGCGGTCGATTCCACTGGGGACGCCTACATCACCGGCTCATCCTCCAGCGCTATCCCCGTCACTACTCAGACCCTGCAAAGTATTGATGGCCCGATCCAAACTATTGAACCAGGAGGTGATTGCTCAGATGGCGAGTGCGCTTTTGCAACGGAGTTAAGCGCGGACGGCGCCTCACTGGTCTATTCGATCGAACTCCTTTGGGGCGAAGGCTTCCTCAGCGATCAGGCTAGCGGCATCGCGGTCGATAGCGATGACAATGCCTACATCACTGGATCGATTGGTAGCAGTGGTTTTGGTACGGCCGGCGCTTTCCAACCCCAGTTCACTTATTCTTCCGAGAGTAGCCGTAACGCCTTCGTCGTCAAGCTCGCGCAGAGTGGCCCGGTCGGTACGCCGACGGCGACCCCCACAGCGGGATCGTCCCCGACGGCGACAGCGACGCCAACCCCGACTCCAACCGCCACTGCGACGCCGACGGTGACCGTGACTGCCACACCTACGGCGACCGCAACACCTACGGCGACCGCAACACCTACGGCGACTGCCACACCTACGGCGACTGCCACGCCTACGGCGACCGCAACGCCTACGGCGACCGCAACGCCGACGGCGACCGCAACGCCGACGGGAACTCCGACGCCCGCCGGCCCGGAGATCCTCTTGAGTCCGACGAGCATCGTGTTCCCCAATACGGTGGTTGGAAAGACCTCCACTGCCACGTTGGAGGTGGAGAACGTTGCACCTAATCGGTTGATCGGAACGGTGGATACCCCGTCAGCGCCATTCGGCCTGAGCGGATCGGGTAGCTTCAGCCTGGCGCCCAGAACGCACACCACGATTACACTGACTTTCACGCCGACTTCGACCGCAACCTCTCATAAGGTCGACAAGGTTCTCTCGAACTCGGTGCGTAACAGCACTGACCAAATCGGACTGCAGGGTAAAGGCACACGGCCTGTGCCCGTGAGCCCCTGAAAGATACTGGTGACGAAATTGATCCGGGGATCTTGCATAGCTGGTGAGGCCTTATTTCTCAGCGGCGCCAAACCTGTGCTTATAGATCATGATGAGGACGGTCGTAGGCAATGGAAAGTGCGTGTCAGCTTCTTCGAGTTGAGCGGACAGCACGGATTTCATATTCACGAAAAGGGCGACTGCAGCACTTCCGCCGCAGTAAGATGGGCGCGGTTACCGTTTCGGTCGCATTGCCTCGGCTGTCCACCAAAAGCGCCGGCAGGTCGCCAGCCGGCTCCACAAGGGTATCTGTCACCCAGCGGCGCCGGAGTGTCGGAGTAATTATCGCCAACCGCATGGATCATGATCCCCTCCCCTTTTCTGCCGCGCCTTGTGCGCGCGGGCGGCGCGGTAATTGTTCGGGGATCGATCGGTACTGCTTGACATCGGAGACGTCGCTACTCGACCTGCTGCCACACTTTTCGCGCCACCGGCAATCACTGCGTCTCTCGAAATCGGTGGGATTCTGGAGCACGCCCAGAACCATCGCCAACGACTGAATCGCCGCGGACCACTAACTTTAGATGACCGAAGGGGAGGCAGCTTTTGCTTTCAGCCCCAATATCAGCTACGGCAAGGCGAGGCGTAACGCACGGACGGCGCGATGCGAAAAATGGACCACACGGCGGGGGGCCCATATAACCAAGAGCCCTAGAGCACCAAAAACAGACCTGGGAGGCGCACTATGATCAAAGCAGAACGAATCGGCCACGTGGTTTTGAAGGTGCGAGACGTGCAGCGCTCCCGCGCTTTCTATACCGAGGTGCTGGGCATGGACATAATGATGGAGATCCCGGGGATTCGCGCGGTGTTTCTGGCCAACAATCGCCGCGACCACCACGAAATCGCGCTGTTCGAGGTGGGGCCGGAGGCCGACGGCTTGCGGGCCAAACAGATTGGGTTGGCGCACGTCGCCTTCCGCCTCCGCAATGAGCAGGAGCTTCGCGCGGCCTATGAAGAATTCAAGGAAAAGCACGTGCCGATTTCCTTCACCGTCGACCACGGCGTCACGAAGAGTATCTATTTCCGCGACCCCGATGGACACGAACTCGAGGTATATTGCGACAACTCGCCCGAGGAGATGGCCAAGTTCCCTAACCCGTACCTGGGGATGAACAAGTTGGACTTTGCGCCGGACGACCCCGGTTTGATCGATGTGATCGGGCAGCTCGAACAAACGCAGCCCTGATGGGTTCGGTCGATCGTCAGCGCCTGGGCGAAGCCGGAGAGGCTTGATGTCGATGCCAACACCAACGCATGTGCTGGACGGTTTTCGGGTTTTGGACTTCACCCAATACCTGGCCGGCCCTACCGCGACTCGTTACCTGGCCGAGATGGGCGCCGAAGTGATCAAGGTGGAGATGGCGCCGATCGGTGATTATGGCCGCTTCATTCCTTACTTACGCGATGGACGCAGTGCCTTTTACGTTCAGCAGAATCGCGGGAAGAAGAGCCTCTGCATCGATATCAAGGCGCCCGCCGGTCTCGCGCTGATCAAGGAGATGATTCCGAAGGTTGATGTACTGGTCGAGAATTTCTCACCGGGCGTGATGGCGCGCATGGGTCTGGACTACATGGTCGTGAGCGCGATCAACCCGCGGATTATCATGTGTTCCGTCTCGACACTCGGACAAGGCGGGCCGCTCGCCAACCGCCCGGGATTCGACATGATCGGCGCGGCTTATGCCGGCGTGCTCGATATGCTCGGTTATGCGGACCGGCCGCCGATTATTCCGCAGATGAGTATCGGCGATATCAGTACAGGTGCACACGCGACCGCCGCTATCGGATATGCGCTGCTCTATCGCGAACGGAGCGGAAAGGGTCAGTACATCGAAACCTCGCTGCTCGATTGCTACTTCAGCTACCACGATTCCGCGGTGCAGTTACTCAGCGCGAGCCATGGTGCGATGCGCCCCTATCGCAACGGTTCACATCATTATCTGATTTGCCCGGTCGGGATTTTCAACGGCAGGCCAAATCCGGTTTTGATTATCGCGGGGGCGGACCGCCAGTGGCCCCTCTTGTGTCGTGCGATGGGTCGGCCGGAACTGGCTGAAGATGCCCGCTTCAGGGAGCATATGGATCGGGTCTCGAACGCGGATGAGGTTAGGCGCATTGTGCAGGAGTGGCTCGACTCGCGCTCGAGCGATGACGAGATTTACCACGTGCTCGAGGAGAATCGCGTCCCATATGCGCCAGTCCTGTCAGTCGAACAGGCGATGCAGCATCCCCACCTGCGCGAACGTGAGATCGTCCGGACGGTGAGTGATCGTTTTCTGGGTGAGCTTGAACTGCCAGGTTTCCCGTTGCGGTTTTCCGAGTTCCCGCGCCATCTCGAGCTCGAGGCGCCGACTCTGGGTGAGCACAACGAGGAAATTCTCCACGGGTTGCTTGGGCTCGAGCCCGAACGTATTCGTGCGCTGGAAGCGGCCGGCATCCTGGGCCGCGGAGCCCGCTGAGCAGAGGGCCGGGGTGAAATCACACTGCTCGGTCACGCCTCGGGTCCGAGGGGCCTGTTCGGCCTTGCTATAAGACCACCGCGCCGCGCGGAAGCGGCCGGAGAATCTTTGGTTTAGAGGTCACTTCGGATGGCACGATACCGCAAGCGATTCCTGATCGAGCTGATCAAGCCCTCGCATTACGATGACGATGGCTACGTAATCCAATGGTGGCGTGGATTCATTCCATCCAACTCCCTTTCGGCGCTCTATGGCATAGCGCTCGATGCCTGCGAGCGGCGCGTGCTCGGCGACGACGTCGGTATCGAGATTGAAGCGCGCGATGAGACCAATGCGACAATTCCGATTCGGCGGATTATCCGGCGCATGAAGCGCAATGAGAACGCCGGCTTGGTCTGCTTTGTTGGTGTGCAGACCAACCAGTTCCCGCGCACGATGGACATGGCGCGGGAGCTACGCGCCGCCGGCCTCAAGGTCGCCATAGGCGGCTTCCACATCAGTGGCTCGCTGGCGATGCTGCCGGAGCTGACGCCGGAGCTGCGTGAAGCGGTCGAGCTCGGGATCACGCTTTTTGCAGGGGAGGTCGAAGACCATTTCGGCGACTTGCTCCGCGCTGCCGCTGAAGACCGGCTCGAGCCCATCTACAACTTTATGTCCGACCTACCTGAACTCGGCCAGCAGCCGCTGCCGTTCATGCCGCGGCGTTACGTGCGCCGGTATGCAGGAGCGATGGGCTGCTTTGACGCCGGGCGGGGATGCCCGTTCAGCTGCTCGTTTTGCACGATCATCAATGTCCAGGGGCGCAAGTCGCGCTTTCGCACAGCAGATGATATCGAGCAACTAATCCGGAAAAACCTCGCCCAAGGAACCAAATCGTTCTTTATCAGCGACGACGATTTCGCGCGCAATCGCAATTGGGAGGAGATTCTCGACCGCATCATCGAGCTGAGGAACAGGGATAAGCTCAAGGTGCACCTCACGTTACAGGTCGACACCCTTTCGCACAAAATTCCGGGGTTTATAAAAAAAGCGGCGCTCGCAGGCTGCAAAAAGGTTTTCATCGGGCTTGAGAACATCAATCCGGAGAGCCTCAAGAGCGCCTCCAAGGGCCAGAATCGGATCACTGAATACCGCGCGATGCTGCAGGCCTGGCACGATGCCAAGGTCATTACCTACGCGGGCTATATCCTGGGGTTTCCTAACGATACGGCCGAGTCAATTGAGCGTGATATCAAGATCATTCAGCGCGAGTTGCCGATCGACCTCATCGAGTTTTTATGCTCACGCCACTACCTGGCTCCAAGGATCATCTGGATCTCTATCGGCGAGGCGTCGAGATGTCGCCGGATCTCAACAACTACGACGTCGAGCACGCAGTCACAGGCCATCCGCGAATGACCGCCGCGGAGTGGCAGTCAATCTACGATCGGGCCTGGCATCTCTATTACAGCCCGGAACATATCAAGACCCTATTGCGGCGCGCCAAGACCAGCGGGATTCGGAGTACACGACTTGCGTTCACGATCTTTTATTTTTATGCAAGCTATGCCTTTGAGCATGTGCACCCTCTCCAGAGCGGGGTGATTCGCCGCAAAAGCCGCCGGCAACGCCGTAGCACGTTTCCGCGGGAGAATTTGGCAGCAGTCTTCATGCGACGGGTACGCGACTTTCTCCGAACATATCCACCGGGACTGCGCTTCCTCTACCGAATCGAAGCTGTACGGCGAAGCGTTGAAAGGGAACGTAACGCGGTCGATTACAAGGATTTGGCACTTTCGCCGATTGCTGAGGAGTACGGGCCCGAACTAGATCTCTTTAACGCCACCCATTCAGCGCGGCAAGCGGCGGATCGAGCGCTTGCGCGGAGCGAGGGTCGTAGTCGGACAGACCACCACGGCGCCGTCGAGGTGTCCGTGGCGCTCCGAGGCTGATTCCCAACATTGAACCATCTGCTCATTTGAAACTTCTGCTTATTGTCAGTCCCTGTGGTTGAGTATTCTCCCGAGAGCTGGGACAAAATCCGCGTGTGCATGGAGCTTAGTAAAAATCAAAGTGCGTCGACCCATCAACTCCTTACAATTCCACGTTTCTCCCTCGGCAAGCTTTCACGGTTGGGTGCGGCAGCACTCGTTCTAACGCTGGCAGTTCCACCCGCACCATCTTTATTGGCCGCTTCCGACAGCGGAATTCGCGTCGTGGTAAAGGGTTTGCGCGATAACAACGGCCGCGTCGGATGCTCGCTTTTCAACGGCCCGGATGGTTTTCCCCGCGACGAGGCGAAACCGCTTCACCGTATGTGGACCCAAAAACATGACCGGGTGGCCGTGTGCGATTTCACGGGCGTTCCTGCCGGAACCTATGCCGTCACCGTCCTCGACGATAGCAATGTGAACGGCAAAATGGACTTCAATTTCATAGGTTTGCCGGCGAAGGGTTATGGATTCTCGAACGATGCGCGCGGCGACGCTCTCACCACCATCGTTCAGCGCTGCGAGTTTCAGCTACAGCGGCGAAGGCTCCCTGACGGTGCCGATCAAAATAGTCTATCGGACACGCTGAGGCACGGCTGCGTTCCAGATCCCCTGGGCCATGCTATCGCAATGAGCAGTTGGCGAATCGGCAACTCCTGCTCGGCGGCTACTTCACGGTCGCGGCCCGCGAGAGATGGAAGACGAGCGTCACAGAAGCGCTGCACGCGCCTTCTTGAGTACCTTCCCAACGTGAACGCCCTTTCGCAAGATCGCACCGCGGGTCGAGGCGGAAGCGCTCCTGGCCTCCGTCCGGCATATGATCGACCCTGAACTCCTTACGTCGCGCGTCACCTCGCCCGACGCTGTGCGCCAGATTTCTAAGAGTCATGGTTCGTCGAGAAAACTGGCGGAGGTGCCAGGGCCGCATGGCATCGACTGTCAAGGGAACTTCGCAGGGGACATTTTACTTCCATGACTTTGCGAGCTTATCGGAGGTACGGCAATTGCTTTGCTGTACGGCGCGCCTGAAGAGGACCAACGAATGGCTCATCTGGGAGACCATGCGGTAGTTATCGGTGGCAGCATCGCCGGTCTCTTCACCGCGAGAGTATTTCCGTCAGGTCACGATTATCGAGCGCGACCAGATCGAGTGTTGGAAGCGCAGACTTTAAAATCACACAAACCGGCTAATTATAAGAGAGGCCACTCTCTGCCTCTTTCTGGCCGGCCGGATCTAATGAATGATAACGTCCAGGTGACCCCTAGCGAGGCGAAAGCGCTAAAAGTGCCGAATAAATGACGGCACGGAGCCGACCCAGACCGGCTAAGGCCTTGGGCCAGTGTTCCCAGTCCTTGCCGAAACCTGCTCGGGGTGGTTACAAGAACAATTATATCCACGCCCGGTTCGTCAGACTTCGAACCCGGCGCGGGCCAAAAAAAGCCATCATGGCGGTGGCCGCATCGATCCTGATCACCGCCTATTATTGAATGAGATCGGGAACGAATGCTCGGCGAATTCGTCGGGCAATTTCACTTCAAGGAGGCCTGCAATGGCAATCGACGAAGCAAAGCTCCAGCAACTCCTCGGCAAGATGCTCGGCGAGGTGGGCGCCGCGCTGGGCATCGGGCTGGTCCTTCTGGGCGACAAATTAGGATTGTATAAGGCACTCGCGGCCGCCGGGCCGTTGACCTCCGCGGAACTCGCCTCGCACACCGGCACGGCGGTGCGCTACGTGCGGGAGTGGGCGGCTGCGCAGGCGGCGGGTGGCTATATCAATTTTGACCCTGCGACGGAGCAATTTTCGATTTCACCCGAGCACGCATTGATTCTCGCCGATGAGAACGGACCCGCCTTTTTTCCCGCGATGTTCGAAATTGCCGCCGCTGCCGCGCGCGATCTACCCAAGGTCGAGGCGGCGTTCCGCACCGGTGGAGGTGTCGGATGGCATGAGCACGATCCCTGCCTTTTCCGTGGCACGGAGAGATTTTTCCGCCCGGGCTACGCGATGCATTTGGTGTCAGAATGGATCCCGGCGTTGGAAGGCGTCAAGGAAAAGCTCGAACGGGGCGCGCACGTGGCGGACGTCGGATGCGGTCATGGCGCGTCGACCGTTTTGCTGGCCAAGGCATTTCCGAAGTCGCAATTCTCAGGCTTCGACTATCACGAACCATCGCTGGTGCGTGCGCGGGAGCTGGCGCGCGAGGGCGGCGTCGCTGACCGAATCACCTTCCAGCGCGCCTCGGCCAAAGAATTTCCCGGCACCTACGATCTGGTTGCATTCTTCGACTGCCTCCATGACATGGGCGATCCCATTGGAGTGGCTACGCACGTCAAGTCGACTTTGAAATCGGGCGGCACATGGATGATCGTCGAGCCCTTCGCCAGCGATCAAATGGCGGACAATCTCAATCCGATCGGCCGCATATTCTATTCCGCATCGACGCAGATTTGCGTCCCCGCATCCTTGTCTCAGGAAGTCGGTCTGGCTCTCGGCACTCAGGCCGGTGAAACCAAATTGCGAGAAGTTATATTGAGCGGAGGATTCTCGCGCGTACGGCGCGCCACCGCCACCCCGTTCAATCTGGTGCTGGAAGCGCGGGTCTGAGCGTGACTTGCGACGTCGCCGATCCGGCAAGCTACAAGCGCGAGTTGAAATCCCAGAATAAAACGGAAATCCGGATTATAATCGCCGGCCGACAGAATACCAGAACGGTCGATTTCGAAGGAGACCTTCAAACTGTCGAAGATAAGAACAGCGGGGAGGGACCTGCCCGAGAATCTTGCATGGCTGGTGAGGCCTTATTTCTTTTTCTATGTTCTTCTGACCGGTAACAGAATTTATCAGTCATAAGAATAGGCGGGGAAAAAGGGCAAGGTCCCTCAAGAAAGAACCTGCGCTGGGCCCGCGCACGTCGGCCAATCCGTACCGCAATGAACAGCCCGGTACTTGAACTCGCTGAGGTTCCCGTTCAGCCTCTGTAAGGTTTAATTCGGCATGCGATAATCAAAGGGAGAGGTGCAGGATGACGCAGACGCAGGTGATGGGCCATTTGGTCGAGAAGGTCGGAATCGGCAAGAAGGAAGCGAAGCTGACGCTCGATGAACTTAACGCGCTCGTCGTGCGTGAGCTCAAAAAGGAGGATCAATTCGCCTTGCCGGCTTGGGTATTTTCCGCAAACGCAAGCTGAAGGCCCGCGTCGGGCGCAATCCCGCAACTGGCGAGCAGATTAAGATTCCGGCGCGCACGCGGCTGCGCTTCACCCCCGCCAAGGCGCTCAAGGACGCGGTACTGGGTGTAGCCGCTGCGGCTGTGAAGGCGAGACCGGCCTCCGCCAAAGCGGTCAAGAAGAAGTGACGCAAAAGTCTGAGGTAAGTACCAGACGCGGACTAGCTGACGCGCTGTCTAGTTCTCGATCACGCCCGTGCTGCTCGGGACGGCGATGGCGTGGCGGGATGGGTTCTTTTCGGTCGCGCGGCTGGCCTTGGCGCTGTTGGGAGCGGTCGCGATCCATATCGGCACCAATCTGACTAACGACTACTATGACCACGTTAACGGGATCGATACCGCCGAATCGATGGGCTCCAGCAAGGTCATTCAGCAAGGTCTGCTCAGTCCGGAAGAGGTTTGGTGGGGCGGCATCATGGCGTTCGCGATCGGTGCGGCTGCCGGACTGGTGTTAGTCTATCTTTGCGGCTGGCCGATCCTGGTGATAGGTCTTGCCAGCATTGCCGCGGGCTATTTTTATACGGCCTGGCCCGCAGCATTAGGCTACATGGCGCTGGGCGAATTGACCGTTTTCATCTTTATGGGGCCGGTCATAGTGGTGGGGGCTTACTATGTTGCCGCCCTCCGCTTCGCCTGGCAGCCGCTCGTCGCCTCGTTGCCCATCGCCTTCCTCGTTGCGGCGATTCTGCATGCCAACAACGTTCGCGATATCGACATGGACGTCCTAAATGACAAGCTCACGCTGGCCAACCTCTGCGGGCGGCGCGCCGCAAATCTGGAGATGGTGCTGCTTTACGCGGGTGCGTATGCCGCCACCCTCATCGACGTCGTCGTCGGCGCGCTGCCCTGGCTGGCGCTCGCGACGGTCGCCACGATCGGCACGGCATGGACCAATCTACGCACCATCCTGAATGAAACGGCGCCGGAGAAACTCGACCGTGCGGTCCTCGATGCGGCGAAGTTTCATCTCGCGTTCGGTCTCGTGCTAATCGTGTCTATTTTGTTCGCCCGACCCTTTGGTTGGTAACCCCGGGGAGGCCGTTGCTACGTCGGGGTTTTTCTAAGCGGGAAAGGCGCGTCGTCTTGCACGCGGACGGGATGAGGACGTGCCTCTATCGCGATGCTGGCCCATGTGTTCTGGGCGTCGGCCTGCGACCGCCAGAACGCCTCGAAAGACGTGTGAGATTCGGCGGTCATGGTGCGGATGATGTTGGCGTGCTGGTTCTGTTGCATCGACATTTGAGCTAATCCTCTGAGGTTTTCGACAATTACCTCATTGCTCTTTATTCCCGCTTCTGCTGCTTCGTCGTTGCGTCTCTTTATCTCAGCCGAGCGCTCCTGGGGAATATGGACACCCAAGCGCTGTGAGCGCTTTTGAGGAGATCAAGTGTGCTGGTCCTCCCTTAGCTCCTTTCCAGCGCTTCCGTCCGCGGATAACACAGCGTAAATGCAATGGCCCTGCGCCTAGATCAGCGAGCAAAAGAACCAAGAGTAGTATCCGCCTGTTAGCCCTGCATAACCTCCTTTATGACTGACAAAAGTAGGGCACCGAAACCGGCATTTAAGCCGGTCGGCGACGCTCGAAATACTGCGCCGGGCGCAGCACCAGGACGCCCTTGATCCGCTTGCCGTAGAGATGCGCGAAGTGCCGCGCGTCGCCGGTCATAAGATAGTCAGCCTTGCCGTGAATCGCGGCTAACAAAATTGGCTGGTCCTTCTGATCGAGGTGAATGTTTGCCGGGAGTTTGAGACTCCGCGGCGCATCGACAAGTGAAATAGCAGCCGTGAGCCGTTCGAGGCGCGGGAGAGCCTCGGGTCGGTCGATGGCGAGATTCCGGCGGGCCTCTTCGACGGCATAGGCCGAGCTCAGCAGCTCGACGTCGCCAAGGGTCCATAATCGCCCCAGACCGGAGATCTCCAGGTAGGCAGCGGAAAAAAGGACGTTGGCGTCGAGGAAGATGCGGTCCAAGGGGAAGCCAGCAGGCGCCCTGCCCTAGCCACGCTTTGAAGATCGCTGATGCTTGATCCGGTCTGCATCCAGGCTCAGGCGTTTCACCTCGGCACGTGCCCGGCGATCGTCCTCGGCACTGACGGCGTTGTTCAGCAGGAATTCGGCCCTGCGCTCTGGCGTGTAGATCTCGATCGGCAGCACCGTCGCCGGCCGGATCAGGATACCGTCTTCCCGCTCTTCGGCCACGACGAATGAGCCCTCTTCGATCCCGAGCCGTCGGCGCAGCTTCGCCGGCAGCACCACGGTGCCGCGCCGGCCGACCTTACTGGCCAATGCTTCCATAATATGGCAGAATAGCCGAAAGTCAGTATGTCAGGCAAACAGCCAATTCTCTTGATCGATGAGCTGCCGCTGCCGCCGGTACTGGCGCGTGCGGGAATGGGCGCCCTGCCCTCTTCTATCCTTTCTCACGGCGAACGAGCGGGACGGCGATTCATCGAGTTCTTCACGGCCAACATCCGCAATCGCAACACCCGCCTCGCCTACGCGCGCGCGGTGAAGCAGTTCTTCGACTGGTCGGAGGAGCGAGGCCTCGGGCTGGACGATATCGAGCCTATGACGGTCGCGGCGTACGTCGAGCAGATCGGGATCGAGCTGGCGAAACCGACGGTCAAGCAGCATCTGGCGGCCGTTCGGCAGCTGTTCGATTATCTGGTCACTGGTGGGATTCTGCCGTCGAATCCGGCTGGTTCGGTTCGCGGTCCTAAATACGTGGCGAAGCGCGGCAAGACCCCTGTGCTGTCGGCGGACCAGGCCCGGCAACTCTTGGATTCAATCGACGTAACCGAGCTCAGTGGACTCCGCGATCGCGCCCTAATCGGGGTCATGGTTTACAGCTTCGCCCGCGTGAGCGCTGCCGCGGCGCTGCGAATCGAGGACTACTTCGAGAACGGCAAGCGGGCGTGGCTCCGGCTGCACGAAAAGGGTGGCAAGCGTCACGAAGTGCCATGTCATCATAATCTTGCGGCCTACCTGGATGCCTGGATCAACGCGGCCGGCACAGCCGCCGACAAGAATGGGCTGCTCTTTCGGGCGATCCGGAAGGGAAACAGGCTTACCGAGAACCCAATGGCGCGGTCAGATGTTTTAGTGATGATCAAACGGCGGGCGGCGGCGGCCGCCCTCCCCTATTCCACCTGCTGTCATACATTTCGTGCGACCGGTATCACGACTTACATGCAAAATGGCGGCACGCTCGAACACGCGCAGCAGATTGCGGCGCACGAGTCGCCGCGCACTACGAAGCTATACGATCGGACCCAGGACGAGATTTCGCTCGATGAAGTCGAACGGATCAGGATCTGAATTCTAAAGCGGTATTTCAACGAAATAAGCGCATGTGGCAGATGAAATGGGGATTTCTTGGTTCCTCCCTTTCCGAACCCACAATGTATGATGAAGGTCATTTATCTCTGAAAAATCGGCCTTAACGACGCCGGCCCGAATTCTTGCCTTCATGCGTTCTACTTTCGCGGGGCAGGTCACATCAACCCAGTGACGAGCAGGCCCGCAATCGCGAGCAGCAGAGCAGGAGGCATCATCACTGAACCGAGTTTCAGAAAGCTCCAGGCACTCACTTCCTGATTTTCCCGCCGCAGCGCGGACAGCCAAAGGATGGTTGCGAGCGATCCCGTAACGGATAGATTCGGCCCGAGGTCCACGCCGATGAGCACGGCGCTGGCGACCTGCCGCGGCACATGCGAAGCGGACACGACGGAGCCAGCCAGCAGACCGGCCGGTAAGTTGTTTGCCAGGTTGCTAATCAAGGCCACAGTCACGCCCGTTCCCCAAGTGGTCGCCAGCGCGGAACGATCGGTCGCCGTTTGCAGAACATGAATGAGCGCGTTGAGCACGCCGCTGCGGTCAAGGGCTTCTACCAGCACGAACAGACCGGCCACCAGCGGCAAGATTTCCCAGGAAGCGTCCTTCATGACGGTCCACGGTGACTCGCGCTTGAGAAAAAGCACTACCGCAGCCGTCGCGACGGCGGCGACAAATGTCGGCAATCCAAGTTCAACGCCGAAGCCGGAGACAAGCAGCAGCACGATTCCGGTGCCCACGATGCCGCAAGCGGTCAGGCGGCCACCGCTGGACAGACCAGGTACATCGGCCGCAGCGGCCATTACCTCCTGGCTAAGCGAAGCGCGCTGGGTGAACCGGAGGACCGTGTAAGTAACCGTGATCGACAGCACCGATGGCAACGCGAACCGCCCCAGCCATTGCAGCAGCGGCGGCATATGGTCGCGGAATATGATCAGGTTGGCTGGATTTGAGATCGGCAGGACGAAGCTTGCCGCGTTAGCTATAAACGCGCAGATCAACAGGTAGGGGAGCGGGTCTTTCACCTTGGCGGCCTTGGTCGCGGCGAACACGGCCGGCGTGAGAACGACCGCAGTAGCGTCGTTCGACATAAAAACTGTAACCACTGTGCCGACGGCATAAACCAGCGCGAACAGCTTCGTCGCGGAGCCGCCCGCCAAGCGAGCGGCTTGCCCGGCCAGAAAGTCAAACAAACCCTCGGTTCGCGCCAACTCCGCCAGCAGCATCATGCCGCCCAGAAACAGGTATACATCGGTCCCCTTAGCTACCGCTTTCAGCGCGTCGCTCCATGGCAGCAGACCGAACACGATCAGCATGACCGCGCCGGTCACGGCCCAAATCGCCTCAGGCAGGTTCCAAGGGCGGACGATCACGCCGAGAGTGCTCAGCGCGACGATTGCCCAGATAGTGTCATTCGCAATCGTCAACGTTTCGCCATCGACGTCGGCGTGTGAGCACCGCCTTTCCAGTGGAGGGTTTCGGGCATGAAGAGCCACAGGATCGCAAAGGCCGCTGCCGCCACGGAGGCCAGGAACAGAAACCCGGCTCGGTCGCTGAAGTGGTGAACAATGGATCCGGCGATCGTTTGACTTAGAGCCGCGCCGATTCCCACGGCCGTCGCGATCGCGCCCAGGGTAAGATTAAACCGCCCGGTGCCGCGCGTCAGGTCAGCGATCACCAATACGGAAACGACGCCGAAAATGCCGGCGCCGATGCCGTCGAGCAGCTGGATGCCGACCAGCACGTAGAGGTTGTGGGTGAGGGTGTAAAGGACGCCGCGGATCGGCAGCACCCCGAATCCTATGAGCAATAAGGGTTTTCGACCCCATGAGCCGGCCGCGCGGCCCGCCCATGCCGCGAGAAGTGTGATCGTGAACTGCGTTGTCACGACACAGGCG
>JBKQPD010000301.1:0-29773 GCA_052145175.1 Binataceae bacterium (SeqCode) | reverse complement strand
CCATCATGAGCGTGGCCAGGGGATAGTAGATCATAGGCTTATCGTAAATCGGCGCGAGTTGCTTCGAGATTGCACGCGTCAGCGGGTAAAGCCGCGTGCCGGAGCCTCCCGCGAGAAGGATCCCCTTACACACCGGTCGGTTACCCTTTGGCCGATCGCTGGAGGTCTGTGAATCAGTCACCGCCTATCCTCTATCCCCGCTCGCCCGGACTTTGCGCGGGGCTGCATAAGTACCCATTACCGCAGCTTACCGGGAGTTGCCGCGACGAAACAAATTGGATCACGCCCCGGCCGCGAGCCCCAGACGCTCGCCGGCGTAGTTACCGCGCTGCACAGCCTCACACCATTCGCGATTCGCCAGGTACCAGCGCACCGTTGCATGGAGTCCCTCGGCAAGGTTCGTTCGCGCCATCCAGCCAAGCTCTCGTTGAATCAGCGAGCAGTCCAGCGCGTAACGCCGATCATGTCCCGGGCGATCGCGAACGAAGGTTATGAGATCAGCATGGCGTGCGATACCGCGCGACGCGAGCGCCGGATTGCGACCGGGAGGCGACAATTCATCGAGAATGGCGCATAGCTGGTTAATCAATACGAGATTCGTACACTCGCTGTTGGCGCCGATATTGTACTTTCCGCCAACGTGACCACGCTCAAGCACGGCAATCAGAGCGTCGCAATGATCTTCGACGAATATCCAGTCCCGAACATTAAGACCGTCACCGTAGACAGGTATGGGCTTACCGGCGGTGGCACTCGCGACCACCAGCGGGATCAGCTTTTCGGGGTACTGGTAATACCCGTAATTGTTGGAACAGTTGGTGGTCAACACGGGCAGTCCGTAAGTCTCGTGGTAGGCCCGCACAAAGTGATCGGCCGAGGCCTTGGAGGCCGCGTACGGTGAATTTGGGGCGTATGGGGCCTCCTCCGTGGAGGCACAGCCATCAGCAAGCGACCCGTACACTTCGTCGGTTGAGACATGAAGAAAGCGGAAGCTCGCGCGCCCGGAAAGATCGAGCCGCTCCCAATGGGCCCGAGCCGCATCGAGCATCTCAAAAGTGCCGAGGACATTGGTCTCGAGAAAACCGCGCGGTCCGTCGATCGAGCGATCGACATGGGTTTCAGCCGCAAAATTCACAATTGCGTCGGGCCGCACCTGCTCTATAGCGGATCGGACGGCTTGACGATCAGTGATATCGCCGAGCAGAAAGGTATATTGTGGACTATTCTCGACTTCCCGTAGATTCAAACGGCTTCCGGCATAAGTCAATTTGTCGAAGACGATCACTCGCCATTCGCGCCGCGAAAGGGCGGTTCGCACGAAGTTCGCTCCAATGAACCCGGCGCCGCCCGCGACAATTATTGTCTTCATTCTGCCCTGCTTCCGCAGCTCTTGAGGTCTTTGTCTGATCTTGACGAGACCGCTGGTACGCTCAGTTTGGTTTCCAATCTAGCATGCTATCTTAGCGGATGGAGCAGCAGCGAGAATCAGGGAATGCGCTTCAGCCTGACGAATCTCTTACGTGCTTACGACAAAATTCACGTGCTACGGCAACTCCCACGCCGGGATGGACGACTCGGCACCCCACCGGGCGCGCGTCGGCATAGTTCAAGGCAAGACGCTCCATTCTGAGCGATCTATCGGCAAATCAAGCTTTCGGGTCGCCGCTTTTCAAACGCACGGCAGCCGGAAGAGATACAAAAGGCAAGTTCAATCGCAACGAAGGGTTACATTTAACCATGGATAGAATTGGCAATTATTGCGTGCTTAAGACTTGAATTGCTATCTTATCTCGTCTCTGGGCTGACGACCGGCGCAACTCCTCATTGATAACACGGCACCGTACCAAGGAGATTAACGTGCGATTAACAAAAGCGGAATCTCTGCGCGCTGTTTTCGGCCTTCTGACGCTGGCCATCATTAGTTCAGCTGTGCAGGCACTAGGCGCCACCGAGGGCATCCGCTGGAGTTTTGGTAATGGCATGGACGGCGCGGCACCCGAGGCCGGTCCGATCTTGGACAAGCGGGGCAATCTCTACGGCACGACCGCCACCGGCGGGGCCGACGTTGGACCTTCGGGCGGTGGGACAGTGTTTGAGTTGACGCCGAATGGCGACGAATCCATCCTTTGGAACTTTGGCAACGGCGCAGACGGTGCTTTCCCCGCTGGCGGCCTGATCACCGATAAGCGGGGCAATCTCTACGGCACGACCGCGGTCGGCGGGGCTTACGGTAGAGGGACGGTGTTCAAATTGACGCCACCCTCGACCGACGGGGAAAATTGGACCGAGTCAATTCTCTGGAACTTCAACTCCAACGGCACAGACGGCTATAACCCCCGGGCCGGCGTGATCATGGATACGCGCGGCAGTCTCTATGGCACGACCCAATTCGGCGGGGCCGACGGCGGGTCTTCCAGCGAGGGGACGGTGTTCAAGCTGACCCCGCCCGCAACAATCGGAGGCAATTGGACCGAGTCAATTCTCTGGAATTTTGGCGGTTACCCCACCGACGGCGCCGAGCCCGAGACGAGCCTGATCACGGACGAGGAGGGCAACCTCTACGGCACAACGACCGGCGGCGGCGCTTACAAGGCGTTTCTACCCCCTTTCTTCGACGGGACGGTGTTCAAGCTGACCCCACCCGCAACAATCGGAGGCAATTGGACCGAGTCGATCCTCTGGAACTTTGGCAACGGCAACGATGGCAATACGCCCTTTGCCGGTCTAATCAAGGACAAGAGCGGGAATCTCTACGGCACGACCTATTTTGGCGGGGCTCAAGGAGCTTTTGGTTACGGAACGGTGTTCGAGCTGATGCCGCACTCGATCAGTGGGGGGAATTGGACAGAGTCGATCCTCTGGAACTTTGACGGCAACGACGGCTCTAACCCCTTGGCCGGTTTGCTTATGGATCCAAGCGGCAATCTCTACGGCACCGCCGAAAACGATGGGACCTACTTTGGTGGGATGGCGTTCGAGTTGACGCCCCCGTCAACCAGCCAGGGAAGTTGGACCGAAGCAATTCTATGGAGCTTTGGCGATGGCACCGACGGCAAATTTCCTGGCGGCTTGATCATGAATACGGGCGGCAAGCTCTTTGGCACCACCGGCGGCGGCGGGGTATACGATGACATTTCCGCTGGAGGTTCAGATGCGGGAGGAACGGTGTTCGAGATATCGAAGGGACAGCCTCAGATCCTCCTGCAAGCCACCAAGATCGTATTCCCCGATACGGCGTTGGGCAGCACCTCCACCGCCAAGCTGATGGTGCAGAACATTGGCGCTGCCCAGTTGATCGGGACGGTGAATATCCCGCCAGCACCGTTCGGCATCCGCGGGCCGACGAGCTTTAGCTTGGCGCCCACGACTGGAACCACAATTACCCTGACTTTTACTCCTGCCGCCCTGCGACCCTCGAGTAAGATAGACACCGTTGTGTCGAATGCGGTTAATCACCCTGTCGGTCATCTTGAGCTGCAGGGTACCGGTACTGCCCCTAACCCGTAGGCGAGACCCGGCTCAAGACTGCTCGACCGCGATACGCAGCTTAGCCCGGTCGGGCGAGTTACACACGCACGGCGAAAGATTGCGCCAGACCTTGGGTCGACGCTACCGCATAAATTACTGCAAGAATCGCTCGTTTTTCTGCGGCCCACTAACCCTTGGCTCGTCTACGAGCACTTTGGTTAGACGGTTCGATGCCGGGCTCAAGAGGATTATGGAGATGGCGCGATCCCCCTTCCAATTCCTCAGGCGCTGGACCAGGACAAAAAAACAGGGCTTCTCGCAGCATCCCGAGCGTCGGTGGCGTTGATTCTCGGACATCCCGCGAATGAGCCCCTCCGGCGTCCCGAATGAGACGATTCAGCGGTGCTTTTTTATGGGTGATTTCCGGGACGGAAGTCTGTGTGACACGATACATGGCTCAGATACCCCCCTCAATAGATTTCGAATCGGTCAGCCAGCAACAAAATGATGCCATCGATACCAAATTGAAGCAACATATAGCGTTTAAAACTTATCAGCCTGTTTAGTTTGATACACGAATGGATGACAGTGTTTGCGATGCTTTAATTCTAAGTCGGGCGACGCTCTAGAACTGAGCCACCACACGGGCAGGAGCTCTCGACGTTATTGGTCTCACGAAAGCGCGCCAGCGCGCGCTTTGGTGTGCTCCGGTTCGTCCTCGGCGCGAGGGCCGAGAATGCGATTAAGCTGGTCGAGATTGACCGTTTCCTCCCGCAACAACGCATCGACCAGCCGGTCCAATGGCTCCCGCGCGGCAGTCAACTGGCGGCGCACGTCTTCATGCGCTTCATCAAGCAGGCGCCGAACTTCAGCGTCGATTGCGGCGGCAGTTGCTTCACTGTAGTCGGGCCTTTGCGCGAGCTCATAGCCCAGGAACGGCTGTTGTTCGTCGGCCCGGAAAGCGATCGGGCCGAGTTCTCCCATCCCCCACCGGGTAACCATCCGGCGCGCCAGCCGCGTCGCTTCGACCAGATCGTTCTCGGCGCCAGTAGTAATCTCGCCAAGGGCAATCTCTTCGGCAGTGCGGCCGGCCAGCATCACGGCCAGGCGGGCTTTCAGATACGCCTGATTGAAGTTGTGGCGCTCTTCACCGGGAACCTGCTGGGTCATGCCGAGCGCCTGACCGTGCGGAACGATCGTCACCTTTTGCACCGGGTCGGCGGGCGGGGTGAACCAGGCGACGACCGCGTGTCCGGCTTCATGGTAAGCGACCACGCGCCGCTCTTTGGGATCAATCAGTTGTGGATGGGCAACGCCGAGCCGGACTTTGTCGTGCGCCTCCTCGAAATCCGCCATCGCGACCGCGCTCTTGTTGTGCCGCGCCGCGACCAATGCCGCCTCGTTGCAAAGGTTAGCAAGGTCGGCGCCATTAAGGCCGATCGTCTCGCGCGCCAGCATCGCCGGATCGACGTCGTTCGCCAGCCGCAGCCGCTTCGCGTGGATCCGCAGGATGCCTTCGCGCCCCTTACGGTCGGGGAGTTCGATTACTACCTGCCGGTCAAAACGTCCGGGCCGCAAAAGCGCCGGGTCGAGCACATCCGGCCGGTTGGTCGCGGCCAGGATGATAACTTCGAGACGCGGGTCGAAGCCGTCGAGTTCGCCGAGCAGTTGATTCAGGGTCTGCTCGCGCTCGTCGTTTACCATACCGACACCGGCGCCCCGGCGGCGCCCCACAGCATCCAGTTCGTCGATGAACACGATAGCCGGGGCGGCCTCCTTGGCTTGGCGGAAGAGGTCACGCACGCGGCTGGCGCCGACCCCGACAAACATCTCGACGAATTCAGAGCCGTTGATGCTGAAGAACGGAACCCCCGCTTCGCCGGCGACAGCTCGCGCCAGCAGAGTCTTGCCCGTGCCCGGCTGCCCGACCAGGAGAACCCCCTTGGGAATACGCGCGCCCAGGTCGTGGTACTTCTGTGGATTCCGGAGAAAATCCACTTCCTCCTGCAACTCGGCCTTGGCCTCGTCGGCCCCGGCAACGTCGCTGAAGGTGACTCCCGGCTGTTCGCTCGAATAGCGCCGCGCCTTAAGTCGGCCGAAACCGAACATTCCCCCTTGACCCCGGCGGGCGCTGTTCGCCATCCACCAGAACAGGCCAAATAGCAGCAAGACCGGCGCCCACTCGATGATCGCATCGAGCAGCCAGGGTTTGGAGGGCGCCGAGACTTCCACCGTCACGTGATGGGACTCAAGCAGCGTCATCAGATTCGCATCGCCCACGGTCGTGGGGAAAAGCGTGTGAAACTGACGATAAGAGGCCGGCGCCGGCGGATTCGGCGCTTGCGTACTGGCGGCGGGCGACGGTGACGCGGCGGTGGTGGATTTCCCCGCAGACCCCGGAGCCTTCGCTTCGACCGTCTGTTCCGCCCTGGGCCAGAGCAACGGCTCTCTGAAAACCCCGCTAATCGTGTCCCCGGCTATCTGAACTTGCGCGACATTGTCGCGACGCACCTCATCCTGAAAAGTCGAATACGGAATGTCGGCAAAATCAGGGGCTGGCCCGGGCCGTAACGTGAACAGGCTCCAGGCGAGCAGCACAGAAGAGATCAGCCACCAGAGCCAAAGCCCTTGAGGCGGTTGAGCGCGCCGCGGCGGCGACTTTTCTTTGGCTTTTGAATCCTGTGCTGACATTCGCTTTTTGTGCCAAACGCCGCTTTGCCTTAGGCTTGACGGAAACCGCTTTAGAGATTAGTTCCGGCCGGCTTCGCGGAACAGACCTCCCAACCCTTTCGGCTAAAGCGCCCGTACCCATGAGAGGGACCAAATTGACCAGGCGTCTATCGCGGCGCTGTCGGTCCTGGGCGGGATTGTATTGTCAATATTCAACGATGCGAAGCAGCTTTGCACGCTCGCCCAAGCGTTATAAAGTGCGTCCGACTTCGCCTGGCTCAAAGATTAACCATCTCGCCAGTCAGGGGTTAAACTACTCGCCGGCTTCATTGCGGAGCGCGGCACGACCAGATGTTCGGGGCTTTCGCGCCCATGGTTATTCGCGAATAGAACCGCCTGAACGCAGAATAAGGTGACACCAATGAACTGGCGCGAGGTTCAAGATGCATGAGTTGTCACTCGCGCGTGACCTGCTGGGTGCGATTGAACGAAAGCTCGACCCCGGCAACGCGCGGGTCGTGCGCGTCAATGTGAGCATCGGGTCGGCGACCGGGATCATGACCGAATCGTTACGCTTTGCGTTCCGCGTCATTTGCGAGGGAACGCGGATAGGTGGCGCCGAGCTCTGCGTTACGACTATCGCCGCTCGCAGCCGCTGCGGCAATTGCGGCATACTCTTTGAGTTCGACGGTATGATCGGTCGGTGCCCCGCGTGCGGACGGTTCAGCGGGGAGCTCCTGTGCGGAGATGAAATGATTCTGCGAACAATCGAGGTCGCCGATGTGTGACACTTGTGGCTGCGGCATTCCGTCGGTCCGCACCATCGATGTCAATGAGCGCCTGCTCGCATTGAACACAGCGATGGCCGAACATAACCGCGCTCATCTAGCGGAGCGGAAAATCCTCGCGGTCAACCTGATGGGTACGCCGGGCGCGGGAAAGACCGCGCTCCTGGAGACCACGATCGTGAAGTGGCGCGAATACCGGCGCATCCTGGTTATCGAAGGCGATCAGGCGACTGATCGCGACAGCGCACGCATCGCCGCCGCGGGTGCGACCGCCTGCCAGGTGGAGACTGGCCTCGGCTGTCATCTCGATGCTCATCAGATCCACGACGCGCTGCATCATCTCGATCCCGGTGAAGGCGACCTGCTCTTCATCGAGAATGTGGGCAACCTCGTCTGTCCCGCGCTGTTCGATCTCGGCGAGCGGCTTCGCGTGGTCGTGACCAGCCCAACCGAAGGCGTCGACAAGCCGCTCAAATATCCGCCGATGTTTCGCGCCGCGCACGTCGTCGTGCTGAACAAGTGCGATTTGATTCCGCACGTGCCTTTCAACCTCAACGAATGGACCGCATACGTTCGTGAGATCAATTCCCATGCGCGCATTATCAAGACGACCGCGCTCAGCGGCGATGGCGTCGGCGAATGGCTCGCCGAAATCGACCATGTGCGGCGGTCATTGCTCGCGGGATTTCCGTATGAATGAACCGCTGCACATGCCTAAGACCGCGCTCGAGGATCTGATCACGATTCTGTGGCGGGAAGGGTTCAAGGTGCTGGGTCCGGTCGCGCGTGATGGCGCCGTCGCATTCGACGAGGTGCGCAAGCTGTCGGACCTGGCGGTCGCGACGCGCGAGACGCAGGAGCCCGGGCGCTATCGGCTCGTGCCGGGGCCAGCCGGCGAAATTTTCGGCGTGGTGAACGGAGCGGGCTCGCTCAAGCCGTTTTTTTTCGCGCCCGAGGAAACGCTGCTTGAAATCAATCGCGAGCGGCGCGGCTTCAAGGTCTCCGATGTCGCCCCGGCGGCGCCGCGCCTCGCATTCATCGGCGTGCGTGCGTGCGACCTCGCGGCGCTCGCCGTGCAGGATCGTATTTTTCTGCACGACCGCTTTCAGGACAAGCACTACGAGGCTCGTCGCAAGGATGCGTTTCTGGTCGCCGTCAACTGCACTCGCTCGGCGGCGACCTGCTTTTGCGTCTCGATGAAGACCGGGCCGGAGGCGTCGACCGGTTTCGATCTTTCGTTGACCGAGCTGGAACAAGGCTTCGTAATGCGATGCGGTTCCGCCGCCGGCGAAGCGATCGCCGCGAAGCTGGGGCTGACTCCGCCCCCCCACGATGACGTCCTGTTGGCGAAATCTCGGATCGATGAATGCGCCGCGGCCATGCAGCGCCGCTTGGATACCGCGGATCTGCCCCGTCTGCTCTACGATGAGGCTGAGAACCCGCGCTGGAAGGAGGTCGCATCGCGATGCCTTTCGTGTACGAACTGCACCATGGTTTGCCCAACCTGCTTCTGCCACACCGTGGTCGACCAGGAAGAAATAGACGGCAACATGAGCCAGCGGGTACGCAAATGGGACTCGTGCTTCTCGCTCGAGCACGCGCATATCCACGGAATCAACTTCCGCCGGAAGATAGAAGATCGCTATCGTCAGTGGCTGACGCATAAGCTGGCTTCGTGGATCGATCAGTTCGGCACGTCGGGATGTGTCGGCTGCGGCCGGTGCATTACCTGGTGCCCGGTGGGTATCGACCTGACCGAGGAAGTCGCCGCGATTCGCGCGTATCCGGTCAAGCGGTGACTCCTTACATGATATATCCGGCGCGCATTACCGCGCGTCGAACCGAGACCGCCGGCATTTACACGTTCACGATGCGCTTCGTCGACAATGATGTGCGACGTGCGTATAGCTTCAAGGCGGGGCAATTCAACATGCTTTACGCTTTCGGCGTTGGCGAGGTGCCGATTTCGATCGTCTCCGATCCCGCCGATCCTGAAAACCTGGAACACACGATCCGGATTGCCGGGCGCGTCACAGGTGTGATGGCTGGATGGAAAGTCGGCGACGTGGTGGGACTGCGCGGTCCATATGGCAATGGATGGCCGGTCGAAGAAGCGCGGGGCCGCGACGTCGTGGTCATCACCGGCGGCCTCGGCTGCGCTCCGGTGGTCGGGCTTATCAATTATATATTCGACCGCCGCGAGCAATACGGTGAATTGCATATCCTGCACGGCGTGAAGACGCCGAACGATCTCCTGTACCGCGAGCGCTTCGACGAATGGCGCCGCGCGCCGCGCACGAAAGTTTACCTCACGGCGGATCAGCCCGACAAAAGCTGGCACTACAAAATCGGGGTGGTGACGGAGCTCTTCGACGAGCTCACGGCGCCGCCGTCGTCGATCGTGATGATGTGCGGTCCGGAGGTGATGATGCGGTTTGCGGCGCGTGCGCTGCGGCAGAAGGGTATCGGCGACGAAGCGATCTACCTGTCGATGGAACGCCGGATGGAGTGCGCGGTCGGGCTCTGCGGCCATTGTCAGTACCGCGAGCATTTTGTGTGCAAGGATGGACCCGTGTTTTCATATCGCACAGTCAGGGAGCTGTTTAGCACATCGGGCATATGAAGCCTCGCGTTGCAGTATTCAAGTTTGCTTCGTGCGACGGCTGCCAGTTGCAGTTCCTGAACGCTGAGGACGAACTGCTGACGCTCGCCAGGCAGATCGATTTCGTTTACTTTCCCGAAGCGCGGAGTCGCGCCCTCGAAGGCCCGTACGATATCGCCTTCGTCGAGGGAAGCATCACTACACCCGACGATGCGCGCCGCATCGTCAACGTGCGCGAAGCAACCCGCTACCTCGTGACGATCGGGGCATGTGCGACGGCCGGCGGAATTCAGGCGCTCCGCAACTGGGCTGATGTCGAGCAGTACCGGCGCGTGGTCTATCCGAGCCCGGAGTTCATCTCGACGCTTTCGACGTCGACGCCAATTTCGGAGCACGTGCGCGTCGACTTCGAACTGTGGGGCTGCCCTATCGACAAACAGCAGCTTCTTGCCGTGGTGCGATCCCTGTTATCCAAAGCGCAGCCGGTTCTCCCGGCGCACAGCGTATGCATGGAATGCAAACGGCGCGGCAATGTATGCGTAGTGGTTGCGCGCGGCGAGCCGTGCCTGGGACCCGTGACGCGCACCGGCTGCGGTGCGCTGTGTCCGGCGTTCAATCGCGGATGCTATGGATGCTTCGGCCCGGCCGACGATCAGAATATGGACTCGTTCGCGCGCTTGCTGGCCAGCCAGCGCATTACGGACGACGACGCCATGCGCCGCCTGCGCGGAATAAACGGCTACGTGCGGCCATGGCGGGAGACTGGAGATGCCATCGCGGCGGGCAAAAAGTAGAACCATCCAGGTTAACTATCTGACTCGCGCCGAGGGCGAAGCCGCGCTGCGCATCCACCTGCGCGACGGCCGGTTGATCGATCTTCGTCTCGAAATTTTCGAACCGCCGCGGTTCTTCGAATCTTTTCTGCGTGGACGTGACTCGCGCGAAGCGCCGGACCTCACCGCGCGCATCTGCGGCATCTGCCCGGTCGCATATCAAATGAGCACGGTTCACGCTTTCGAGCGGCTGTACGATATCACTATCGATCCGGCGGTCCGCGAATTGCGGCGCCTCTACTTGTGCGGCGAATGGATCGAAAGCCACGCGCTGCACATTCATATGCTGGCGGCGCCGGACTTTCTCGGATGCGACAGCATCATCACACTGGCCGACAAGCATCGCGAGGCGGTGGAGCGTGGCCTCAGAATCAAGAAGGTCGGCAACGCAATTGTTGCGGCGCTCGGCGGCCGATCAGTGCATCCTGTGGGCGCGTGCATCGGCGGGTTCACCCGCGCCCCCCGACGCGATCAGCTCGCGGATCTGCGCGAGCGGATTCTCCGCGTGCGCGACGACGCGCTCGAATGCGTGCGATGGGTCTCGCACTTTGACTTGCCCGCCGTTACCCGGGATATCGAGTTCGTCGCGCTGCGTCATCCGGACGAATATCCGATGAACGATGGGCGCATAGCTTCGACCAAGGGCATCGACGCGTCGCCCGACGACTTTGACGATTTCTTCGAAGAGCATCAGGTGCCGTACTCGAATGCGTTGCACTGCAAGGTGAAGGGTCGCGGGCCCTACTTCCTGGGACCGCTCGCGCGCGTGAATCTGAATTTCGATCGGATGGGCCCGGACATAACTGCCGTTGCGCGCGAGACCGGAATTCCCTGGCCCAATGCGAACCCCTATACGAGCGTCGTGGCGCGCGCCCTTGAAGTCCTGTACGCCATCGACGAGGCGGTTAGAGTCATCGACGCCTATCAGCCACCGCCCGTGCCCGCCGCATCGTTCGAAGTCCGCGCCGGCGTCGGGCGGGCGATTACCGAGGCGCCGCGCGGTTCGCTCTACCACGCATTCGAAACCGACGAGCGCGGACTGATTCACTCGGCGCGCATCGTGCCGCCGACGTCGCAGAACCAGGCGCGCATCGAAGCCGACCTGCGCGAGCTGGTTCCCGACATTATCCAGCGCAGCCAGGTCGAGGCCACGCACCTGTGCGAAATGGCGATCCGCAACTACGATCCGTGCATCTCGTGTTCGACGCACTTTCTGCAACTCGAGATCGATCGGCATTGATTCGGATCATCGGAATCGGCAGTCCTTTTGGCGACGACGGCGTGGGGCTGGAGATCGCACGAGTGCTCGCGGAGTCGCCGCCGCCGAATTGCGAAGTGATGGCGGCCGACCGTCCGGGTACCGCGCTTCTGGATCTGCTGGAGGGCGTCGACGCCGCGATTCTCATCGACGCGGTCCGCTCGGGAGCATCGCCCGGAACGATCCATCAATTCCGGTTCGACGAATTTGACCGCTGTGCGGCGCAGTTCGTCTCTTCGCACGATCTTGGCGTTGCCGCGGCAGTCCGACTCGCTCAAAAGTTGCGGCGCGGACCGTCGGTAGGCCGAGTGATCGGAATTGAAATCGCAGCCGCGAGCACAGCGCAGCTCTGCGGACTAAGCCCGCAAACGCGCGAAGCAGTGAGCCGGGCCGTTGAACGGGTGCGGTCAGCGGCCGTCGAATTAGACGATCGGGGCCGCGAACGTCTGCTCATCACCGGAACCGTTCAAGGCGTCGGCTTGCGGCCGTTTGTGTGGCGGCTTGCGAAATCACTGCGGCTCACCGGCTTCGTGCGTAACGTTCCCTCCGGGGTCGCGATCGAGGTCGAAGGCCGCCCCGCTCCTTTGCGCGAATTTCGCTACCGTTTGCAGGTGGAGCTTCCGCCCGCGGCCGCGATTGAACGCATCGAGTCCGAGCGCTTGCCGCTCCGGGGCGAGACGGATTTCTCCGCGATGCCGAGTGAGCGCGGGCGCGTCGCGACGACCATTCCGCCGGACCTCGCCGCCTGCGCCGAGTGCGTACGCGAAATCCTTGATCCCGCCGACCGCCGCTATCGCTATCCATTTACCAACTGTACTTCATGCGGTCCGCGCTTCACCGTGGTTCGCGCCCTGCCCTATGATCGCGAAAACACCACGTTGCGCGACTTTCCGCTGTGCGACCAATGCAGGTGCGAGTATCTGGATCCGTCGAATCGGCGTTTCCGAGCCGAGCCGATCGCGTGTCCCGATTGCGGTCCCGAAGCGTGGCTCGAAGTGACTGCGCCTCGTTGGAAAAACGCGGCGGGCGAAGATGCGATCGCGCGAGCGGCGGCAATTTTGCGCGCGGGCGGTATTGTCGCGGTTCAGGGCATTGGCGGCGTCCATCTCGCCTGCGACGCGAGCAGCGAAGCAGCCGTCGGACGTCTGCGCACTATCAAACGGCGTCCGCACAAACCTCTCGCGGTGATGGTCGATTCAATCGAGTCGGCGCGAAGCCTTGCGGAGGTCTCCGATGATGAAGCTGCGCTGCTCGTGTCGCCGCAGGCGGCGATCGTTCTGCTGCGCAGACGCGCGAGCGCCCAACTCGCACCTGCCATCGCGCCGGGTAATGATTACGTCGGGGTCATGATCGCCTATTCACCGCTGCATCATCTGATCATGCGCGACGCCGCTCGCCCGCTCGTTATGACCAGCGCCAACCGGCCGGGAGAGCCGCTCGCTCGGAGCGGTGATGAAGTGCGCGCCATTTTCGCGGATCAAGTTGACGCGTTCCTGCTGCACAACCGGCCGATCCATCAGCGTTGCGATGACGGCGTTTGGATCGTTGGGCCGCGTGGTCCGCAGCCAGTTCGGCTAAGCCGCGGCAGCACACCCCGCTCCCTCAGCGTGCCGATTGCAGCACCAGTTCCGATTCTCGGTGCCGGCGGCGATATCAAGAACAGCTTCTGCATCCTGTCGAACAGCAACGCCCTGATGAGCCAGTACATCGGAACGCTGGAGAACATGGCGACGCAGGATCACTTTCGTGATTCGCTGGAGAAATGGATCGCTATGAGCGGTGTCATGCCGCGCATCGCCGCTCACGATCTGCATCCGCAATCGTTAGGCCGCGACCTTGCCGTGCGCCTTGGTGTGCGAACCATAGGCGTGCAGCATCATCATGCCCACATCGCCGCGTGCATGGCTGAAAACGGCCATAAGGGCCCGGTGATCGGTATCGCCTTTGATGGGACCGGCTATGGCCTCGATGGCGCAATCTGGGGTGGCGAGGCGATGATCGCCGACTACCGGAACTTTCGCCGGACTTCGCATCTCCAGTACCTGCCGCTGGCAGGCGGTGACGCTGCGATTCGCCATCCGGTGCGGATCGCCGCGGCGTTTTTGATCGCACTGTTCGGTTCGATGTTTGAAAATCGAGTATCTGCGCTCGTCGGGGAAGAGCATGCACGGGTGCTCGCGACCATGATCGATAGGGGCATCAACACGGTTCAGATCTCCAGTTGCGGTCGGCTGTTCGATGCGGTCGCGGCGTTGCTCGGTGTGCGGGATGAAATCAGCTACGAAGCGCAGGCTGCGATCGAACTAGAAACGCTCGCGCGCAGCTTGCCTCCGGAAAATCACATTTATCCTTTCTCGACTCGCGACCAGACCATCCAGACCGGAGACATACTCGCCGCGATCATCGGCGATTTGGAAAACGGAACGCCGAAGCCGAAGATTGCTCGGGCGTTTCACGACACGATGGCGGAGGTCGCGGCGCGAATGGCTGCGGAAGCGCGCGCCAACAGCGGCATCGGCGTCGTGGCGCTGAGCGGTGGATGTTTTCAGAACCGCCTGCTGCAAGCCGCGGCGATCGAGCGGATCGAGCGAGAAGGATTCACCGTGCTGGTTCATCACCGGGTGCCGGCTAACGACAGCGGATTGGCCCTGGGGCAGGCGGTCGTCGCGGCCGCGCGCCTGAACTCCGAATAATTGGAGGTTCGTCATGTGTCTTGGCGTTCCCGGCAAGATAGTCAGGATTTTCGATGAGCAGGGCCTCCGCATGGGCGACGTCGACTTCGGCGGCGTCACACGTAAGGTCTGCCTGGCCTATTTGCCCGAGGCGATCGTCGGTGCTTACGCGATCGTGCATGCGGGCTTCGCGATCAGCAGCGTGGACGAGGAGGCAGCGGCGCGAACGCTGGCACTGGCCCGCGAAATCGAAACGCAGCTCGCGGAGGAAGACCAGTCATGAAATTCGTCGACGAATTTCGCGATGCCGGCGCCGCCCGTACGCTGATTGAACAGATTAATAAAACGATCACTCGGCCCTGGACCATCATGGAGGTTTGCGGCGGGCAGACCCACACCATCGTCCACTACGGGCTCGATGAGTTACTGCCGAGCGAAGTAACGCTGGTTCACGGTCCCGGATGCCCCGTATGCGTGACGCCAATCGAAATGATCGATCTTGCGATCGCCCTGGCGAAACGTCCAGGAATCACACTATGTTCGTTCGGGGACATGCTCCGTGTGCCCGGCTCGACCTGCGACCTTTTCGACGCGCGCGCGGTCGGCGCTGACGTGCGTGTCGTTTATTCGCCGCTCGATGCGCTCGACCTTGCGTGTCGCGAGCCGCTGCGCGAGGTGGTGTTCTTTGCGGTGGGGTTTGAAACGACGGCGCCGACTACCGCGGCAGCGGTGCGTCAGGCCGCGCGCCTCAAGCTCCCCAACTTTTCCGTTATTGCGGCGCACGTACGCGTTCCACCCGCCATCGAGGCAATAGTTTCTTCCGGCGACAATCTCGTGCAGGGATTTCTGGCGGCGGGCCATGTGTGCACGGTCATGGGTATCGACGAGTACCGGCCGCTCGTTGCGAAATACAAAGTGCCGATAATCGTCACCGGCTTCGAGCCGGTAGACCTGCTGCAAGGCGTGGCGATGTGCGTGACACAGCTGGAACAAGGCCGCGCCGAGGTCGAAAATCAATACGCCCGCTCGGTGAAGAACGAGGGCAACATCACCGCGCGCGATCTGATGGCGGAAGTGTTCACCTTGGTCGATCGCCGATGGCGCGGACTCGACACTCTGCCAAAAAGCGCGATGGCCCTGAGCGATCGTTACGCGGCCTACGATGCGATTGGCCGGTTCGGCATGACGCAAACGCCGGTTGATGAGCCGGTGGAATGTCGCGCCGGCGAGGTGCTGCGGGGACTGCTCAAACCTCCACAATGCCCGGCCTTCGGAAGCTCGTGCACGCCGGACCACCCGCTCGGGGCTCCGATGGTTTCGGCGGAAGGCGCATGCGCCGCGTATTTTCGCGCCGGTCGCGTTGCAGCAGCGGCGATGGAGGCAAAATGAGCAATTCAGATCGCGGCGGCTCTCCGGCTTCGTTCAGCTGTCCATCGCCGGTTCCGAAGGGCGAGGTCATCGTGCTCGGCCACGGAAGCGGCGGACGGCTCACGGCGGAATTGGTGAGCAGGGTTTTTCTGCCTGCGTTTTCAAACCCGCTCCTGGATCGCCTCAACGACAGCGCCGAAATAAAGGTCGGAGGGAGTCGCGTCCTGTTCACCACCGATGCGTTCGTGGTCAATCCGCTTCGCTTCCCGGGCGGCGACATTGGCTCGCTCGCGGTCAACGGCACGGTCAACGATCTGGCGGTGGCTGGCGGTCAGCCGATCGGGCTGTCGGCCGCGTTCATCCTTGAGGAGGGCTTTCCGATCGCGGAACTTGCAGCGATCGTACAATCAATGCGCACGGCAGCCGACCGCGCCGGCGTTGCGGTAATCGCAGCAGACACGAAAGTCGTCGAGCACGGCAAGGCCGACGGCCTCTTCATCACGACCAGCGGCATCGGTGTCGTCGCAGGCAGTATCGAGCTCGGACCTGAGCGAATCCAGGTTGGCGACGCAGTTTTGGTTAGCGGCCCGATTGGAGATCACGGAATCGCCGTGATGTCGGCGCGCGAGGGGCTTGCATTCCAGACCACGATCGTCAGCGACAGCGCCCCGCTCAATGGCCTTGTTTCCCTGATGCTGGAAAGCGGCGGGGCGCTTCGATGCATGCGCGATGCCACGCGGGGCGGCGTCGCCACGGTGGTCAACGAACTGGCGAAAAGCTCTGGCGTCGAGATAGTCCTCGAGGAAACGCTAGTACCGGTGCACAGCGGCGTCCGCGCAGCGTGCGAAATTCTCGGCCTCGATTCCTTATATGTCGCATGCGAGGGCAGGCTGGTTGCGATCGTTGACGCCGCAGATACGGCCAAGGTGCTTGCCGCGATGCGCCGTCACCCGCTCGGGCGCGACTCTTGCCGCATAGGCACCGTCACCGGAAGCGGCGCCCCGCGCGTGCTGTTGCGAACTGCTTTCGGAACAACCCGTCCACTCGATGTGCTCGCCGGCATGCAGCTTCCTCGCATTTGCTGAGATTGCTTTCTAACGCCGTCGAGTTCGCCGAACATCGCACCCAATGCGAAACCGTTAACCGCGATAAGCCGTCCGGCGTAGTGCGTCGCAAGAGCACAATGCTGACGCCCCAGTCGATTTCGCAGCCATTTATTCATAGCGATTTAACCCCGGCCCGTTCCGCGAAGAGAACAGACTAAGTTAAACGTGGGTTTCTCTCTCTCGGCCAGTTGCCTCCCCTGGTTATGTAAGGCTCTCAAATCACGGTGTCATCTGGGTCGCATTTGGAACGAGCGTTGCAGAGCGGATGGACCGCCAATACCGCCCCGTGGTAGTTGGTTCATCGGGACGTCTGAGGAATCCTGATCAAGGTCGGAAGGGCAGCCAATTGCGCGGACTCCCCACGGCGTGAGGCGTCAAGGATTGTCGTCGCCCGACCGCAAGCGGGGTCTGACGCGGAGGAATGCATGACCTGGAAGACCATCGAGAAGCCCCGGCAGGGGTTAGCCGTCGTTCCGAACATGTTGGATTATGAGCGGGCACGGGCGGAATTCTCCTGGAAGGCCGCCCGACGCGAGCTCGACGGACTTCCCGGCGGCCGCGGACTCAACATCGCGTACGAAGCGATCGACCGCCACACGGCGGGGCCTCATCGCGATCATCTGGCGCTGCGCTGGCTCGGCAAGCGCGGGGAAGTGCGCGACTTCAGCTATTTGGATCTATACTCACTTACTAATCGTTTCGCGAACGTGCTCAAAAGTCTCGGCGTGGGCAAAAGTGAGCGAGTATTTCTCCTCAGCGGGCGCATTCCGGAACTTTATATCAGCGCGCTGGGCACGCTCAAAAATGGTAATGTTTTCTGTCCGCTTTTTTCGGCTTTCGGGCCCGAGCCGATTAGTCAACGAATAGGTATCGGCGATGGTCGTGTGCTGATCACAACCGCCGTGCTTTACAAACGTAAAATAGCGGATATGCGTGGTTCTCTTGCTGGTCTTCAGCACGTACTGTTGATCGGCACGCCTGAGGAGATTCGAGCGATTCCCGGTACGCAGGACTTACACGCGCTGATGGCGGAAGCGGACGACCGCTTCGAAATCCAACCTACCGATCCCCAGGATTTAGCCTTGTTGCATTTCACCAGTGGCACGACCGGCAAACCAAAAGGGGCAATGCATGTGCATGAGGCTGTCGTCGCGCATCATATGACCGGTTACCTTGCTCTCGACTTTCATCCGGACGACATTTTCTGGTGCACCGCCGATCCGGGCTGGGTAACGGGCACCTCCTACGGGATCATCGCGCCGTTGACCCATGGGATTACCAGTATTGTCGACGAAGCGGAGTTCGATGCGGAGCGCTGGTACGGCATCTTGCGCGACCAGAAAGTCACCATCTGGTATACGGCGCCGACGGCGGTGCGCATGATGATGAAGGTCGGCACGGAAGTGATACGTAAATATGACCTTCACCACCTCCGGTTCTTCGCCAGCGTCGGCGAGCCCCTCAATCCCGAGGCCGTGGTGTGGGGGCAGGAAGCGTTTGGCCTGCCTATTCATGATAACTGGTGGCAGACGGAAACCGGCGGCATCATGATCGCCAATTATGCCGCGATGGATATTCGTCCGGGTTCGATGGGGCGCCCTCTGCCCGGGATCGAAGCGGGTATCGTGCGCCGCCAGAAGGACGGAAGCGTCGAAGTGATAACGGAAGCCGGAAGCGAAGGCGAGTTGGCGCTCCGACCGGGATGGCCTTCCATGTTTCGCGGCTATCTGCACGAGGAGGAGCGTTATCGCAAATGCTTTGCGGGAGGTTGGTACCTCACGGGCGACCTCGCGAAGTGTGATGCGGACGGATACTACTGGTTCGTTGGGCGGGCCGACGACGTGATCAAATCGTCCGGCCATCTAATCGGTCCCTTCGAGGTCGAGAGCACGTTGATGGAACATCCGGCCGTGGCCGAAGCCGGCGTTATCGGCAAACCTGAACCTGTGGCGGGCGAAGTCGTGAAGGCCTTTGTCTCGCTCAAAACCGGGTATTCGCCGAGCGAAGAGTTGCGCCGCGACCTGCTGGGTTTTGCCCGGAAGCGATTAGGCGCGGTAGTCGCGCCGAAAGAGATCGACTTTGTCGACAACGTGCCCAAGACGCGCAGCGGGAAAATAATGCGGCGGCTGCTCAAGGCTCGCGAACTCGGGTTGCCGGAAGGCGACACATCCACGCTGGAGAGCGATTAATGGAATCGCAGGCGAACTTCTCGCGACCGCGTTTGGAGCATGATCACTCGCTGTTGCTTCTGCGCGAGATGGTGCGTATCCGCCGCTTCGAAGAAAAGTGTGCGGAACTATACAGCGCCGCTAAAATTCGCGGCTTTCTCCATCTTTACATAGGCGAGGAAGCGGTCGCCGTGGGAGCGATGCAGGCGCTGCAACCCGACGACGCGATCGTGGCTACGTATCGCGAACATGGCCATGCGCTTGTTCGTGGAGTCTCGGCCGCTTCGATATTGGCTGAGATGTACGGCAAGCAAGAGGGGTGCAGCCGCGGGCGGGGCGGCTCGATGCATCTTTTCGACGCCGCGACGCGTTTTTACGGAGGCAACGCGATCGTCGGCGGCGGATTGCCGCTGGCGATTGGCTTGGCGCTTGCTGACAAGATGCAAGGCCGCTCGCGCGTCACAGCCTGCTTTTTTGGTGAAGGGGCGGTAGCCGAAGGCGAATTTCACGAGTGCATGAATCTAGCTGCGTTATGGAAGCTGCCGGCCCTGTTTTGCTGCGAGAACAACCTCTACGCGATGGGTACGGCGCTCAAACGTTCCGAATCGGAGATCGACCTCTGTCTCAAAGCGACGAGCTACGAGATACCATCATGGCCGGTCGACGGCATGGACGTTGCCGCATGCGAGGAGGCAGCCCACCGGGCCGTGGAGGCCGTGCGTGCGGGAGGAGGACCCTACTTTCTCGAATTTCGCACCTACCGGTTCCGCGCTCATTCGATGTTCGACCCGCAGTTGTATCGCGACAAGCGAGAAGTCGAGGAATGGAAGAAGCGCGATCCCATCCTGATGTTTCAGGCACGCATGCAAGAGTCAGGGCTGTTGCATGACGATGACCTTAAACAGATCGAAGAAGACGTCGCGGCGGAGATCGCGAAAGCGATCGAGTTCGCGGAGGCTGGGACGTGGGAGCCGGTCGAGGACCTCACCAAGTTCGTTTATTCCGAGAGGAGGCAATCGTGACGGCGACCGCGAAGACGGTCCGTATAACTTATCGGGAGGCGATGCGGCAGGCGATTCGCGAGGCTCTGCTACGCGATCCGCGGGTATTCCTGATGGGGGAGGACGTGGGACGTTACGGCGGTTGCTACGCGGTCAGCAAGGGATTGCTGGAGGAATTCGGCCCCGAGCGCATCCGCGACACGCCGCTTTCCGAATCGGCCTTTGTCGGCGCCGGGATCGGTGCGGCGATGGGTGGAATGCGGCCGATCGTCGAGATTATGACGGTAAATTTCAGTTTGCTGGCGCTCGATCAGATCGTAAACAACGCCGCGACGATCCTCCATATGTCCGGTGGCCAGTTCAACATTCCCGTGGTGATCCGTATGACGACCGGGGCCGGACGCCAGCTCGCGGCCCAGCACTCGCACAGCCTTGAGGGTTGGTATGCGCACATCCCGGGCATCAAAGTGCTAGCCCCGGCCACTCTCGAGGATGCCCGCGGTATGTTGTGGACGGCGCTGGAGGACCCTGACCCTGTTCTGATTTTCGAACACGGTATGCTGTACAACATGGAAGGAGAGTTGGCGGCGGACGCGGGAGCCGTGGATATCGACAAGGCGGCGGTACGGCGGTCCGGCACGGACGTGAGCCTGATTACTTATGGCGGTACGCTGGGCAAAACGTTGCAAGCCGCCGAGGAATTGGCTCGAGGCGGTATCAACGCGGAAGTCGTCGACCTCCGGACGCTGCGGCCGCTTGATAGCGAGACCATCCTCGAATCGGTCACGCGGACCCATCGGACAGTGATCATCGATGAAGGGTGGCGCAGTGGCAGTATCTCGGCCGAGATTAGCGCGCGCATCATGGAAGGCGCCTTTTACGAACTTGACGTGCCGGTGGCGCGCATATGCAGTGCCGAGGCGCCGACGCCGTACGCGAAACACCTGGAAGAGGCGGCGGTTCCACGGGTCTCGACAATTGTCGAAACCGTGACGGGCATGGTGGGCGCCCGTGGCTGAATTTTGCATGCCGGCGCTTGGTGCCGACATGGAAGCCGGCACCATCATCGAGTGGCTCGTCAAGCCGGGCGACGCGGTAAGGCGCGGCGACATCATCGCCGTGGTGGACACGGAAAAGGCCACCATAGAGGTCGAGGTCTTCGAAACCGGCGTCATCCAAAACATCGTCGTCGGGAAGGGCGAAAAGGTGCCCATCGGTACCGTCCTCGCGCTAATTCGCACCGACGGCGAAGCTGTCCTCCCGCCAACCGAGATAAAGCCCAAACCCGTCGCTGCTCCGCCCCCGATACCGCCGCGACCGCCGACTCCTCCGCACATCGAGAAACCGCCACTGGCGGAGGTGCCCGCCATCACGCCTCATCGCTTGCGTGTTTCTCCCCTCGCGATGCGAGCGGCCCTGGACCTGAAGGTAGATCTCTCGACGGTGAAGGGAACGGGTCCGGACGGCGCCATCATCAAGGCCGACATCGAGAGAGCTGCCAAGGTGGCCGTTGCTGCGCCTCCCGCCACACTGGCACGCCCGAGTGCTCCCCCATTCGAAGCGGCGGTGACTCCGGCGCCAAGCGCTCCGTCAGTCGAAGGACCCAAACTGGTACCGCCGCGCAAACCGACCATCGCACCGGCGGATCGTCAAGCGGCAATGCGCAAAGCGATCGCCGCGGCGATGGCGCATTCCAAGCGCGAGATCCCTCATTACTACCTTGGCGCTCATATCGACATGAGCCGGGCAATGACCTGGCTTCAGGCGGAGAATCTCAAACGAACGGTGACCGAACGACTGCTCTATTCGGTGCTCCTCCTCAAAGCGGTCGCTTTGGCTGTTCGCGAGATACCTGAGATGAACGGGTTCTGGACGGATGGTGCGTTCAAACCCGGCGCGGCGATTCACGTCGGTGTGGCGATCTCCTTGCGCCAAGGGGGACTGATCGCGCCGGCAATTCATGACGTCGACAAGAAAAGCCTCGATCAGATCATGGTGAACCTGCGCGATTTGGTGAAACGAGTGCGCGCCGGGGTTTTGCGCAGCTCAGAGATCGCCGATGCGACCATCACGGTCACCAGCCTGGGCGAGCAGGGAGTCGAGGCGGTATTTGGAATCATCTACCCGCCGCAGGTTGCTCTTGTCGGTTTTGGCAAGATCGCCGAGCGCCCCTGGGCGTTCAACGGGATGATCGGAGCGAGGCCGGTCGCGATGGCGAGCCTTGCCGCGGATCATCGAGCGAGCGACGGGCATCGCGGCGCACTCTTCCTCGCCGCCATTGACCGCCTCTTGCAGGAGCCAGAGAATCTGTGACGGACGATCAAATCAAAACGCTGGTGCTGGAAGAACTCGGCAAGATCGCACCGGAGATCGCGTTGGACCAAATTGACCCGGCCGTCGATTTGCGTGATCAAATCGACCTTGATTCGATGGACTTCTTGAACCTCATGATTGCGATCCATGAGGCGACGGGGGTCGATATCCCCGAGGCGGATTATCCCAAGATGGCCAGCCTCGATGGCTGCGTTGTCTATCTCCGTTCGCGTATCAAGAAGGCGTAGCGCGGGGCGACGATTGCGCCTGTGGCTCATTGGCGAACGCATTTCTCCAGAATGGTCAAAGGTCCCGCAGCAACGCAACAGTTGCTTTCTGCCGTTCCGTTCTCCACTGTTAATGAGCGAACAGGCACTGCGGCTCGCAACCGCGACCCCGAATCATGGCGATGCGCTGCAGGGTTGCTCCGCAATAACAGCTCTATGGTAACCTCCCTTCGGCGGCTCGGAGAGCTGCTCCCACGGCTTCACTAGCGCATAAGCGCTTTGCCACGGCTGTTACGACCCTTGGACTCGCTGGTTGTCGAGGCGATCGGACTTCGCAAAAGCTATGGCGCGCGCCTAGTACTCGACGGCGTGACGCTCAGGATACGCGCGGGCGAAATCGTCGGCCTGCTCGGCCCCAATGGTGCGGGCAAGACGACCTCGCTCTCGATTCTTGCGACCTTGTTACGTCCTGACGCAGGCGAACTTCGGATCGTCGGCGCCGACCCGCGTCGCTCCGCCGCGTCCATTCGCCGTAAGCTTGGCTTCGTCCCACAGTCGATCGCGCTTTTTCCATCCCTCAGCCCGCTGCAGAATCTCGAACTCTTTGCCCGAGTCCACGGCATTGCTAAACGGCCGGCGCGCGCGGTTGCGATACGCATGCTTGAGATAGTTGGCCTCGCCGAGCGTGCTCGCGATCCAGTCGCCATACTATCGGGGGGGATGAAGCGACGGCTTAACCTCGCTGGCGCTATGGTCCATTCACCCGAGCTGTTGCTGCTCGACGAGCCGACCACTGGCGTCGATCCGCAGTCGCGCGAGCACATTTTTGCTACTGTTCGTCAGGCCGCCGCGGCGGGAACAGCTGTAATCTACAGCACACACTACATGGAAGAGGCAGAACGTTTATGTGATCGCGTGCTGCTAATCGATCACGGCCGGCTGATCGCCGACGGCACCGTTAGCGAATTGATTGCTCTCGGCGGCACGCAAGCCCATATGGAAATAGCCTTCCAAACCGAGCCGCCGACTGGATGGCTGAAGGGACTGCGGGGGATTCGCGAATTGCCCACTCAGTCCGGCGTGAGCAACACTGTACTGGCCCTCGTCAGTTTGAACCAGGCTGGCGAAGTGCTCGAACGGGTACGTACGTCAGGCGCTCATGTGCTGGAGTTCAGCGTACACCGCCCCAATCTTTCCGATGCCTTTATCGCGCTGACTGGGCATGCCTTGCGTGACCCCGAGCCGCAATAATCCTCGATGATGCTCCGTGCGGCCTTTCTGATTTTTCAGAATGAATTCCGCCTTTTGTCAAAAGATCGCGTGGGCCTGTTTATGCTCCTCCTCGCGCCGGTCGTGATCATTGCGGTCGCCGGTTTTTCGCTGGGCAACCTCTACGGCGCTCATCCCAGGCCACACGCCTGGTTGATCCCGATCGTTGATCGCGATCATGGCCCGGTCGCGCAAACCATGATGCAAGCGCTTGCCGCCGAACCTTCGATTACAATTGATCGGCCGGCCAACCTTGCGGAGGCTCGCCGCGTCGTCCTGCGGGATGCCCGCGCCGCCATCGCCATCGAAATTCCCGACGGCGTCAGCAACATGCTCAAGGCCGGACAAACCGCTCATCTGATTATCTACGTTGACCCGACCAAAAGGATTGAAGCCGACGCCATCGAATTGCGCCTGACCACCTTATGCGAACGCATCAGCGCCGCCGCCGGTGCCGCGGCCCGCGTCGAAATAGCGGCGAAAGGCGCCGCCGCGCAAGCTCAAATTGATCGGATGGGTCAACAAATGAACGCGCTTAAAGCGCGCATCGAGGATTATCGCCAGAGCGTCATATCGGCCAAGTCAGCGGCCGAGCGCAATCTAAAACAGCAACAGAGCAGGCAGATCGCCGATTTGCAGGCCTCAACCGAAGCGGCAGTGAATCGATCGATGGTGGCCATGCGAACGGCGATCGCGAGCCAACTCGAACCTCGCGAGCGCGCAATTGTTGCCGCCACGTACTACCTGCATCAATTACGGATTGCGCGCCAGCAATTCCAACAATGGCTCTTGGATCTGAGAGAGGCGGCCGGCTCCCGTGCGAAGGACATTCCCCCAGCCCCACAATGGCCGGCCCCGCCTGCGGACCTCGCGCTACTGTCAGAACCTTTTACGTTGTCGCTTCCACCGCCCTCGATTCTGAAGATTACCCGGCCGCCGCTGCCTTCAATTGCGATGCCGCCACTGCCTTCAATCAATCGGCTGCTACCGGACCTTCCGACTATCAAGTTGCTGGAAGAGCCGGCTATACCGGGTCAATTGGGATGGAGCGAGCGCTCGCTGACCGGCGGTGACGCGCGGGTCAACGCCTTTGATCAATATGTGCCGGGATTTGGCATCACCTTCCTCCTCATCGGGATGCTAATGGGAATTTCCCTCCGCCTGATCGAGGATCGCGATTGGGGAACCCTGCAACGTTTGCGTGTCATCGGCGCACCGCTTACGGGGATACTCATCGGCAAATTGCTCGCGCGATTTATCGTCGGTCTCGCTCAATTGACTATTCTCTTCGCGATCGGCTGGTGGCTCTTTGACATTTCCCTCGGTCGTAACCCTATGGCCTTGTTCCTGCCCGCGATCGCGATCTCGTTTGCCGCCGCCGCCTTCGGCTTGGTTATCGCCTGTCTTGCGCGCACCCACGACTCGGTGATGCCGATCGGCGCCGTCTTCGCGATGACGATGTCGGCTATCGGCGGATGCTGGTGGCCGCTGAGCTTCGAGCCATCGTGGTTGCGTGCGTTTGGGCTTTGGATGCCGACCACCTGGACCATGCAGGCGTTCAACGATTTGATGATTCGTAATCTGGCCCCGTCCGATATTCTGCTGGCTTCAGCAGCGACAATCGGATTGGGTGTGCTGTTCGTAATCATTGGTCTCATTGGAGCATCGCGGCTATATAGCTGACGTTGAAAACCCGGCCTGGACATGGTCCTCTGAGGCAGAACGGGGAGAGAAAAAGATCCTCTGCATCAATGCGCGCAATTTCTAGCGCATTGAGCAGCCCCGAAGAGCGAAGGAAGCTGCGATGTTCGAAGGAAACCGATCGCCCCGGCGAGCCAAACAAATACCTGAGAAGCCGAGCGCGATAAGGCCAACGGAAATCTGACGGAGGGATACCATGAGTGGTTACACAATCATTGACGCCGACACCCATGTGACCGAAACGCCGGACCTGTGGACCAGCCGCGCGCCCGCCAGTATGCGCGACCGTGTGCCGCGTATCGAGACCAGTGCCAAAGGGAATATGCGATGGGTGCTGGGAGGAGAACAAGGCATGCTGGCGAGTCCCGGGACGACCGCAACCGCGGGGGCAGGGAGTTTCAAGCGCCCGCCCAAAACCTACGAGCAGATGCACCCCGGCGCATATGACGCCCTGGCAAGGCTGAAGTACATGGACCAAATGGGCATCTGGGCGATGGTCATGTACCCCAACGTTGGCGGGTTTGGAGCCCAGCAATTCCTGAAACTGAATGACCCCGAGCTGATGCTCACTTGCGTCCAGATCTATAACGACTGGCAAACCGAATGGGCCTCCGCCGACGCGCGCCGCCTGCTGCCGATCATCTCGCTTCCATTCTGGGACGTCGCCGCCGCGGTAAAGGAGGTGCGTCGCTGCGCCGCCATGGGCCACAAGGGCATCCTATTTACCGGAGAGCCGCAATACTTTGGTCAGCCGCTACTCGGCGACGCGCATTGGAATCCGCTGTGGGAAGTGGCGGTTGAGCTGGATCTCCCGATCAGCTTCCATATCGGCTCGGGCGACATGTCCGAGGGCCTGCTGAAAAATAAGGTCGCGGCCTACGGCCAGGCGGCGGCGTTTACGGCGCTGGCGGTCAGCATCTTGTTGCAAAACGGGATCCAAGTGAGCGACCTGATAATGTCCGGCGTGCTGGCGCGCTATCCCCGGATCAAGTTCGTCTCGGTGGAAAGTGGCATCGGTTGGATTCCCTTCATGCTCGAAACGATGGACTACCAGTTTCAGGGCAATAGCGTAGCTGAAGAGCACCCGGAATTCGATCGGCTGCCGTCGGAGTACTTCGCGCGCAACGTCTATGCCTGTTACTGGTTTGAGCAGACCGCGCCGCGCCGCCTGATTGATAAGATTGGTGCGGACAACGTTCTCTTTGAGACCGACTTTCCGCATCCGACCTCGCTTTACGGCGACGAAGTGCACGCCCGCATCAAGGGTGGTTTGTCGGACTGTGAAGAGTCAGTGCGGCGCAAGATCCTCTGGGAGAACGCGCAGAAGCTCTACAGAGTTACGGGTCCGTCCGCGGCAGACGAGGCCAAGCGCATCGTGGTCGTCGGCAACGATTACGGAGCACCGCGGCTCGCAAATTAGAGCAGAGCAGCCAACGCCACTCTGGACTCGGAGGCTCATTCAGGCGAGCGTCGTCGTCACGGGTGAGCTGGCAAACGCGGTTATGCGCAATCAAAGAGCCGGCAACGATGGTCATGGTCGATTATCTAACAATACGGAGGGCGACATGATCGAGATTCTTGCTGATTTTCCCGACAACGTCGTCGCCGCGTCGGCCCACGGCGTCGTGACCAGGCGCGATTATCAGGACATCCTCGTGCCGCGAGTCGAGCTGACGCTCAAGCGACATTCGAAAATCCGCTGCTACTACGAGCTGGGGCGGGGATTCTCCAGCATGGAAGCCGGCGCGTTGTGGGAGGATTTCAAAATCGGGGTCGAACATCTTCCGCGCTGGGAGCGCATGGCGGTCGTCACGGACGTTGACTGGATCAGACATGCGGTCAATGTCTTCCGCTTCCTGATGCCGGGCGAAGTCCGGGTCTTCGCCGTGTCCGAGGCGGCCGCCGCCCGCGAATGGATCACGGCGGCGAACGCATGATCATTGCCATGGTCGTTGCCGCAGCTACGCGCCTTTCACGTCGCTCCAGGCGAGAGACGCCCAGTTTTTCGAACGGCGCGCTTCCCAAGGACGCGAAGGGTTTAAACGGAGAAGTTGCGTCACTCCGCCTGCCCCTTCGGGCGCAGCGTGTCGTTCGCGTTGTGGTCGCCGGCGAGCCAGCGCAGGGAGTGCGCCAGCGCCGCGCAGCCGTTCTCTCGTACCCACACGCCGTGGGCGATGATCAGTCGCTGCGGGTTCCAGGCAAGCGCTTTGCGGAGCGCCGCCCGCGCGGCACGGCGGTTCCAGAACGAGAGGCGCAACTCGCGCGGTGTGCTGCCGTCCCGGCCGACCAATCCGTCCAATCGCATGAGAGCGCCGCGCCAGCCATGCAAGGTCGCTGGATCAAACTTCTGCACCAGATCGGTGACAATGACCGAGCGTGAGGCGCGGTGAAAGAAGACGACCTCCTGCATAACGAAGCTGCCGTGGAAGATCACCTGGTCGATGTCCGCCGCCCACGCGGGATCAGGCGCGTCCCCCAACTCGCGGGCGAACGTCAAATCGCGGCGGCGGCGCGCTAGGCCGGGCGAAGCGTAGAGCTTGGCGTCGGGCCACGCCTGCGCCCACTGCCCCAGGAAGAGGTGATGGATCTTGTTCGGCGACACAAGATGGCGGACGTGCCCGAGCGCGTTGATGGCGTCGGCCAGCGGCGGGCTCAACGCGATAGGCGAGCATACCCACAGGTTTCCGTCCGCGAGCCGCACAACGGTCATGCGTGTCGGATACGGGAACCCGAAGAACGGGACGCTCGCGCCGTTCGCGACCCAGATCTCACGCTCAATCTCGTCCAGCATCATGGCGCCACATGGCCATGTCGTTGATCCCAATCTATCTTAGCGATCGGTACCTCGACCAAATTCTGCGCCATCGGCAGTGTCACGGCGCGATGCGGTTGATCAGACGTTGCTCAGGTTGCTCACACACTCACAAAAGTCTCTATTGATATCGATCGGTCGGCCTAATCGTCAGCACGGGTCGCTTCGAGTGACGGACTACATGTTCAGCGACACTCCCCAGAAACAAGTGGCTGACGCCCGTCCTGCCGTGCGTGGCCATGACAATCAGATCGACGTCAAAATCCTCCGCAGCCTTCACGATGGTCTCGGCCGGGTGGCCGGTGCGAGCCACAAGCTCATATTGAACTGTGCCATTCAAGTGCTCGCGCGCAATCTTCTGGAGTTCGACCTTACCGGGTTCATCGGAAACCACCGGGTATGGTTCGAGCGGAAAGCCTGCGCCCGGTAGCAGAACAACGACCACATGCATGACGCAGAGAGTAGCGCCCTGCTCTTTAGCGAGGTCGCGAGCGTAATCAAGTGCCGCTATCGAGTTGTCGTCGAAATCGATGGGGCACAATATCTTCTTAAAGAATTTGGCCATTGCTGTTCCTCCTTAGGTACTACTGAAGGTCTCAGAAGCATTGCCGATACCAGATCGCACGCTCATTCGGGAACGCTAGCTGCTCTCGGGTCCACTCACTGAGCGTTCGTCTTCCATACCGAATTGTTGGCGGCATCAGACAAGTGCTTCGGGTCGAACAGCTCCGCAGGCGCCTGCTTGTCGTACGTCACGCTGGACACGTCGATCTCGCTGCTGCCGCCCATTTGCACGTCGTACATCACGATTTTCATGATAGTTGGGACGTTGTCGATGGTGGTGATCTTCTCGAAGTGCTCCGACTTGTACAATTTGCCTTCGAGGTCGTAGTAGTCGCGCTCGACCGGCAGGCCTGTGGCGGTGGCGACCCAGGTTACGGCTTTCGAAAAGAGCGGGTTGTTGGCTAGAGCCTCTTCCAGCTTGTAGACCTTCACCCCGTTGTGAGTCTCGGTGCCGTCCAGCTTCTCCTGGCCACCGAAACGGACGAAGCCCAAATCCCCGTAGGTGAAGTCGGTTCCGCCGAACGGCTCGTAACCGGCCACCGGCGTGACCTCTTGCACGCGGCGAACCGCCGGCAGATACGAATATTCGATGACACCCGCGCCGGGCTTCTCCTTGGCCAGGAAGGCGATTCCCTTGGCGCCGGCCGGCTTGAGTACGACTGTCAGCATCGAGGCGGTGTCGCTCACATGAGCGCGGGCCTGCCCCACCGTCCATTGCGCCGCAAAACCTCCTCCGCTGCTGTTAACCTTCACTGTCATGATGCGCACACTGGGACGCGCCGGTTCCAACGCTTGCTTCATTCGCTTCACAATTGAGGCCGCGTCGGGTCCGGTCGCCGGTGCGTCGGCTCTGGCCGCGAATGCGCAAGCGACAAGAAACAGGGTTGCGATTGTGAGGTTTAGAACGTACTTCAAGATCTTCGTCTCCCTTCTGAAAGTTCACCAGGAGCATG
>JBKQPD010000300.1:0-10588 GCA_052145175.1 Binataceae bacterium (SeqCode) | reverse complement strand
ACCTTACGATCAGCATCCACGGGCGGCTGGGCCGGCACACGACTGCCCGTCCACGTCGCCTGCTCGGCGGCGGTCTCACCGTTCGCCTTCAGCAACGCGATGAAACACGTCCAATGGAACACCGCCGTACTCGCCCACAGATGTGCTTTTAGCCAGTTTTCTTCGTTCTTCACTTGGCGTCCGCACCGTGCACAATTCGTGTCCATAGCGTTCAATCCCTGGGGTCGTAGTGCACGCGCCGCGCGTCTTCGATTGCTAGCCGACCGTGTTCCGCCGCGTTAAGATCGATCACGTCGATGCCGCGAGTACGCGCTTCCTGCTGTTGCGTGAGACCTCTTTTCACGCGGTCCTTGCGCAGCTTGCACCCCTTCTGCCAGCGGGCGTCAGCTTCCGCGCTGACCTGGCCTTCGCCCTGGCAGAACTCACAAACAAAGGTGGACGACTGACAACCCCGGCTGCCGCACGCGATACGGAACCCGCCTTTTTCACCCCCACAATCGGGACAAACCACGTTAGCCATGATGGACCTCCTAAATTGTCGCCCACATCCGCGCTTGCGGCAGGGCGTGCCCTATACAGAAATAGAACCCCCAAACATCTTTCCCCCGCCGCCGCTTCATCCATCACTGAGCGGCGAGGAGGGAAAGAATTACTGCGGAGCGGAGCGACGCCATCCACGAGCGCCCGCGGAGCCTTGCAATTCCGCCGTGCCATAGCGCAGCGATCCGTCGGAATGGCGCGGCGGAATTGAGCGGCGCGGGCGCAATCATGTTCAGGGACCGCTGATGCCGGGCAGCAGGGGTAGGAAGGCATACTGCAATTCAAACATCGCCAATGCCGCCGCACCGCCAAGGAGCAGCGCCGACAGCTTGCGCACTGCCGTACCCCGCCTGGTCAGGAGCATCAATACGGCGCTGCCCGTGAGCACGGCGATCGTCAGCCAATGCGCGTCCTGGCCCTGCATACTGGTGTGCAACGCCAGGATCACGGGAGTCCATGGAAATACTTCGCGGTCACCGGGGGCAACTGCCGCCATTGCCCGCACCGCGGGCAGCATCGTACTGAGACCCACCAAGTAACCGGCCTGGCGGACGCGTCCGCCATGCAGCTTGTGCCAGCCGGCCACGATGGACCTCTGGAACAAATGCTTGATCGCTGTGCTCTTCATTTGCCGCTCCTCCGCCTCTGGAGTTCCGTCGCTGACACCACGCCGCCACGCCGGCCGGCGTTATAAAAGTCAGGACTCGGCCTTACCGTTGCCGTTGGAGGGTCCACCGCCGTTCGCACCGATCAGGCTGGTGGGCGCGGCGCCGCCGATTGCGCGCGTACCCGGTGTGCTGATGGGGGCCGTGCCGTCGGGGCGGCGCACGTTGTAGCCGGGCGTGTGGCCGTCGAACGGATTGAGCTTGGTGGTCGCGGCGAGTCGCTCTGCCTCGATACTCTTTTCGCGCTGGTGGCGGTCGAGAATGTTCTGTATGGCGGCCTGCACCGGGTCGCCGCTCGCGCCGTTGGTGCCTCTGCCTAGGCTGGCAACGCCCTCGGACACCTTTTTGAGGCTGGCGGTGATTGGATTGACGATGCGCGCGATGGTCTGCGCCGTATAGGCGGCCTCGAACGCGTGCGCCAGCGCGAGCCCCACCGTCCCGCCGACCAGATCAGCCGCCATGCTGGGAATGGCGCAGGTAAGCGCCGCAAAGACGGCCGCAAGCGCCACATAGTAGAGCATGTCTGTAGCCCGAATTGATCCAGAGCAAACCGTGGTAACGATTGAAGAAGGCGCAACATAGTAACTTGTTTTTTATCAAGATATATTATTGAGACCTGATTCGAGCTTTGCAACTTGCCAATGCCATATGCACCAAACGTGAGAGTGGCGTTCAAAGGAAGTGGCTATGTCAGCTAATTTTACCGCCCTACAATTCGGCAAGCGAGCGGCCGGTGGCCTTATCTACCGCGGCCTTGGTCACTGACCAACCGTACAGAGCGCTGGCGTATGCGGCATCGTCAGACGTATAGTGCCGCTGAGCGTCCTCTAATTCTACGATGTTGCTCAGGCCAGCTTCGTAGCGTTTTTCGGCAAGCTCAAGTTCGGCGCCCGAGGCCGCCAAAGCCTTCTGGGCCAGCTCGATACGCTGCAAGGAAGCCTGCCAATCCAGAAATGCGGTCTGTACCTGAAGGATGATTTGTTGTTGTAGGTCTTGGATTGCATACTGGGCAGAGCGTTGGCGAGCCTTGACTTCCGCGATTTGATCGGTGGTCAAGAAGCTGTTGAAGATTGGCCAGGTGATCACGACGCCAATGTTAAAATTGTTCGCGGCCGGCAGCCCGGTGCCTATGGCCGAATAGCCCCCTAATGCATTAATGGTGGGATAGTTATCGCTTTTGTACTGGACGATTTGAGCTCCTAGAGCCTTTGCCTGGTCCTCGAGTTCGTTCATATCCGGGCGCAGCCGCAACGCGGTGGCGATCAGAGGATGCACCGTCTCTGTCACAGGCGAATAAGTAAGAATGTCGGCAAGATGGTATTCGGGCGCGCGTTCACTCAAGCCCAAGGCGTTGTTAAGCGCGACTTTGGCATCCCCGTAAGCGTTACGGGCGTCGACCAGATATAGTTGGGCGCGTTCGACTTCAGCCTGAGTAACGTAGACATCCAGTTGAGGGCGAAGTCCGGCGGTGGCCTTTACCTGCGCCTCGTGAAGATGATACTGGCGTTGCTCCAGCGCTTTTTCGTAGACTCTGATCAATTGCTTGTCCTGGAGCACTCCGAAATAGCGCTGCGAGACCTCAAAGATCAGATCGAGCTTTGCGAGCTGCTCGGCTGCTGAAACTGAGGCGGCTTCATACCCACGCTGAGACACAAACCCGCGGCGCCGACCAAAGTCAAAAAGAAACTGCGACACCGCGAGCCCTCCCATATAGTTGTTGTTGATATCCGAACTCTGAGTGAAGTCGTCGGACGGCAGATCGTGGTTCCGTCCTGTCATTCGAGGAAAGGCACCCTCGGGATCGTAATAGTTGGCGTTACCGATGCCGTTAAATGTACTGCCGAGATCCTCGCCGACCACTAGCGCCTGGGGGCCAAGGTATGAGCGGGCCTCGGCGACCCGAGCGGCCGCGGCGTTGACGTTCTCCGCCGTTTCCCTGATCCGCGGATGATACTGAAGCGCGACGGAAATCGCCCGCTCAAGCGTCAGCTCGGCTCCCGCCGCGATGGGTGTCGAAGGCAGCGTGGTGGCTTCTGGAACCTGCTGGACGGCGATAGGTCCGGGTAAAGTCGCTGAGCCCTGAGAAAGTGCAGACGACTGCGGTGCCGTCGTCGTGGGCAGCTCGCTGCTCTGATCCCAGGATGTGGTGCCGGCCTCAGCTACCTCAGGGGATCCATCGGTAAAGAACAGAATGCAGGCCAAAAGCAGGAGAGTACGCCGGTACTTCATCATAAGTCTACTCCTAGGATTCTATGTATTTGGCGTGGTTGACTTGTCGGCGCGCCTCCAGACGTGTCGGTGTCGGGTGGCAACTTTGTTTCACGAGCGGAGCTTGGATAAGCTGAAGCGCACCTTTTCCCCAGGGCTAAGGGCATTGCTATACGTGGCGACAACCACCGATTCATCTGTCAGTCCCGACGTGATCTCGACGCGACTTCCGTCACTGAGGCCAGTGGATACAGGAACTTCAGCAAGGCGGCCCTGCTTGACCACCAGAACGCGGGCCGACTCTCCGTTGCCTTGGATCGCGGCGCTCGGAACACTCAAGGCGTCGCTATGGCGAATGAGGTCAAGTGTAACGTGGGCGTAGCTCCGCGGGTAGATAACATGGCCCGGGTTATCGATATCGACCTCGGTCAACATGGTTCGCGTGGCGAGATCCAGTGAGGTCGCAAATCGCGCAACCGACCCCTTGAATACGCGATTCGGGAATTCATCGAACTGTAGTACTGCAGGGGTGCCTAGTCGTATCAGCGGATACGATCCTTCCGGGACATAGACATAGATTCGCAGCTTGTTGATGTCCGCGAGCGTCAGGATCGGACCTCCTCCAGTGCGGTGCCCGCCGGCTCCTTCGGTTGCGCCGGGGGAAATCAACCCAGAGGTTTCGTCAACCCCAAAATCGCCGCCGCCGGCGCGGATCAAAGCGCCTGGGTCGGCAAACCTTCCGGTGATCACGCCGTCAAATGGTGCAACAATTTTTGTATATGCGACCATAGTCCGCAGGGTCTGCATGGCAGCCTGCGTTTCCTGGTATTTGGCGTACGCCATGTCCACGTCCTGCTGTGAAACCAAGCGCGGATCAGACAGTTGAACATGCTTCAGGCGGTCATATGTAATCTTCGCGATTGCCAGACTTGCTTGTGCGCGGGCCAGATTCGAGTGGAGTTCGGGAACCTGAATTTGCGCTAGTACTTGCCCTGCCTTTACCCAGTCGCCCTTGTCAACGCCGATCGATTCCAGGTAGCCAGTGACTTTCGCGTGCAAGGCAGCTTCGGAAAAACCAACAGCGTCGCCGGGCAGATCGATGCTTTGCACCATCTCGCCCCGCTGAGGCCGGATCACTTCAACCGAAGGGTCGTCCGGGACCGGCATCGGGTCCGCTGGTCCCCCGCACGCCCACCCCAGGGTCACCGTGGCCAGTACAATCGCCACTATGCATAATTTTGCAACGCTCACCGTTCGACCTCGATCCTCCGACGTGAATAGAAAAGTTCATACATACATGGAACCAATACGAGCGCTAGAATGGTGGAAGCGGCCAAACCGCCGATCGCGGCTCGCGCGAGCGGCGCCGAAGCCTCCGCAGTCAAAGCTATCGGCAGCAACCCAACCACCGTAGCCAACGCGGTAATAAGTATTGGCCGCATTCGGATTCGCGCCGAATTCACTACTGCCTTGCGCAGATCGTCGGCCTGACGCAATCTTTCATTGGCGAAGTCGACCAAGAGAATCGCGTTCGAGACCGCGATTCCCACCATATAGATGATGCCCATAAAGGATTCGATGTTAAGCGTCGTGCCCGTCGCCCAGAGCATCCAGATAACGCCGATCAGGCCCATAGGCACGGCAAACATTACAATCAATGGATCGAGAAAGGAGCGAAACTGCGCCACCATCACAAGGTAGACGAGGATGACGGCGATGAACAGGCCGAAGTCCATGCTTGCGAAGGATGAACGCATCGCGGCTATCGAGCCTCGGTAGCTGATCACAACACCCTTCGGAAGCGTTAGACGGTGGAGGGTATTCTCAATGGCGCTTTGCGTACCGCCCAGATCATCGCCGCTAGGCGACACTAGGAGGTCAACCACTCGCTGGATGTTGTAATGGTCCGCCTCGGAAGGATGGTATTCGGGTACGATCGACGCGACGTCGCGCAAGAGCAGGCTCTGGGCGTGGCCGGTTGCGGTCTGATTGCTCTGCACGGGGATATTTTCGAGTGTTCCCAAAGAATTGAAGCCTTTGTCCGCCCCCGGGTACTGTACAGTCAGGAAGTAATCGTTACTGTTTGCGCGGTCAATCCAGATCGATGGCTTAATATAGAGATTGGAATTGAGCGCGGTAATTACATTGGCGATGACGTTTTTTTGATTAATCCCTAGTCGCGCTGATCTGACCCGGTCAACGTTGATATTCAGCGTCGGATACTGAGATTCCTGCCGCACAAAAGTTTGCGAGACCTCCGGGAGGCGTTGAATTGCCTTTTGCGCGTCGGCAGCAGCCTCGTAAATCGGAGCAAACTGGCGACCCGCGAACTGCACGTCAATGGGCGCCATCATGCCGAAATTGAGCACCGCATCCACGATGCTGCCTGAGGAAAAAAGGGTGCGGGTCTCAGGAAGCTCAAGCGGCAGCAGTTGCCGCAGTTTGGCTTCGTAGAAGTTGGTCGGTTGCTTGTGATCTTTCTTAAGGGCAACCTGGATGAATCCCGAGTCCTCGGCCGCGTTGGGAGAATAAATTGCTGAAATACTGGGTGCGAGACCAATGTTGGATACTATCATGTCGAGATCGCGCGGCGGAATCGTACGGTTGATGAGCGTCTCGATACTGTGTGCAAGCTGTGTCGTCTGCTCAATGCGCGTACCGGCGGGAGCGCGAAAATTGATCGTGAAGGCGCCGGCATCGGTTTGGGGGAAGAGTTCGGTCCCCAACAGCGGGTATATCGTCATGGAGACAACGAACAGCAGGCTCACGCTGGCGATGACCGGCAATTTGTGGTTGAGGGCGACGCCGAGCCATTTTTCGTAGTGATGGGAGAATTTGTCGTAACCGCGACGAAATCCGGCGAAGAGGCCAGCGCCGGCTTCTATGGACCGGGCTTCCGCGGCAGTGAGGAAACGCGCGCAATAAATCGGAATCACCGTCATGGCGATCAGGTACGAGGCGCCGATGGACAAAACGACGGCCAGCGCCAGAGCGCTGAAAAGATACTTTGCGACTCCGAACAGAAACATAACCGGAAGGAACACGATGCAGGTAGTCAGGGTAATTGCCAAAACCGACAGGGCTACCTCGTCGGCGCCTTGGCGAACCGCCATCGCAGGCTCTTCGCCCTCAGCCAAGTGGCGGTTGATGTTTTCCAGGACGATGACTGAATTGTCGACCAGGCGGCCAATCGCCAGGGCAAAGCCGCCAAGGGTCATGATGTTGACGGTCGAGCCGTTCAGGTAAAGGCCAACTGCCCCCGCCAGGATCGAGAGCGGAATCGAGAGAAAAATCGCAAACGTCGAGCGAAAACTGCCCAGGAATATCACAATCATCAGCGAGGCCAGCACCGAGCCTGACACCGCTTCATGCTCCAGACTCTTGATTGCCGCCATAATATAGCTGGACTGGTCGAAGATGGTTTTTATTTTCATTCCGGGCGGCAGCCCGAAGACCTTGGGTAGCAGGTTCCTGACCCCATCGACTACCGAGATGGTGTTGGCCCCCACTTGACGCAACACGGGGATGTAAACCGACGGATGGCCGTTGATCAGAACCTTGTTGTACTGAATCTGCGACGAGAGCTCGACCTTGCCGACGTCGTTCATGAGGACTGGTGCCTGACCGCGGCCAATTTTGACTGGAACCTTATTAATGTCGTCGGCGTTCTCGATCATGCTGTTGGAATAGATGTAGTAATCCTTGGCGCCAAGCTTTACGTCGCCGGCCGGCAAGATCAGATTGGATTGGTCGAGGGCCTGGACCATGTCCATCAGCGATAGGCCGCGCGCCTGCAGCGCCTGCGGGTTGACGTAAGCCATGACCTGGCGGAATTTGCCCCCGAACGGGATCGGCACCGAGGCCCCGGGCACCGTCGCGAGTTGATTGCGGATGTTGTAGCGGGCCTGATCTTCGAGTTGGGTCTCGCCATAGCCCTTGCCCTCGACCGTCACCAACACTACCGGCAGCGATGACGCGTCGTATTGCAGCACCAGCGGGGGCAGCGTTCCCGGCGGCATGATCCCCAAGTCCGCCATCGCCAGCGTCCCCATCTGTGCGGCCGCCGCTTCGATGTCGGTCCCCGGCTGAAAGAACACCTTGATGATGCTTACCCCGGAGAGCGAACGCGACTCAACATGTTCGATGTTGCTGCCGAGCGTGAAGAAACGCTCGTAGCGGAAGGTGATGTTGTCCTCCATGTCCAGCGGCGGCATCCCCTGGTAGAAGGTGGCCACCACCACCGCCGGAATCTTGATGTTCGGGAATACGTCAACCGCCATTCGTATGAAAGCGGTCACCCCCAAAATCACGATTACCAACGCGCCAACAATTATCGTATATGGATTGCGCAGTGAAAAACTTGGCATTCTATGTCTCTCTCACGTGAACAAAGTGAGATCTACTCGTTATTCTTTGGCCCGCTCGCTCCGTGAGTAAAATAATTCGTATACGCACGGTACTAAAATCAGAGTAAGTATTGTCGAAGCCGTCAGGCCGCCAACCGCGGCGCGGGCCAACGGAGCTGACGCCTCAGAGCCCTCACCCAGCTTGAGTGCGATGGGCGCCAGCCCCGCCACAGTGGCCAGAGCCGTCATTAGAATAGGGCGCATGCGAATCCGCGCCGATTCGATTACCGCACGCCGGAGAGGCCGGCCCTGTCTGCGACGTTCGTTGGCAAAATCCACTAACAGAATCGAATTTGACACGACGATACCGACCATCACGATGATGCCCATAAAGGATTCTATGTTGAGCGTTGTATCCGTGCTCCACAGCGTCCAGACAACACCGATGAGACCCATCGGGACGGCGAACATAATAATTACAGGGTCCAAAAATGATTTGAATTGCGCGACCATCACGAGATAGAGCAGCACCACCGCCAGCGACAAGCCAAAACCGAAGCTCGAAAACGACGCATGCATCGCCGCGACCGAGCCGCGGTAGTTAACCTCCACCCCCTTGGGCAAACTGACTTTAGCCAAGGTCTTCTCAATCGCGGCCTGAGTGCCACCGAGATCCTGGCCACTCGGGGAGACGAGGAGATCGACAGCGCGCTGGATATTATAGTGGTCGGCTTCCGAGGGGTGATATTCGGGAACCACCGACGCGACGTCGCGCAGAAGCAGGCTCTGCGAGTGCCCTGCCTCCTTTATGTAGCTGTGAACCGGAATATTACTGAGAGTGTCGATGGAGTCAAAGCCGGTGTCCGAACGTTGATATTGCACGGTAAGAAAATAGTCATTGTTGTTCTGCCGGTCGATCCAGATCGAGGGCGCGATATACATATTTGAATTTAAGGCGGTGATTACGTTCGAGACCACATCTTTTTGTGTGAGGCCGAGCCTCGCCGCCTTGATTCGGTCTACTTTGATATCGAGCGTCGGATATTCGGCTTCCTGCAGCAGGAAAGTTTGGGAGACGGCCGGAAGACCATTGATGGCATCGCGAGACTCATTAGCCACCTGGTATAGCTCGCCGAAGCGTCTGCCGGTGAACTGCACGTCGATGGGCGCCATCATGCCGAAGTTGAGCACCGCGTCAATGATGCTGCCCGACGAGAACAGGGTCCGAACCTCGGGGATCTCTTCGGGCACCAGTCGCCTGAGCCGCTTTACATAATAAGAAGTCGGCATCCGGTGGTTTTCTTTGAGCTCGACTTCGAGGAAGCCTGAATCCTCCGCCGCGTTGGGCGAGTAGATGGCGGAGATGCTTGGGGCGAGGCCGATATTCGCGACCACCATGTTGAGATCGCTCGGCGGAATCGTCTTGCGCACCAGCGCCTCGATCTTTCGCGCCAACTCGGTGGTAAGTTCGATGCGCGTGCCGGCGGGAGCCCGGAAATTGATGGTGAAGGTGCCCGCATCGGTCTCGGGAAACAGTTCGGTCCCCAGCAATGGGAACATTGCCATGCTTGCGAAGAACAGTCCGCTCACCGCGGCGATAACCAGGAATTTGCGATCCAGAGCAGCCTCCAGGAGGCGTTCGTACCTTGCTGCGAACCGCTCGTACGCTCGGTTGAACATGGCCAGCGGTCCGCGTCCCTCATGGTGTTCCGCGGCTGTTGCGTCCGCCGCTGTCAGAAAGCGGGCGCAAAATATTGGAATCACACTCATCGCCACGAGGTACGAAGCCGCCATGGAGAGCACCACTGCCAGCGCCAAAGCGCTGAATAGATACTTGGCTACTCCAAACAGGAACATTACGGGAAAGAACACAATGCAGGTCGTGACCGTGGAAGCGAGGACGGGAAGCGCGACTTCTTCGGCGCCATCGCGAGCCGCGTCACGAGATGGCTTACCTTCCGCGAGGTGGCGGTTGATGTTTTCCAGCACCACGACCGAGTCGTCGACCAGGCGGCCAATTGCCAGGGCAAAGCCGCCAAGGGTCATGATATTGATGGTCGAGCCGTTCAGGTAAAGGCCAAATGCCCCCGCCAGGATCGAGAGCGGAATCGAGAGAAAAATCGCAAACGTCGAGCGAAAACTGCCCAGGAATATCAAAATCATCAGCGAGGCCAGCACCGAGCCTGACACCGCCTCATGCTCCAGGCTTTCGACCGCCTGCCTGATGTAAGTTGATTGGTCGAAGATGGTCTTCAGCTTCATTCCGGGCGGCAGTCCGAAGACCTTGGGTAGCAGGTCCTTGACCCCATCGACCACCGAGATAGTGTTGGCTCCCACTTGACGCAGCACGGGGATGTAAACCGACGGCTGGCCGTTGATCAGAACCTTGTTGTATTGAATCTGCGATGAGTCATCGACATTCGCCACGTCTTGCACCAGCACGGGCGCCTGTCCGCGACCAGTTTTTACCGGTACTGAACCGATATCGGCGATCTTCGGGATCATGCTGTTGGAATAGATGTAGTGATCCTTGGCGCCAAGCTTTACGTCGCCGGCCGGCAAGATCAGATTGGATTGGTCGAGGGCCTGGACGACGTCCATCAGCGATAGGCCGCGCGCCTGCAGCGCCTGCGGGTTGACGTAAGCCATGACCTGGCGGAATTTGCCCCCGAACGGGATCGGCACCGAGGCCCCGGGCACCGTGGCGAGTTGATTGCGGATGTTGTAGCGGGCCTGATCTTCGAGTTGGGTCTCGCCATAGCCCTTGCCCTCGACCGTCACCAACACTACCGGCAGCGATGACGCGTCGTATTGCAGCACCAGCGGGGG
>JBKQPD010000299.1:0-10215 GCA_052145175.1 Binataceae bacterium (SeqCode) | reverse complement strand
AGAGCTGGGATTCGGCCAGCGTCTCGAGCAGATTCGAACAGTTGAACGTCACGAACGGCCCCTTCGGCACCGGTCCCAAAGTGTGCAGCGCTCGGGCCACCAGCTCCTTGCCGGTGCCCGATTCGCCGTGCACCAGCACCGTGGCCTTGTAGGGCCCTAACCGCGCGATCGTCCGCAACACCCGTTGCATCGGCTCTGACCTCACCACCATCCCGCCCAGATTCTCCGCCCCCTCAGCCAACCGATCTATCGCTATCAACTCATCACCTGAGCCTAACTTGCCTACGGGGTGAATGAGCGTCGCAAAATGACTAGAATCTTGTTTAACATTCATCGGGGCTATTTCTCATCGAGATCGGGAATATCTCTTTAAGAAACTTTAGTCTCAATTTGACACACGATCAACCCATTATTTATCTCTACGTATGTTTTAGACACGCTATTTTTAGTTTGCTATGTTTTGCTATTGCATTAGTCGTTTTGAGAGGAGTGTGGTGCCACCTCCTTTGAAACGGACGAAGGATTAGGTCCACCATCCAGCTTGGTTCGCGCCCGGCCTCACGGTTCCGACGACCGCTCCAAAAGGCTGCAAGTAGGTGGCAGCACTCCACTGTGGATGAGTGCGAGCGGCCCAATCTAGCTAGAACATGGTTATATTGCGTCAAGGATCGAGCCATTCAGGCCGCATCCGAAGTGCGCAGGACCTCGCCCCGGGTTTCGCCGCCGCGGTCCTGGCGCAACCGCATCCTGCTCGAGATGCCGAACGGCGTATTGAAGTTAATGCAAGTCTGGTCTTCGTTAGCGCGGAAACCCCACTGGCCGGCTTCACTAACCATCCGGGCGAGTCTCTCCCCCTGGCTGACCATCGCCTGGACATAGATTCTGCCGCCGTCGAGGGTTCGCGCATAGGGCCACTCGATAGGCTCGCCAACGCGATCGAAATCGTGATTATACGAGCGCGACAGATTCCATGGCTTGAAGATCGGATAGAGCAGCACGGCCTCGGACTTGAGTTGCCCGGCGAGAATCCACGCGGCCTGCCGCACTATGCGCGCGCTGCCAGCGGCGCTGGCCCAGAGCTCGCCGCATTCGATCACGGCCTCGGGGGGAAAGCTGGTCAGGTCGGGTTTGGGGTAGCTTTGCGGGAAAGTTCCCAGATCGTGCAAGACGAAGCCGGCGATCATCTGGTTCGGTTCCGCACCCTTTTCGTCGTAGAGCGCATAGAGTCGCCCGAAGGCCAGATGAGCCTCGCCGACCATCGAGCGGCGGGTTTCGCTGAATCCGGCGCCTTTGCTGATGCGGGTCGCGACCAGGTTATGAGCGAACTCCCGCCGCTCATCCGTCGTAGAAAGTAAACGCAGTTCCATGGTTTTCTCCTCCCAACTTGGGGTTTAAAATCGTTTGGCGAAAGCTTAGGTGGGCGCGGCCGGGAACCGCGCGGCGCTGAACGCTGAGTTGCGAGGCGAAGTGAGGAGGAAGAATAGGGGGACAGCCGCGAAGTTTTCGCCGGCAGGGCATGGCGGTTGGGGCTCATCGTCGTTGCATTAAGGATGAGCACGCTGCGGGCCCTGTTTGACCGATCGCTTTCAGGGGTTTTGCGGGATCAGGAGTCGGTGGCCGCGGTTCGCACGAAAGCGGCTCCTGAATTGGTTAACTTCGTGTTGAACCAACGAAACATGCGGTTATCGAAGCTCACCTGTAATAAATATCGTTCGCGAGCCACGGTTGCAATTGTCCCGAAATGAATCGTCAAGATGACGCGCAGGCGTTGCAAATCGACGCACAGTCGATAAAGATAGGCACTTAGTGGAGAAGCACAAATCATCGCGGACCGCTGGCGGACGCCTGGCCGCACTCGAGATTGAACGGCTGCTGAGCGGTCTGCCTGCGCAACTGTTGCGCAGTAACGCACGCAAGGTGGCCTCGTGGAAGAAGCCGGCGACCGCGATCCGGCGTCTCCTGAAGCAGGATTACGTGCGCAGCCTGCGGCGTCTCCTCAGCTACAACGACGTGCGGACACTGATCTGCGAGTTCGAGAAGATTTTCCCCGGCTTCAATGCGCGTTCGGTCTCGATGATGTCGACGCGCAAATTCGGCGCGATCGCCGCCAAGCTCAATTTTCATCTGCAGGCCGCCCCCTACAAAGGCGCGGACGGGCTGGCGCTCAGAGGCTTCTATGTGACCCGCGCGGAGGGCATCCTCAAGCGCCCGCTGGTGTTCGTTAACACCGCGCATCATCCGCTTGCGGTGACCACGAGCTTCGTGCACGAGCTCGCTCATCACGTCCACAGTGAGGTTTTGGATCTGCCCGCGGAACCGGTGCATTTTTTCTTCGACGCCGATTACGCGGCGCATCTGGCCGACCCGGGCGAACTGGCGGCGGACGTGATGGTCAGTCTGGCCGGATATTCGGCTGAGGCGGCACGCAGGATCTTTCCGTCCATCTGGAACTGGGGGTTGGTCGCGCGCACGGAAACCCTGACGGAAGACTCCTTCGAACAGGTCCGCGCACATCTACAACAAGTTTACGGACTCGATCTGATGGCACAGATCGCGCCCGAGCGGCGGTTCAATCATTTAGCCGGGATGATTCATTACGCAAAACTGCGCTGGGCCCTGTTGGCCGAGTACGATTTATGAAAAAGAAGACTCTGGGACAGTTACTGAAACGGCGACGCGAAGAGCTTGCTCTGACGCAACGCGAGCTGGCGGTGAAACTCGGCGTCAAGCCAAGCCACGTCGCCTACCTCGAGAATGATCGGCGGCGGCCTTCGCTCGGTCTGCTGAGCCGGATCGGCGATGTGCTCGGGCTGCCGCGCGAGGCGCTCTTTTTGCTCGCTCATCCGGAGGCCCGCTCGCTGATCACCTCGAATCGCCCACCGGCGGAGCGGAAAGATCGGGCGGAGATCTGGCGGGATTTTGCGCGGGACAAGGTCCTGCTCGCTCGCCATCAGGTGAAGCCGCGCGAGCTCAGAGTGCTCTCGCAGGTGAACCTGCTCGGACGGGTTTCGGCGCCGCGCCATTACCTGTTTATCCTTAACGCGATTCGCCAGGCGGTCGACGAAGAATAGACGGCCTTCCGGCCGTTCTCTCGTCGCGTGCCGGTAAAGCCCGGCCGCCACCATCACCCGTGCGCGCCGATGTTGGTTGCGCCGACGGCATAGAGCCGCACGCATTCCACGGCCAAAGAAAAGAGTGAGGGGGGGCGCAGGCTTGAAATCATTTTTCAAGAGGTTGTCAGTCATCTAAATCCGAGCCCTCCAGCGGGAGCGCTGTTGCATTTGTTTTGTTGCGCTGACGATTTGGTGTACAAGGATTAGGAATCAAACGATCTGAACCAGTCTCTTACCCCCTTGAGTGAGACGTGGCATGACTGGCGACAAGAGCTCTCGGCGGCTTGTTAAGTTCTGGTGGGTGTTATTCGCGACGGTCGGCGCGGCTACGGGCGCGACCGCCGTTTCTCTCTTCGGACTGACCACCACAGTTTGGAGCATTCTGGGCGTCGGCTTGCCGATCGGCGCCGCAATCGGCTACATCGAATGGCGCGCCGATGGTCGGCCGCTAGCTGCCCGCAAGCCGTGGCCGGAAGCTAAACATCGGCAACCGCCGCCGCACCGCGCACATGGCTACAAGGCACCCCCGCGCCGTGGGCAGTTGCACGCGATCACGCGGCGCAAGACTGCGGACAAGACCGCCGAGCCACCCTCATCGGGCGGCACCTGAGCACCAACCGCGCCGCCGCCGCAGCGTCGCTCGATGCTCGATCTGTTGATCACTGGGGCCGAAGTGGTAACCCCGCAAGGGGTCGGCCGCTGGACGATCGGCGTCGAGGGCGAAAAGATCGCTTTCGTCGGCTTCCCTGCGCCAAGACTAGAAGCGGCGCGTACTATCGATTGTACGGGCCAAATTGCGGTGCCCGGTGGCATCGAGCCGCACGCCCATCTGGCCAGTCTGGTCGGGATGCATCCGGAAGGCCGGGTGTTTACGCTCGGGCCCGAAGAAGACACCTGCGGTATGGCGTGGGGCGGCGTTACGACCCACCTTGATTTCGTTTTCGTCCATCCCGCGACCGACATTCCCACGGCGTTGGCGCGCCGGATCGAGCGTTGGCGGGGCAAGTCGTACGTCGACTACAGCTTTCATATCGCGCTCGGCGGGGCGTTGCCATTCCGTATCTTCGAGCAGATGGCGGAGGCTATCCAGGAGGGCTTTCCCAGCTTCAAGGTCTTTACCAACGAGGTCCTGCCGCCTCATCCGAAACGCCCGCCATTCAAGCTCGACTTCGGGCGGATTGGCCACGCGATGGAACGGGCGACCCGCCATGGCGGAATCATGGTGGTCCATGCCGAGGATGACGACCTGGTCCAGTTCAATTACGAGAAATTTCGCGCCGAAGGCCTGATCGACGGTACCAACCTCCATCTGGTGCACAGCAAGCTTTCGGAAAAGCTCGCTTTCCAACGGACGATCGGACTCGCCCGGGCGACTGGTGCGGCGGTCTACTTCGTCCATACGTCGGCGCGTGAAGGGGTGGAAGCGGTGGTCGAGGCGCGCGGCCATAATCTGCCGATATACGCTGAGACCTTGCATCATTACGCATGTTTTTCGGCTGCGGATTACCATCAGCCGCGCGGTTTTTGCTATCACACCTATCCTTCACTGAAACTCGCCGAAGATCAGCAGGCGCTTTGGGAGGGGCTGGTACGCGACGGCGTTTCGACCACCGCGACCGACGAGTATCCGACTTCGCTCGAGCTCAAGCTGCGTGGCCGCAATATCGACGACGTCACCGGCGGCAATCTGGGCGCTGAAGCCCGCATGGGGATCGTCTACACCGAGGGGGTGGTGCGGCGCGGGATGTCGTTGGAGCGGTTCGCCGACGTCACCTCGAGCAACGCCGCACGTATCCTCGGACTCTATCCGCGCAAGGGGGCGATCGCGCCCGGCAGCGACGCCGACCTCTGCCTGATCGATCCGGCCATCCACAAAAAGCTCGGCCGCGAGGATTTCCACGTGAGCGACTACAGCCCGTGGGAAGGGTGGGAGGTGCGCGGTTGGCCGGTGACCACGATTCTGCGCGGCCGGCCGATCGTCGAGCAGGGACGGATGGTGGGCCGTCCGGGCGACGGCCAACTCATCCCGCGGAAGATCGATCCGGCGGTTCTTCGGCATCCCGCGAGTTGACCGAAAGTCACCAAAATTACACTCGCGAGCGTTCGTTTTATCGCTGCGCACGCGTGCGATCGACACTTGCCTAAATTAGCTTGTCGTGGCCGGAAGGGAGTTGACGATCCGATCTGGCAACTGCGCGCGCCGCATGTCAGAACTCAGCTATGCGGGCACAACGGCGGACGGCGGATGGGGCGGATCATCAACTTCTCGCGATCGGACCTGAGCTTCCCGACCGGGTCGAACTGTCCGACGTTCCAGCGGAAGACACCGTCAGTTACTTCGTGATGACGCGGGCGGGCGAGCAGGCGTGGGCGGCAATCAACCGGCAGTTAACGGAAGGGTCGGGCGCGGTTTGCTGGATCGGCGGCCCCGCGGCCACCGGCAAGACCCACTTCCTCAATTACGTCGTCGCGCTCGGCCAGCGGGCCGGCGGGCTCGGCGCGGAGCCGGGCCGGCGCCTGACGCTGACGATGGTGGCGTCCACACCACGCGTGGCGGCGGAACTCGAGCGCGCCGTGGCGGAGGCGGTCGCGCGCGCGTTGGGTGGTGACGGCGCATCGGGCGCCCTCTGGCGGGATTTACGCGGCGTTGAAGCGTTGCGAGTCGTGCTCGATCAGGCCAAGCGCCGGGGAGTACGCGCGATAACCGTGGCGATCGATCTTGGCGACGGCGACCCGGCGGCGGCACGGCCGAGTCTTGCCGGGCTGGCGACGCTGGCCACCACCGTCCGCAGTCCGCAATTGACGATCCTGGTGGCGGGACGGGCGGACGAGGCGGGTCCGGGGATCGAGGCGTTCGCGGTCGGGGCTGCGCCGGACGAAGTGGCGGCCGTGGCGATCGGGCGCGCCCGGCGGCTCGAAGACGCGACTTCGCCGGCGATAGCTGCCGCCTACCGCAGCCTCGTGACGACGGACTACGATCCTGCGCAAATTTTCCCGTTTCATGCGCAGACCGTCGCCGCGCTGCTGCGGCTCGGGGACCCGGCGCGACTGATTCCGACGGTCGCGCGCACCGCGCGGGAGGCGCTGCTCGCATGGCGCGAGACGGCGGCGCCGCGTGACGTAATCTGGCCGGCCGAGCTGATTAAGCTGCCGGCGGTGCGTACGGCGCTGGAAGCCCGCCTTGGCGCGAGCGGTTGCGCGGCGCTGGCGCTGGCGCGCGCCGCGGGATCGGCGATGGAGGGTGCGCGAGGGGCGCTGGCCCGCGAAATTGTCGAGCTGCTCGCCCTGGATCAGATAGCCGGCGGCGGCCAACCGCTCGATCTCGACGTGTTGAGCGCGCGCCTCGCGCCGCCGCCCGGCCAGTCGCGATCGCCCTCCGGCGACGAGCTGGCCGACGCCGCGGCGGAACTCGCGGTCCGCAGCCGCGGTGTGCTCCTGCTCGAACCACCGGGCGGCGCGGTGCGCTTTAATCCACGGGCCGCGGGCACGCCCGAGGTCGCGGCCTACAATGCCGCGCTGCCGCTCATCCGGCGGTTCGATTCGGCTTCACAGGTGGCCGAAGCGGATGAGCTGCGCGTCGCACTCGAGCGCTTGCGCGTCGCGCTCGCGACGGCGCTCGAACGGGCGACGCGTAACCGCGCGACGCTGATCCGCGCGGCGGAGGAGACCGGCACTGTGCTCAGTGCGGACCGCGAGCGCACCTTCGCCGAATTCATCGCGATCGCGCAGGCTGGTCCCCAAGGGCTGCTCGACGCCGCGAGCGACGCCGGTCGTCACGAAGCCTGTGCGCGCACGCTCGCGGAATATGACGTGCTGGCCGCGCTGGTGGCCGCCGTGCCGCGGATTCGTGCGATGCGCGAGTATCTGCTGGCGATGGGCCTGCACGATCTGCTCGAAGACGATCCTCATCGCGACGCGGCGACCGCCAAAATTGAGACGGATTGCAAACTGCTGCTGGTCGCGGTGAATGCGGCCATGCAGGCGAAGTCGCCGGCTACCCTTGAAGCGCTGGAATCGCGTTTCCAGCGCTTCAAGTGGACTTATGTGCCGTACTATCGCGCCGCGCACGAGCGCTGGCGCCAGGAGATGGAACGTGCCGCCCTGCTCGCCGAAGATGGGGAACGCCATCTGGCGGCGCTCCGGCGGCTCAACGCGATCCCGGCGCTGGGACCGCCCGAGGCCGCCGCTTTGGCGCTGACTTTCGGTGAGCTGGCGCGGCGCGTCGTCCGCTGTCAGCTCGACGGGCCGCTCTCGCCGGAAATCACTCCGTGTTGTCCGCAATGCAACTACGTGATCGGCACGCCGTCGCCCCGTGAAGAGCTGAGCGATCTCCTTGCGCGGGTGCGCCGCGCGCTCGAAGTGAAGCTCGCGATCCTCTCGCAAAGCGCTATTGCGCGGCTGATTCGCGAGCATGACCGCAGCCATCGGCTCGAAGGCTTTCTCAAGATCACGCAAGCGGCGCAGACCGACGCGTTGATTCGGGTACTCGATGACAAGCTCGCCCGCTACCTTACCCGGCTGCTGGACGAAAGCCTGAGCGACGACTCGGCGAGTCAGCCGGTGACCCCGATGCTCCGGCCAGTGCACTCGACGCAGTTGCCCAAGCGCAATGCCGCGAAACTGCCGCGCAGACACTAGCGGAGCGGGCCAATACAAAGACGACCGTGCCGGAGGCACGGAACAGGGGGGCGCACCAGCTAAGCCGAAGGCGTAGCGAGCAGGTGAGTCTGCGAACTGCGTTCAGAAGAGCGAGTCTGCGACGCGCGGCCAAAAATAAAGACGCGGCGCTGTGCGCTAATTCTTAAGCTTGCGGGGACGGCCGGGCGGAAAGGCGCTGCCCTTGCGCGCCCATGGTTTCAGGTTCATCCGATCGAGCAGGCCAAAGAAGGCGTTGCGCAGATTCTCGAGCCCCCACAACAGCGAAAGACCGACGGCGGCCGCGAGCGCCTTGATCACTTCATGCAATGCGCCACGCCAACCGAGCGGGTCAATTGGAAACTTCTCTTCCGCGTCTGAAACTTGTTCTGCCATCACGTTACGAAATTACGGGTTGCTAAGGACGACCGCAAGTCCCCCCGGAAATGACTAACTGAAATAGCAGCAGCTAGTCATTTTCGTCTTTTCTTCGTTCTCTAGCCAGTCGTAAATAACTTTTCGGATGTCTTGAGCCGACTTTTATTCTTGACTGTTTGGGTGAAGAGTGGGAAGGTGTGGGGAATAGGGGTGAATTATTGTGTTCAGTGGTCGCTTCGACCATGCGTTAGACGAAAAGGGACGGGTGAGTATCCCCGTGCGCTTTCGCGACGTACTACAGGCCGAGGGGCATGACCGCCTGTACATCACTAATCACATCCTCGAACGTGAGCGCTGCCTCGTCCTGTATCCGCCCAGAGAATGGGAAGAGCTCGTCGGACGTATTCGGGAAAAGGCGCGTTTTGATCGCAATGTACAGCTCTTTCAGACGTTTTACATCGGGGGCGCGCACGAGGTTGAGGCGGACCGGCAGGGCCGGGTCCTGATTCCACCGAAGTTGCGTGAATTCGCGCGGCTCGATCGCGAGGTAACGTTCTCGGCGCAAATCGATCATTTTCAGCTCTGGGATCGGGCGGTGCTGGGCCGTGTGTTGCAATCGGCCGAGGAACAGCTTATCGCGGACCCGGAGTTTTTTGGCAAGTTGAATCTGTAGTTCCAGGTTGAATCTTTAGTCCGATGGCGACCTTGGATGAAACAAAGGGTTTGAGCGCGGCGAGCCGCCAACATGTGGCGGTGATGGCGGAGGAGGTGGTGGGGCTCGTCCGCGCTTCTCATCCCCAGGTGGTGCTCGACGCCACCGTGGGGACCGGTGGGCATAGCGAGGCGTTGCTCGAGGCGACCGACGCCCGTCTGATTGGGCTCGATCGTGACGCCGACGCCTTGCGGACGGCTGCGGAACGTCTGGCGCGCTTCGGTTCCCGGGTGACGCTCCATCAGACGGATTTCGCCGGGATCGGCGGGATGCTGGATGAAGGCGGGACGCCGGCCGTGGGGGCGATTGTCGCGGATCTTGGCATGAGCAGCTTCGCGCTCGACGATCCCGGGCGCGGCTTCAGTTTCATGCTCGAAGGTCCGTTGGATATGCGGATGGATCAGCGGGATGCGTTGCGCGCCTACGACCTGGTCAACGAGGAGAGCGAAGAGGAGCTGGCGCGGATTATCTATCAGTATGGCGAGGACCGCGACTCGCGCCGGATTGCCCGGGCGATCGTGGCGGCCCGGCGGCGCACGCCGCTGGAAAGCACGGGCGAGCTGCGTGCGGTGATTGAGGCGGCGGTGGGCGGCCGGCGCCAGGGCGGGGTCAATCCGGCGACCCGGACCTTTCAGGCGCTGCGGATTGCCGTCAACCATGAGACGGCGAGTCTCGAACAATTTCTCGCCGACGCGCCGGGGCGGCTCGCGGCGGGCGGCAGGCTTGTGATGCTCGCCTATCATTCGCTGGAAGATCGGCCGGTCAAGCGGCGGTTTCGCGAATTGGGCGTCAGCGGTGAATTCAGTCTGATCACACGGCGGGCGGCGCGTCCGTCGGAGGGCGAAGTGGCGCGCAACCGGCGCGCCCGCAGCGCGCGGCTCCGATGCCTCGAACGAACGGCAAACTGAACCCGCGCACCCGGCCGGTCGCGAAGCGTTCGCGGCTCTGGCCGACGTTGCTCGGTGTTGCGATCGTGGCGGCCGGCTTCGGCAGCCTGATGGTGCGGCTCGAAGTGACGCAGGAGGGTTACCGCCTGTCGGCCCTCCGGGAGGAGCGGCGTGATCTCGAAGCGCGCAACCGCCAGCTCCGGCTCACGGTGGCGGAGCTCTCCGCGCATGAACGGCTGCGTGCGATCGCGGCCAAGGACGGGCTCGGACCGCCACCGGCGGGCCATGTCGTGATAGTGCGATGAACGTGGATTTCAAGCAGCGGCGCCAGCGAATTGGCGTATTGGGAACGATTCTCGGCGGGTTCTTCGTGCTCGTCGCGCTTCGGCTCACGCTGCTCGTCCTGATCGATGGTCCGCGGCTCGCCTCGATGGCCCGCAGCGAACATACCAGCGCCCTTGACCTCGCGGCGGTGCGCGGTCCGATCGTT
>JBKQPD010000298.1:0-3359 GCA_052145175.1 Binataceae bacterium (SeqCode) | reverse complement strand
CCCCCTTTCTTCATTCCGCACCCCTCCTGGACCGATGCGCCGCCTTAGCCCGGTTGCCGCAAACTGCCATGCTGCACCAGCGCCGGGCGTGTGCCTTCGTGCGGTCGAGGAACACCAGCGTACAGGCCGAACCCTCGCACGACCGGATCAGCCGAAAATCCTGATTGCAGATCAGGTCCGCCGCCGCTCCAGCGATCGGATGTAATAACTCCCCCGGATTCTCCCAGCGGTGGACCGTGCGCAACAGCAAGCGGCGACCGTCCTCGGCGCACGCCCGCCGACCTCCACCCGTTGGAAGCTATCGTCAGTGGCCAGCAGTTCGTTCAGTGGGGCAACCGCGGCGGAGGGCATCCGGGAGGTGCACCGCGTCATGGAGTCAAATGAGGCCAACGGGAAGATGGTAGTGATTCTGTGAGCGATCGTTCAGGTGGTCGCTACCGGATCACGCCGCAGCAGCAGCGGAGTGGAGGCCCTCGAGTGCTATCGGCTCCGCACTGTACGGCACATAGAGCGGGTGATTCAGGTGGACGTCGGTCTCTAGCTCGTGCTGGGTCAAGCGCTTGCGGATCCGGGCGACCGTCGGACACATCCATTGGCACGTCAGCGCGCCTTAGATCGGCAAGTGGAGTTGGTGCTCGCCGCCGGTCTCGGCCGAGAGCGACGACAGCGTCACGCCGAGTAGCCGAATGCCCTTGCTGACAGGAAAGAGCGTCTCGAGCAGCGCATACACAATTGCCTCAATTGCTGCTTGCGTTTCAAGCGGCGACTCGCCCGTCCGGCTGCGGGTGACCTGCTGGAAGTCTGCGTACTTGGCCTTGAGCGTTACCGTGCGTCCCCGAATGGTCGACTCCTCACAGTATGACCACACTTTCGCGATCAGTGGTCGGAGCGCCGCGCGTGCCTCGTCGAGAGTGAAGAGATCGGCATTGAATGTAGTTTCAGCGCCGATGGATTTGCGAATGCGATCGGCGCAGACCGGTCGTTCGTCGATGCCCCGCGCAAGGGCGTAGTAGTAGGGGCCCGCCTTTCCGAATTGCTGCTGGAGGAATAACAACGTCTGGGCCTTGAGGTCACCGCCGTTACGGATCCCGAGCCGCTCCATCTTGGCGCGAGTCACGGGACCAATCCCGTGAAACCTTCCGACCGGCAGGTTCTCGACGAAGGTCGGGCCCATCCTCGGCGTGATGACGAACAAGCCGTCGGGCTTGCGCTCATCGGACGCCATCTTGGCAAGGAACTTGTTGTAGGAGATCCCCGCGGACGCGGTCAGCTCGTTTTCAAAGCGGATTCTCGCCCGGATCTGTTCGGCGATCTCGGTCGCCGAGGACATGGCCTTCAGGTTTTGGGTGACATCGAGATAGGCCTCATCGAGTGAAAGCGGCTCGACGAGCGGTGTGTACGCGGCAAAAATCCCGCGGATTTGATGCGACACCGCGCGATAGACTTCGAACCGCGGTCTCACGAAGATCAGCTCCGGGCACTTTCGCTTGGCGGTCACCGACGGCATGGCGGACCTGATGCCGAATCTGCGGGCCTCGTAGCTTGCGGCCGCCACGACACCGCGCTCGCGTGAGCCGCCAACCGCGACGGGCTTACCGCGAAGTTTTGGATTGTCACGTTGCTCGACGGACGCATAGAAAGCATCCATGTCGATATGAATAATCTTGCGCTGTCGTGTGGGCTCGACCACTCCCTTTTGGTCAAGAGTGGTGCTCACTCGCTCCTGTCGCTCGATCTCCGGCACCAGCATCTCACCACAGGCCGCGAGGCCTCCCTCATCTTTCACCCCGACTCTGGCGACAACCACAAGCGGTTGATCAGCGCCCTCCGACCGCTCGCGTGCCCGCGCATGTCTCCGATGCTTCCGGAACTCACTCTACCCGATGCGTGGTCGTGCGTATACTGACCGCTTCTGGATCGAACCCTGGATAGTGTGCAGACTACATGTCTGTGCGTTGCCCGGTCATACGGAACCGATGCTCCTCACACCCCGTCTAAGGATTTGTGACGACAATCGTTATTAGGTTGCCGGCTCTCATTCTTCAAGTCGCGAATGCAGGCGGATTCGCGGCCCATCACACGCTCAACTTCGGGAGGCGATCCATGCGTCTTGCACTGAGTCTGCTCATCGGCGGGGCCGTATTGCTCGCGACGACGTCCTCTCGGGCTCAGAATGACCCGGCCGGACAGGTCAAAGAGGTCGCCGGCGACAAGCCGACGATCGAACTGGTCTTCGTGATCGACACCACCGGCTCGATGGGCGGCCTCATCGAGGGCGCGAAGCAGAAGATCTGGGGCATCGTCAACGAGGTCATGAAATCGCCCTTGAAGCCGGAAGTCCGGATGGGCTTGGTTGCCTATCGCGATCACGGGGATGCGTACATCACGCAGGTCCTTCCCGTCACGCGAGACCTCGACAAGGTCTATAGCACGCTCATGGCCTACAAGGCGGAAGGAGGCGGCGATACTTCCGAGGACGTCCGGCAGGCGCTCGCCGACGGAGTCCACAAGGTCGGCTGGTCGCCCCGTTCTCCCAACATCGCCCAGATCCTCTTCCTGGTCGGGGACGCACCGCCCCACGACGACTATGGTAACGAGCCCGACACGATCGCCTCGGCGTCGGAAGCCGTGAAGGCCGGGATCATCGTCAACACCATCCAGTGCGGTTCTCTACCGGGCACCTCCGACGTCTGGAAGAAGATCTGTCGATCGGGTGAGGGGCAATACTTCGCGATCGCCCAGGATGGAGGCGTGGTGGCCATCTCTACGCCGTTCGATGCCGACCTCTCAAAGCTCGGTACCAAGGTTGGGTCAACGTATTTTGCCTATGGTGGCGCGATGGGTGGGATGAGCGGCGCAGCGTTTCGATCGAGCAAGGCTGAAGCTCAGAATAAAACCGAGGGGAAGGTCGCACTTGGCGCTCCGGCAGCGGCCCAGGCCGACCGTGCGATCAATAAGGCGATCAATGCCGCAGCTTACGACGATAGCGACCTGATCCAAGCCATCGAGAACGGGACGGTCAAACTCGACGCCCTGAGGAACGACGAGCTTCCCGACGAACTCCAGAAGCTCTCGACCGATGATCGCCAGAAGGTCATTGCGGACAAGATCGAAGAGCGTAAGGAGATTCGCGAGCAGATACTTGAGCTGTCGAAGAAACGCGATGCGTTCATCCACGAAGAACGCAAGAAGCAATCTGCCAAGAACCCGACCGGGTTCGACCAGGCGGTCAGCGAGGCTCTCAAGAAGCAAATCTCCCGCAAGGGGCTCAAACTCTGAGCTTAAGCCACGACGGTATGCGACGATCCATCCACCGGCCCCGATTGAATGGAGTTGATCGGCTCGGAGATCGGCTCGTC
>JBKQPD010000297.1:0-2647 GCA_052145175.1 Binataceae bacterium (SeqCode) | reverse complement strand
GCTGCAACCAGGAAAGGCATGGCGTCGGCCACAGCGCGTCGTGCCTCTCGGGTCTCGTTCCAGCCAATCAGTATCTTGTTTCCGATTGTCTTCCCTTTCCAGGCAGTTGGTACGACGAGAAGAGGCGCACTGCTTGCCAGCAGGAGCTTGTCAATCGACAAGTTGTCCGGGAGTCCATTCGGCTCTGGAAGCCCAACGACAACCAGATCGGAATGGAATGCAATGCGGATCGCCTCGTGGACACTGTCTTCCCGGCCGATCGGCCTAAATTCTCCAGAAACCTTGAGGTCGTTGCACAGAACTCGAAAGTGCTCACCTACCTGAAACGCTGTGGCTTCTGCATTGGAGTCGAGATGCCGTTCATAGTCGGCTACCTGTCGCAGGGCCTCGTCGCCTCGCGCCCAGGACATCGATGCGGGCAACACCGCTCCCGCAAAGACCGCATGTATACCAACGAGATGAGCGCGCCAGCGCTGCGCCAGCGAGGCGGCGTGAGCGGCTCGCTTTTTCCCGGCGGGGCTCGCATCGAGAAAGACCGTGATTGTCTTCGGACTTAGGGTCATACCGAACTTGAATGCCGAGAAGAGCGAAGCATTATTCACAAGGATTTCGATTGGGCCTAAACGCTCCTCAGCGGCCACAGGCGATAATTTGTCGCGCTTCATTACCGGTTCCGAAGTCACCAAAGCGCTATTCGCATCCATGCACCCTACTGGCATCCGTTTGAAGAAATCTTTGCTGAGGATCGTGACCGAGCAGCCGCTCGTTGATGGCCCAACTCTGCACATCGTTGGTAAGCATGACTTGACCTACGGCTAAATCACGCATCCAATGATGATCCTCGTTTGAACCGTTCGGACGAGCCGCGTCCAGGACTGATTCATGTGCCTCAAGAAGCTCGTGTAACAGTCGCTTGGGTGCGATACGGCCTCGTAGCGCATGACAAAACTGGGTACGTTGAAGGAAGTCACCGGCGAACACACGAGCAGCGCCACCCAGGTTGCGTATCCGATCGATGAGCACATCGATGACACTGAGCTGTTCTTTGTAATGATCATCCAACATCTGGCGTAAATCACGGAACTCAATGCCGGAAACTTGCCTGCGGGCATTCTTATACAAGTCGCGCAGGTGAATTGATAACCTCGCTCTCGGAACCAATCGCGCGGAGTCGGTAAAGCAAGTGCTCTTGCAGCACGGGATCTCCGCAGAACGCATCAAGACCGTCAGTTACGGGAAGGAGAAACCGTTCTGCACCCAGGACAACGAACAGTGCTGGCAGCAGAACCGGGTCGACCACTACGTATTCGAACGCTAACCAGATTTAGCGGAGGGCGACTCACTTTTGGGCCGCCCTCCTCTCTAACATCACTGCCGATTACCCAACACTTCCCTCGAATTGGTGAATGCACGGTTCCTGGGGAGGGACAGCTAAAATGCACACGGGGGAGTGAACTATGAAATTCAACACGAAAGCTCTGGCCTTGTCGTCGGCGATCCTATGGGGATTGGCGATGCTGGTGACAGGTCTAGCCAATTTGATCTGGGGTAACTATGGTCAGCAATTCCTCCATCTAATGTCGTCGGTGTACCCCGGTTACCATGCAACTCGCAGCATTGCAGATGTAATTGTCGGGACCCTTTACGGAGTCGCAGATGGTCTCGTTGGTGGCGCTATTTTCGCCTGGCTTTACAATCAGTTTGTATAGTCTGGAAAAGGAGCCCCTAAGGGCGAACGCTGCAAAGATTCGCAGGTGCGCATTCTAGGGCCGACGGTTGGCGCACTCAGTATTATTTAGTTTTGGTTATGGACTAACGGCATTTACCGCTCGCCTGTTGCAGCGTCATTTGCCCGCAGACTCGGTTATCTAAAGTCAATCGGGAGAGGTGTGCTCTTGGTGGATTATTCCCCAGAGATGAGTGAAAACGTCGAAACGAAGATCGTAGTTGGCTGGAGAACCTGGCTGCTCAATCGCGTGGCCGAATTGCGGCAACGCGAGAGCCAGGTCTTTCTGCTATTGGCGCTGGTGATCGGGGCGTTGACCGGGTTGGCAGTCGTGGCCTTCATCCTGCTGACGGAACGACTAGGGATGCGGCTCTACCCGACGGGCGGAGCTCCGTGGAGGCGCGTGCTGTTTCCGGTAGCAGGGTCGCTCGGCATCGGCTACTTGCTGTTTCGCTATTTTCCTTATGCCCGCGGCAGCGGCGTGCCACAGACGAAAGCCGCGCTGTTCGCGCGCGAAGGCCGCATCACCCTGCGCACCGTGCTGGGCAAGTTTTTTTGTACCTCGGCAACACTGGCCAGTGGAATTCCGCTGGGACGCGAAGGACCGTCAGTGCAAGTGGGCGGGGGTATTGCTTCCGTACTAGGACGGCTGGTCGGGCTGCGCTCCGAGCAAGTCAAGAATCTGATCCCAGTGGGAGCGGCGGCGGCCATTGCTGCCGCGTTTAATACGCCTCTGGCCGCCGTGTTGTTTGCGCTGGAGGAGATCATGGGCGACCTGCATGCGCCGGTGATCGGAGCGGTGGTGCTGGCGTCGGCGACTTCATGGATGGTGCTGCGCGTTCTTCTGGGCAATAATCCTCTGTTCAAAGTTCCGCAATATCAACTTGTGCATCCGGCGGAGTTCGTGGTCTATGCCGTACT
>JBKQPD010000296.1:0-24343 GCA_052145175.1 Binataceae bacterium (SeqCode) | reverse complement strand
GGTTTTCTACCGCCGACCCACTACGTGCCGTGGCGGGTGCGGCAGTGGGCGGTCCGGGTGGGCTGGCGGCGGGCGCGGCCGGCGCTGGTGGGCATCTATCTTGGCGCCTGGCGGACATTCGCGCGGACTTTTTATCTGCGCGATTGCGGGCCGGGGCACGTGCTGGTGTTTGCGCCGACGCGCAGCGGCAAGGGCGTCGGGGTGGTGGTGCCGACCTTGCTGCAGTGGCCGCACTCGACGCTGGTGCATGATCTCAAAGGGGAAAACTGGCATCTGACGGCGGGCGCGCGCCGGCGCATGGGGCAGCTCTGCCTCAAGTTCGATCCGACCGACACGAGCGGGACGAGCGTCAAGTACAACCCGCTCGAAGAGGTGCGGCTGGGCACGGTGCACGAGGCGGAAGACGTGCAGAACATCGTGCATATGATGGTGGACCCGCAGGGCAAGGGGCTCAACGATCATTGGGTCAAGACCGGCGCGGCGCTGCTGACCGGCACGATCCTGCACATCCTCTATGCCGAGCCGACCAAGACCCTGCGCGGGGTCGCCGGCTTCCTGAGCGATCCGCGTTACACGCTGCAGGAGACCATCGAGCGGATGCTCGCGACCGAACACGACCCGGAGGGGGTGCGCGGGTGGTCGGACTATCGCGGCGTGGTGACCCGCACGCATCCAATCGTGGCCGAGAGCATGCGCGAGGTGCTCAACAAGAGCGAGAACGAACGGGCCGGGGTCTGCTCGACGGTGATGTCGTTCCTGTCGCTCTACCGGGACCCGATCGTGGCGGCGAACACGGCGTACTCCGAATTCAGAATTGACGATCTGGTGAATCATGCGCGGCCGGTGTCGCTCTATCTGGTGGTGCCGATGGCGAGCCGTGATCGGCTGCGTCCATTGATCCGGCTGATGCTCAACCAGATTGTGCGGACGCTGACGACGAAACTGGACTACCAGCAGGGGCGGGCGGTGTCGGCGCATCGGCGCAAGTTACTGCTGATGCTCGATGAGTTTCCGATTCTGGGGCGGCTCGACGTGCTGGCGGAAGCGCTGTCGCTGATTGCCGGGTACGGGATCCGGGCCTGCCTGGTGGCCCAGGATCTGACGCAGATCTACGAAGCCTACGGGCATGACGAGGCGATCACGAGCAATTGCGACACGAGCGTGGCGTTTACGCCCAACAAGTTCCAGACGGCGCAGGAATTATCGCGGCGGACGGGCGAAACGACGGTGCGGCATGCGCATCGCACGCACTCGCACAGCGGGGTGAGCACGTCGGAGCCGGAAGTGGCGCGGTCCCTGATGACTCCGGACGAAGTGCAGCGGATGGGCGCCGACGAAGTGCTGATCTTCACGCGCGGCCAGCCGGCCATGCGGGCGCGGCGGCTGCAATATCACCAGGAACCGTTTTTCAAGCAGCGGGCCACGGCCGCCGCGCCGGCGGTGAGTGATCGCATTATCACCACGCCGCCAGCGCCGAGCGGGCAGTTAAAAGAACCGGACGTGGGGGCGCCCGCTGAAGAGTCTACGGCGGCGGCGCCGCAAGTTGAGGTGGCGAGCGCGGCACCCGTGGTGCGCGGGGCCGCATGCCCGGCCAGCGAAGGAGCGGTGGGCAAAGTCGAGTTTCTCAATTTTGCCACCGCGCCGAAAGTTCGCGTAGTGCGGGCGGAGGAGGAGACGCGATGAGACCGCGAGTGGTGGTGTACGTGAGCGCGGATGAATTGGCCCAGATGCGCCGCGAGGCGGCGCGCCGGCGGGTGTCACTGTCACGCTACGCGAAGGAACGGCTGACGCCGAGCCCGGAAGCGAGTGGGGCGGCGCTCAATGGCGGCGGTTCAGCGGCGGAGCAGCGGCGGGACGACGGGTTGCAGAAACTGATTCTCGAGCGCGCGGAGGGTTTGGGGGACAACCTGCGGACGCTAATTGTGATGCTCGATCAGTTGGTGCTGAGCACGCTGACCCATCTGCCGGAAATCCCGATGGCGCAGCAGGCGGAGCGGTTGGCCGCCGGTGCGCGGCGTCACGCGAGCTGGCGGCAGGAAGCCGCGAGGCTCATCGAGCAGATGCGGGCTGATGCGGCCGGGCAACCATCGGCGACCAACGGCCACGGGGCGCACGCATGAAAAGCGCGTCGAGCTTGACGGCGGCGCAAGCGGCGGCGCTGGCGCATCCTTTTGACGGCGTGGGCGCGCCCGCAGCGGCGTGTATGCAACGCGGCCCAGGGAGCCGGAGCGCGCTGCTGACCTGCGACGTCGATGCGGAGACGGCGGCCGTCTTCGGGGGCCCGGTGTGGCACGCCTCGGTGAGTCCGCCCGTCCGCGCCCACGCCGAAGCCCTGTTGGACGGGGTGGGCGCAAATGGGCTGTTCGAGGAATTTGGCGAACTGCTGATGGTCTTGCATTTGCGCAAGCGGATGACGGCGGCGGAGATCGAGCGGCTGGGGAGCGTGCTGCAATGATGACGGTGGCGCAAGTGCAGGACCGACGGCGCGACGAATTACTACACCGGCAGGTGGGGCCGCTGGTGCTGACCCTGATCGGTGAGCGCGACGTTACCGACATCATGGTCAACAGTGACGGCCGGGTGTGGGGCGACGCCCACGGCAAGGGGCTGTACGACACCGGCATCATGCTGGCGCCGAGCCAGGTGGAGAGCCTGATCGGGACGGTGGCGGCGGGGGTCGGCACGGTGCTCGATGCGGAGCATCCGATCGTGGAGGCCGAGGTGCAGCTGGCGGGCATCCGCTGCCGCTTCGAGGGGTTTGGGCCGCCGGTGGTGATGCGGCCGTGTTTGGCGATCCGCAAGCCGGCGCAGGTGCTCTACACGCTCGAGGATTATGTGCGTGACGGCATCGTCACGCCGGCGTACGCGGAGCTTTTCCGGGCGGCGATCAGCGACCGCCGGAATATTTTGCTCGCGGGCGCGACCGGGTCGGGCAAGACCACGCTGGGCGGCGCGTTGCTTAACGCGATGGTGGCGCTCGGCGATCCCAACGAACGCTACGTCACCATCGAAGACACGCTGGAGTTGCAGTGCCGCGCGTCCAATCTGGTGCAGCTGCGGACCAGCGCGCATACCGATATGACGCAGCTGGTGCGGGCGACGATGCGGCTGCGGCCTGACCGCATCATTATCGGCGAAGTGCGCGGCGGCGAAGCGCTCGCCTTGCTCAAGGCCTGGAACACCGGTCATCCGGGGGGCGTAACCACGATTCACGCCAATGACGCCAAAGCGGCGCTGACGCGGCTGTCCAGTCTGGTGCAGGAGGCGGGCGTGCCGCCGCAACCGGAATTAATCGCCGCAGCCATCAACTTGATCGCTTTTATCGCGCGCACGGCCCAGGGCCGGCGCGTGACGGAACTGGTGCGGGTGGACGGTTATGACCCGCGCACGGGTTTCCAGTTGACGGCGGCTGAAGCAGGAGAACCACACGCCACCATGGCGTGATGTTCGCGAAGAGGAGGTTATGGCAGTGAAAGGGGTAAAGACGATCGGGAACTGGGTACGAGGACGGGTGGTATGGGTAGTCGGCGCATACGGCGTACTGACTATTGCGTGGCCCGTGCGGGCGCTGGCGGCGACCACCGGCACCTTGCCGTGGGATACGACGCTGACCACGTTGCAGACCGATCTGCAGGGGCCAGTGGCGCACGCGGTGACGACCGCGGCGATTATCGGCACCGGCATCATGTGGTCGGTCTCGGAGCATGGGACCGGTGTACGGAAGATGTCGGCGCTGGCCTTCGGCGGTTCGGCGGCGCTGGGCGCGAGCACGCTGATGACGGCGCTGTTCCCGGCGGCGGGCGCACTCTTTTAGCGGAGAGGGAGGCGGCGGCCATGAATGGTGAAGGGCGGCGGCTCAATGTCATCCATCCCTCGCTGGTGCGGCCGGTGCTGCTGGCGGGTGCCGAACGGCAGCTGGCGATCGCCAACTGGATAACCGCCGCCGCCCTCATCCTGGGCGGCGGGCAATGGTACACGGTCGCGCTCGGGGCGCTGCTCGCGACCGGGGGCCACGCGTTGTTAGTGCAGCTCGCGAAGATCGATCCGGAACTGAGTCAGGTCTACCTACGCCACATCCGCTACCGCCAGGACCGCTATCCGGCACGAGCCGCCATCTGGGCGCGGCCGTTCGCGCGGACGCGGCCGACCGTGCCGCTGCCGCGTGAGCTGCGCGGTTGACGCTAGCGGAGGCGCGCCGCGCGCCGAAGCGAGCAGGCGAGTCCTGTCTTTGGCCGCGCCTCGCAGACTCGGCCCCCCCCCCTGGAGCAGCGTTCAGGAAGTGGAAGGAGGGGAGTGATGTTTTTCAAGGAGTTCAAGGATTTACGGCGGAAGGCTGATCGGCGGCGCGGGCTGCCCGATCTGCTCAACTACGCGTTCATCGAGGACGACCACACGATCGTGACCAAGGACGGCGCGCGGCTGGTCGCCTTCGAGTGTCTCGGCGCCGACCTCAATTCGGCGAGTACGGCGGAACTGGACGCACATCGCGATCTGGCCAACCGCGCCTTCGCGCGGCTCGACGACGGCTTCGCGTGGCAGATCGACTTGCTGCGCTATCCGAGCGGCGAACATCCGCAGCGGGTCTTCGCCGACCCGGTGAGCGGGATGCTCGGGCATGAAGCGGCCCTGCACTTTGCGCAGGAGGGCAATCACTATGAGACGCGTTGCGTTCTGAGTATCGCCTGCCGGCGGACGTCGGCGGTCCAGACGCGTTTCGGGAACGCCTTCCTGGCCGACGTCGCGCAGGATTCCGAGCGCGACCGGGAGCGGGAGTGGTTTCAGCAGCAGTTGCAGGAATTCGCCGATGCGATCAGTCCGGTCTGGAAGCTTGAACCGCTCGCCATGTCGGCGCTGCTCTCGCACCTCACGAGTTGTATCAACGGACGGATGTGCCGGGTGCGGGCGCCGCGTCACCCGGTGCCGCTCGACGCGGTGCTGGGTAATCAGGACTTCGTGCCGGGCTTCAAGCCGCGCATCGGCGGGCGGCATATTCGCGTGATCGCGCTGGCCGGTTTCCCGGCTTTCTCGCACGCCGAGCTGGCCGTGGCGCTGGCGGAGTTGCCGCTGGCCTATCGCTGGTCACTGCGGGCGCTGGCGACCGGCCGCCAGGCCTCGGTGAGTCAACTCGGGGTGCGGCGGCGCAACTGGTGGCAGAAGCGCAAGGGCGCGCGGGCAATGTTCAGTGAAAGCATCGGTTCAGGGGCGGGCGCCAGCTTCGAGAATCAGCACGCCCTGAAGATGGCGGCCGACGCCGATGACGCGATCGCCGAGGCCGAGGGCGGCGAAGTCCGCTTCTGCTACGCGACGCCGAAGATCGTCCTGACCGCCGATACGGCGGCCGAGGTCGAGGAGAGCACCCGGCTGATCTTCAAGGTCTGCCAGAATCTGGGTTTCGACCCGCGCGTCGAAACCGCTAACGCCAACGAGGCGTGGCTCGGCTCGATCCCCATCCACGGCTGGTACGACCCGCGCAAGCCGCTGGTCAGCACCAGGAATTTGGTCGATATCATGCCGCTGACCAGCATCTGGTCGGGGCTGGCGGTGAATCCGTGTCCCTACTATCCGCCGAACACGCCGGCGCTCTGCTACGGCGCGACCACCGGCAGCACGGTTTTCCGGGTCAACCTCCACGTCGCCGATACCGGGCATACGCTGGTGAAGGGGCCGACCGGCGCGGGGAAGAGTGTCGCCCTGGGCACGATCGTGGCGAACTTCCGCGCCGTGCCCGGCGGCCAGGTCTTCTTCTTCGACAAAGGTTACTCCGCCTACGTGCTGACCAGGGCGCTGGGTGGGCAGCATCTCGATCTCGGTGAGGAGGAGGTACCGCTGCAGCCGCTGGCGCGGATCGACGAGCCGACCGAGCGCATGCAAATTCAAGGATTACTTGAAGATTGGATTGCGCTGCAAAATGTCCAGCTCCTGCCCGGCGAGACGCGCGCACTGTATCACGGGCTGGAGCTGCTGGCGGAGGCCCCGGCGGAGCAGCGGACCATTACCAATCTGCTCAGCCAGGTGCAGGATGCCCGGGTGCGTGACGGGCTGGCGGCCTATGCGCTATCCGGCCCGCTCGGGCGCTTCGTCGACGCGGAACATGATGTATTACTTGAAGGTGATCTGGTCACCTTTGAGCTGGAAACGCTGCTCGGAATGGGACCGAAGGTCACCATCCCGGTCCTCACCTATCTCTTTCATCGCATCGAGCAGCGCCTCGACGGCCGGCCCACGCTCATCGTGATCGACGAGGCGTGGGTGGTGCTCGCCAACACCACTTTCGGCGCCAAGCTGGCGGAATGGCTGCGGACCTTGCGCAAGAAGAACGCGGCCGTCGTGCTGGCGACGCAGAGTCTCAGCGAGATCGCCAACTCGGCCTACCGCGACGTCATCCTCGAATCCTGTCCCACCAAGCTCTACCTGCCGAACGCCGAGGCCCGCAATCCGCAGACCCGCGAGCTCTACCGCAAGTTCGGGCTGGCCGACCGCTCGATTGAGCTGATCGCGGCGGCGGCGCCCAAGCGCGATTACTACTACGTCTCGCCGCTGGGGCGGCGGCTCTTCCGGTTCGCGCTGGGACCGGCCGCGCTGGCCTTTGTCGGCGCCGGGACCAAGGACGACGTGCTCACCGCACGGCGGTTGATGGCCGAGCACGGCGAGGGCTGGCCCGCCGCGTGGCTCCGCTTGCGCGGCCAGCCGGAGTGGGCGGAGTACCTCGACGGCCTGCGTCAGCCGCTCACGAAGGTGCCGCCGGCAGCTATCACTTCTTACCGCAATGGGCACTACGCCGCGGAGGCACGGCCATGAAGAAAACAAAACTCACGCGCTTCGTCGCGGCCGGATTGCTCGCGTGCGCTGCGCTGTTGGTTACACCGCGACCGGCGCCGGCCGTGCTGGGGGTCGGCGACACGGTCTTCGATCCGACCATGTACGCGACCCAGCTGGTCCAGCTGGGCGAGGAGGTTTCCACCGTCTCCAACCTCGCCCAGCAACTTTCCTATGAAATCCAGAACACCACCGGCGGCAGCGCCGGGATCTGGAAATCGAACCAGACGCTGCTCACCAACCTGGGCGGGTTGATCTCCGAGCAGCAGGGGCTTTCCTACAGCGTGCGGGGCCTCGCCCAGCAGTTCCAGCAGCTCTATCCGGGCTACAACGTGACCAGCGTCACCGGCGTACAGAGTCCCCAGGCCAGCGTCGCCACCACGCTCAATACCCTGAACGGCGCGCTCCAGAGCGCCCAGTCGCAAGCCCAGAACTTCACGGCCGAACAGACGGCGCTGCAAAGCCTCGAACTCAAGAATCAGACCGCCGCGGGCAATCTGCAGGCCGTGCAGACCGGCAACGAGATTGCGCTCGCCCAGGTCCAGCAAATCCAGATGCTCCGCCAGCTCGTCATGGCCATGATGAATTCCGAAAATACGGCGGCGAGCAGCCAGGTCAATAACCAGACCCAGAGCCAGCTGACGGCGCAGGCGATTATTGCTGCGCCACCACAGGTGGCGGGGATGCCTAACTTCCGCAACGCAACCACGTCGGCCTCCCCACCACAATGACAACGCCGAAGGATGGAAGATGAAAAACGTTCTGCTCAGTGCCTTCGCGATTATCGGAGTCTGTGCGGTGAGTTACTTCTGCTGGCAGCGCTATCAGCACCACCTCGAGGAGCAACGCGAGCAGGCCATCATGGTTGCGCCTCCAGCCGTGCCAGGTATGCCCGATTTTCGCCAGCCGAGCACATCCCCACCACCGCCTCAGTAAGTTTCGACTAACAAGGGAGCTCTCATATGAACCCGTTAGACCTTAACAATATAGCAAGTGAGTTTTACACCGCCGGAGTCAACTACAGCACCGCAATTCAGCCCTATGCCATCAAGCTTTTCTTCGCGCTGTTCCTGCTCGACATCCTCACCACCTGGATCCAGTACACCGCCGAAGGCCAGCTCGATCCATCGTTTTTCCTAGGCCGGCTGATCAAGCACGTCCTGAGCGGCGGCTTCGTTTACCTCATGATCCTCAACGGCTTCAACTGGATGTATCTCGTCATCCAAAGCTTCTCGCAGATTGGTGCAGCCATCAGCGGCTTACCTGCCGTCAGTCCTCAAAGTGTGCTTCAGGCAGGTCTCGGCATGGCTGAGACAATCCTCAACACCCCTGCTTCCAGCAGCGTTATGGGCAATATCGAACTTGCCCTCGTCGAGGGAATTTGCGTCTTAGCTGTCGCCGGCGCTTTTCTCATTGCCGCCGCTGAGCTGTTGCTGACCCTAATCAAGGCATATCTCACCACAGGTCTCGGCGTGATGCTGCTGGGTTTCGGCGGCAACCGCTTCACTGCCTCAGCCTCCGAGGGTTACTTCACAAACGTTCTTCGCGTCGGTGTGCGGTTGTTGTTCTTCTACGCGGTGCTCGGTGTGGGTATGCAGATCGTTAGTCAGTGGCAGTCCGCGCTTGCCGCGGCGTGCAAACCAGTTCCCACTACTTTACCTTGGTTCGAAACTTACGGTGTTCCACCCACCTCGATTATCACCACGTCGTGCTCCGGTTCGCTTCCGATAAACGACATGTTCGGCTACGCAGCGCTCGCTGTTGTCTTCGCGATAGTTACGGTCGCGGTACCAAGCATGGCGGCTGATTTGGTCGGTGGGACTGTGGGGCTCGCACTCGCGCACGCTTTCGAGGCCGCCTATACGGCGCAGACCATCGCGCGCATCGTCAATCCAATCACCGCCGGCCTGAAAAAGGTGTCCGAGGGCGTTGCCAGCCTGGGCAGAGGCACCAACGGCACGAGCGGCGACCCGGTGCAGGCCGCCATGCAGAACATTCTCGAACGCCACCAGCGCGAAAAGAGCATCGAGGCGGGGCGGCTCGCCGCGACCACCAAGCTCAATCCGTTCGACGGCCACACGCCCGGCTACAACGTGCGCCGCCCCGACGGCACGGCCCCCATTAGCACACCGGGGACGCGCGCAATCGGCGGCGCCGCGCCTACCAGCCCGATCGGTACGAATGACGGCGGACCCTCCAACGGCAACGGTACGGCCGAGTCCTGACTTTTATACCGCCGGCCGGCGTGGCGGCGTGGTGTCAGCGACGGGACTCCAGAGGCGGAGGAACAGCAAATGAAGAGCGCGGCGATCAAGCATTTTGTCCAAAGGTCCATCGTGGGTGGCGGGCGCAAGCTGCATGGCCAACGCGTCCGCAGGGCCGGTTACGTGGTGGGTATCAGTACGATGCTGCCCGCGGCGCGGGCGCTGGCGGCCGTTGCCCCCGGTGACCGCGAAGTATTTCCCTGGACGCCCGTGATTATGGCGTTGCACACCAGTATCCAGGGCCAGGACGCGCATTGGCTGACGATCGCCATCCTCATGGGCAGCGCCGTTTTGATGCTCCTGACCAGGCGAGGAACGGCGGTGCGCAAGCTGTCGGCCCTGCTCTTGGGCGGTTCGGCGGCGTTGGTGATGTTTGAATTGCAGTACGCCTTCTTACCTCTGCTACCCGGCATCAGCGGTCCCTGAACATGATTGCGCCCGCGCCGCTCAATTCCGCCGCGCCAGTCCTGCCGGACCGCTGCGCTATGGCACGGCGGAATTGCAAGGCTCCGCGGGCGCTCGTGGATGGCGTCGCTCCGCTCCGCAGTAAGCCTTTCCCTCCTCGCCGCTCAGTGATGGGTGAAGCGGCGGCGGGGGAAAGATGTTTGAGGGTTTTATTTCTGATTAAGGCGCGCCCTGCCGCACGAGCGGAGGTGGGCGCAGGAGAATCACCATGACTGAACGTAACCTTGTTGAGACATTGAGGGAGCTCGGGCCGGAAAAGGTCGTCGACGGGTCAGAACTGTGCCCGTGTTGCGACGGCCTTTCGCCGGGCATAAGCGCGGACGGCGAGACGATGGTGCACTGCCCCGTTTGTCACGACCGCAACGTGGTAACCGTTGAGGACGCTGACTGCTGGCGGAACGAGATGCAGAAGCGACACGGCCGCCGCGCGCTCGAAAATGCGCGGCGGGTGCACTACGACCCCAGTGATTGAACGCTATGGACACAAATTGTGCTCGGTGCGGACGCCAAGTGAAGAAGGAAGAAAACTGGCTAAAAGCACATCTGTGGGCGAGTACGGCGGTTTTCCATTGGGCGTGTTTCATCGCCCTGCTGAAGGAGAACGGCGAAACCGCCGCCGAGCAGGCCACGTGGAAGGGCAGTCGTGTGGCGCCCGCGCCGCCGGTAGATGCGGATCGTAAGGTTGAAGTTGGCAAGTGAGATCAAAAGGCCCGCGTCGCTGACGCGGAGCCAACAGCGGAGGTAAGTACAATGTCTTTGAATAGGGTAACGCTCATTGGGTATTTAGGGCAAGATCCGGAGTTGCGTCTGCTAGCTGCGAGTGGACAGCCGGTGGCGAACTTTTCGGTCGCCACTGATGAGGTCTTCACCGACAAGGAGGCTAACCGCCACGAGCGCGTCGACTGGCACCACATTGTGGTCTACGGCCGCGCCGCGGAAACCTGCAAGGAATACCTGAAGACCGGCCGCCAGGTCTACGTCGAAGGGCGGTTGCGCACGCGCGAGTACGAGGCGCGCAATAACGGCGGCAAGCGCCAGCGCACCGAGATCATCGCGAGCCGGGTCCAATTTCTCGGGACGCCACCCGCCGATGCCAACACTGCCGAAGTCAGCGGCGATAGCGCGTCAGAAGAAGCGCCGCTTTAGGGCGCCTTTAAGGGATTGCCCGCACGACTCTAGGTGCGGGCGTCCCACCGTCCTCCGCCAGCGCTATGATGTGGACCGGGCGAGCGCGATGCAATCGGGAGTGAACGCACCAACCGCAACGTGGGACGCGGCCGGGTTTTTGGTTCCGGGGCTGCTGATCCCGACCTTTTTTATCGATGGCTTTTTTCATGAAGGCGGCCACGCCGTGGCCTGTTTGCTGCAGGGTAATCGCATCATCGCGTGGCGACTGGAGCTGCCGGCGGAGACCTGTTGCACCAGCTACAACGCGATCAGCTACGCGGCCGGTACGGTTACGAGCTTGGCGGCGTGGACCGTCTGTACAGTGATCTTCGCGAGATGGTTATTGCCGCGCCTGCGGCAGGCGAAATGGCTTCAGTTCAGTGCTGTGTGCTGGGTCGACTGGTCGTTTTGGTGTCTGGGGGAACTGGTTTTGTGGGCGCTCCAAGTCCGTCCGCAGCGGGCCAAGGGGATAGTCCCACCGCCTTCCGATGCCAGTTGGTTCGCCAGGCTCGCCGGCGTTAACCCGAATCTGGTGATCGCGGTCTGCCTGAGCGTACTCGTGATTTTGCTGGTGGGGGTGTTTGGCCCGTGTGCCGCGAAGGTACTGCGGGCGTCGCGAGAGCCGATCGAGGCGCCGGCGTCATGATGATCGACCCCGAGCGGAAAAAGCGTAGCGTGGAACCAGCCGTGACCGTTGAGCGGCTGGTGCGGGCCCAGCTGCGCGCGATGGGGTGCGCGCATTTCGATCTCGGCGTCCGCCGCGCCGGCGGCGAGATGGTTCTGCGGGAAGGGCAGGACGCCTTCGCGGTCGCGGAGGCGGTGAAGTGGCTCCGTCACGAGAACGCCAAGGGCGCCCACGTTTATATTCGGCCCGCAGGCCTCCACAGTTTGAGTCTCCTTGACGATCTGACCGTTGAAGCGATCGAGCGGATGAAGGCGGAAGGATTCGAGCCGGCTGCCGTCGTCGAGACCTCGCCGCATAACTTCCAGGTATGGTTGAACCACGGTCAAGTTCTCGAGGTAGCAACGAGCACAAGCGCGGCGAAGCAGCTCGCCGAGCGCTTCGAAGGCGATCCATCGAGCGCGGACTGGAGACATTTTGGACGACTCGCGGGTTTCACCAATCCGAAGCCCGAGCGGCAATTACCATCCGGGCTACGACCGTTCGCGCGTCTCAGGTCCGCAAAAGGACGGGTCTATTCCCGAGCAGCGGAGTTCCTTGTCGGCATCCGGAAGAGCGACCAGCCCGCAACGGCGCAGGACCAGGAGCCGCGTCGGCCGCAGCGCCGACGCACAGAAGGGGAGGGCGTTAAGCCGCTCGTAGAATTCCACGGTGATCCGATGTATGCCGGCGATCTCCACCGCGCGGATCTGGCCTGGGCGAAACACGCGGCGGGCCGTGGCCTCACGCTCGAGCAGATCAGAGACAAGCTGCTCAAAGGCCGCGATCTCAGCAAGAAAGGCAGCCGCAAGCGCCAGCTCGAATACGTCACGAGGACGGCCGCGAAGGCGTTGCGAAGCCTGTAAAGTTAGGTGCTACAAGAAGGACGGGGTGGATGGCCGCCGCCCGACAAGACTGTGACGCACCTCAACGAGATTCAAGTACTTCGCTTTCTGATCCAATTCACTCTGCTCTTCGTCGTCGCCCGGATTCTCGCCGACATTATGAAGCGGCTGGGGCAGGCGACGGTGATCGGCGAACTGCTGGCCGGCGTCGTGCTAGGGCAATCCGTGCTGGGCCACTTTGCGCCCGGCCTCCACGGATTACTATTTCCCCCCGATCCACTCGCCGACCATCTGCTCGAAGCTCTCGCCTGGATCGGCGTGATTATGTTGCTGCTTTACACCGGTCTCGAAACCGACCTCGGTATCCTGCGCCGTGTCGGCAGGGCGTCTATCGCCATTTCTTGGCTCGGGATGGTCGTGCCGGCGCTCACCGGCTTCGTATTGGGCTGGAAGATTCCTATAAGTTATCTGGCCAATCCCAACGACCGTCTGATCTTCTCCCTGTTTATCGCGGTCGCAATGTCGATCTCGGCGGTTCCGGTCATTGCCAAAATCCTGATCGATCTAGATCTGATGCGGCGCGACCTGGGCCTGATCATCCTCGCCGCCGGGATTATCGACGACACCGTGGGCTGGCTGATGCTCTCGATCGTCGCCGGCCTGGCCGCGCACGGAACCATTGATTTGAAGACGCTTGGCTCGATCACGATCGCGGTCGTCGCCTTTGTCGGGTTCTGCTATTACGTCGGCAGCAATCTCGTCGTCCGCCTCATGCGCTGGATCGATGATCGCGGACTCGCAGAGCATGCCGGAATGAGCGCGATGGTCGGGATTGCGATGGTTTGCGCGATCATCACTCAAGCCATCGGAATCCATGCGGTCTTCGGCGCCTTCATCGCGGGCATAATGCTCGGACGGTCAGCCCGGTTGCGCAAATCCGACCGCGCCGAACTGGAAGCCACCACCATCGGCGTTTTCGCGCCAGTCTTTTTCGCCTACTCGGGACTTAAGGTCGACCTCTTCTCGCTCCACGGTATCGGGCTGCTCTCCATCGTTCTTGGCATCGCGATCATGGGCAAGATGATCGGCTGTACCAGTGGCGCGTTGCTCTCGGGGATGAAATGGCGCGAAGCGCTGGCGGTCGCCGTCGGTATGAATGCGCGCGGCGGCATGGAGATCGTCGTTGCGTTGATTGGCCTTAGCCTGGGTGTACTCACCGGTGAGATGTACGCCATCATCGTTATCGTCGCGATCGTGACGTCGCTGATGACGCCGCCTTTGCTGAGTTGGTTACTCGTCGGGATCGAACGCAGGCCGGAGGAGGCCGAACGCCTCGAACGCGAGAAAATTCTTGCCCGCCTGCCTTTCACCAAGGAAGGCGCGAAACTTCTGGTGCTGAGCGGCGGCGGCCCCCACGCGCAGCTCGCCGCCCATCTAGCGGCCACCCTGGGTAATCATCCCGACGCCAGCATCACCGTGTTCCGTGCGACAGTGGGCGATCCGGTGCCGAACGCGCAACAAGAATCCGACGCGCTGTTCGAGCAGCTCAGGGCGATCACCGAACTTAGCGGCGCACGCAACGTCTACCAGCGTTCGGGCTCGGCGGAGACGATCCCCGCGGCGATAATGAAGGAAAGCGAACGCGGCTATGACGCCATCTTTGCCGGCGCCTCACGTATCGAGGACGACTATGCGCTTGGCGGCGAGGTTCTGCGCGAACTCGTCAGCCAGGCCCAGACACCCGTCATCATTGCGCGCAATGTTGGCACGCCGATGCCCTTGCGGCGGGTGTTGGTCGCGACCACCGGCGCCCCGTTCTCACGTCTCGGCGCGACGGTGGCCATGCTCTATGCCAGTGCGATCACCGCCGATATTACCGCGCTGTATGTTAAGGAAAGCCCTGTGGTGTCGCTGCGTAACTTCTATAGACGCCGTGGTGCTAGCGTCGCGGATATCACCCCCATCACCAACGAGATCCGCGCTTTCGGGCAACAATTGGGCGTCAACGTCGAGGCGCGGGCCACTTCGGGCAGCAAACCCGAAAAAGCAATCCTGCTGGCCGTGCAACGCGGCGATTTTGACTTGCTGATGATGGGCGTGCAGATCAGACCGGCTGAACGCGGCTTGTACTTTGGTCCCAAAGTCGAGCACATTCTGCGCAACGCTCGCTGCGCTGTCGCCGTCGTCGTAACTCCGGAGACACTGCTTCGGTAGTAAGCGCGCTTTGTTACGCGCCTCATATTGATTACGGCTCTGAGCGCGGCCTTATTGGCGGTCGCGGTAACGTACGTCCGAGCGACCCAGGTCGAGGTGCCGCTCGGCCTCGATTATCTGCTCCTGGACGCAGCCGTGAAGCAACGTCAGGCCCGGGTGGGGGAACCCAATTGTGGAATGCTATCGGCAATTGTGGCTATTATTACGCAGTCAACCCGCGTTTCAGCCGGTCCCGAGAGAATCAGATGTTCGCGATTTCCACCCAGGTGGGCGCATGATCGCTTGCCTTTTGCCAGCCGCGGACTTCGCGATCGACGCCGGCGCCGATGAGGCGCGCGGCGACCGACGGGCTGAGCAGCAGATGATCGATGCGTAAGCCGGCATCGCGCGACCAGGCATTTCGCAAGTAATCCCAAAAAGTGTAGATGCGCTGGCCCGGATGCAGCTTGCGCAGCGCATCCGTCCAACCGCTAGCCACGAGGCGAGCGAAGGCGTCGCGTACTTCGGGCCGGAAGAGCGCATCATCGAGCCAGCGTTCCGGCTTATAGACGTCAAGGTCTGTCGGAATAATGTTGTAGTCGCCGGCGAGAACGACAGCCTCGGCAGTCGCGAGCAGCGCTTCGGCATGCTTCGTGAAGCGCTCGAACCAGCGGAGTTTGTAATCGAACTTGGGGCCGGGCGCAGGATTGCCGTTAGGAAGATAAAGGCAGCCGACCCGCACGTTACCGATCAGCGCCTCGATGTAGCGGCTGTGGGTGTCGTCTGGATCGCCGGGTAGGCCTCGACGGCTCTCGACCGGCTCCAGCCCGCGGGCAAGAATGGCGACGCCATTCCAGCTCTTCTGACCATGCCAGACCGCGCCGTAGCCCGCTTCGCGAAGCGCGGCTTCGGGAAATTTCTCCTGCGGCGCCTTCAACTCCTGAAGGCACGCGACATCTGGTCTGAATTCAGCGAGCCAGCGCAGGAGCGCCCGGCAGGTGACCATTGACGCCGTTGACGTTGAAGGTTGCTATCTTCAATAGGTATCCCGTCTGACCACCGCCTGCCCGACCCATTCTTATCAATCATAACGTCCTTGGGGAGAGCTTTCGACGAGAGAGGAGGGCAGCACCTCATTTCGGCATTACTCAACCGGAGATTCACCATACGTCAGAACGAGTCGTTTTGTCGGCGCTCGGGAACAGCAGCTGTATTCATTTTCTTGACTTAACCAAGCAAAGCGATTAGTATCGATAGTAAGATCGGGCAGGCAGGGCGCCTTGACGAAGGCGCGGAGGTGGAGTGATGGAGCGGATGAATGAAGAAACGCAAAGGCAAGAATCCTCACGCCGTGGCGCTGGGCAGGTTAGGTGGACTCGTCCGCAGCGCGGCCAAGCAGCGGGCCAACCGGGAAAATGGCCGCAAGGGTGGTTTGGTCAAAAGCCGCAGGAAGAAAATCGCCGCCCGTCGCAACGCGCGACGGCCGCGTCCCGGTCGCCGGAAAGTCTCATCGAAACCGTAATCGCGTCGATCTGTGCGCGGTTCGGCGATGGTGCCATTGGTCGAGGAGCCTGCGGCATCCGTTTTGTTGGAGGCCGATAGCTGAGGCGCTAAAGCTGAATTGGCTCCGAGTCTTTTTCTCGGGCGGGCCTTTTTCAATAAGAGAGGCGGCGCGGGGGTGTTCTGATGCTTGGGTTAGCACGGAAGCGGCGATGATCATCGGGCAAATCGCTGATGGTAAGAAGCTTGAGCTCGACCTCCCGGTGCTGGTCGACACCCGCCTTCTCATTCAGGCGAATTCGGGGGGCGGCAAATCGTGGCTGCTCCGCCTTATCGCCGAACGCGCCGGCATTCAGACCATCGTCCTGGACAATGAGGGCGAGTTCGCAAGTTTACGTGAAGCGGTGGACGTGCTGCTGGTTGGCGCCGGCGGTGAACTGCCCGCCAATCCGCGCCACGCGGCCCTGCTGGCGCGGCGCCTGCTGGAATACAAGGTTTCCGCCGTCGTGGATCTGTACGAACTCAAGCTCTCAGATCGCCGGCGCTTCGTTAAACTTTTTATCGAGTCGCTCATCCACCTGCCGCGCGAGCTTTGGCGGCCGACTTTGGTAATCCTTGATGAGGCGCATATCTATTGCCCGGAGCGTGGTTCGGGTGAAGCGGAATCCACCGAAGCGGTTATCAGTCTGATGAGCCAGGGTCGCAAGCGGGGTTTCGCCGGGATCATCGCCACGCAGCGTTTGTCGAAGCTCCACAAAGACGCCGCGGCTGAGGCCAACAACGTGATCATCGGGCGCACGTGGCTCGATGCCGACCAGGTGAGGGCAGGGGACACGCTTGGCCTGTCCAAGGCCGATCGGCTTAAGTTGCGTGACGTGGGGCAGGGCGAGTTTTACGCCTTCGGCCCGGCGTTTGGTCAGCCGGGAGTCGTGCGCTTCCGCTCGGATCGGGTGCGCACCACGCATCCGCGCCCCGGCCAGCGTCATCTTCTCACGGCGCCGGCGCCATCGCGCGCAATTCGCGGAGTGCTGGGGAAGTTTGCCGACTTGCCGCAGGAGGCGGAGGACGAAATCCGATCCTTCGATGCGGCGCGTCGACGGATCGCCGAGCTGGATCGCCAAATTAAACACCTCAAGGGGGCGAGTGGAGCGCGTCAAATCGATGAGGTTACCGTCGAGCGTGCCGCTAAGTCTGCCGTTGAGCGGGAGCGCGTAACGTGGCAGCGGAAATGGGAGCAGGGCAGGGCGCGCTTGCGCCAAATGATGGTGACGTTGGGCGCGACGGGGCAATCTTTGGGTAAAGTTAAAAAATTACTCGAGGAGACCGAGCGGGAGTGGCTGAACGGGCCTGCTCTGGTCGCCGCGTCGGCTTCCTCCAGAAATCAGCAGCCTGAACGAGCGAAGAAACCGGCGAACCTTGTTTCCAGCGAGAACCTGGAGGAGCCACTCAAACTCGCTGCCGGAGAACGCAGAATCCTGACGGCCTTGGCCCAATACCCGCAAGGCCGAGGCAAGGTGCAGGTGGCGGTTCTGACCGGCTACGCGGCCACCGGCGGCGGCTTCAACAACTACCTCGGTGCTCTCCGGTCGCGCGGATTGATTGAGGGCGATGGGGACAGGCTCACGATCACTGAGGCCGGAATCCAAGTGCTCGGTTCATGGGAAGCGCTACCCACGGGAGCCAGTCTCGTTGATTACTGGCGCAACCGGTTGGGGAAAGCGGAGCGGCTGATCCTGGAGACGATCACGCAGGCTTATCCCGATGCGCTGAACAAAGAGGAAGTGGCGACCAAGGCTGGCTATGAAGCGAATGGTGGCGGGTTCAACAACGCGCTCGGCCGGCTGAGAACGCTGGAGCTGGTCCAAGGCCGTGGCGAACTCAGAGCCAGTGACAACTTGTTTGATCCCGACGGGGCCTGAAATTTGGCCAAGACCCTCGGTTGCCATACACGGCGGTAGCTTGGATCCGGTTTTATGTGTACGGTTTGTCCGTTAGCGGAGCGTGCGATCCCGTGGGGGCGGTGTTTCCGAGTACTACTTCTCCTGTTCCGAGGAACGCACCGCGGCGCACGCGATATTTCTTCAAGCGACGGCCAGTCAGCCATCGAGGCTAAGCAGACCATGCCGCCGTCGGTCGAAAAACGGCGCCGTTGCTCAACGGAAGGACTGCATTGAATTGCTGGTGAGCGAACTATCGGCACTGATTGTACGACCACCAGCCGGATGATGAGAGCCGAAGGATAATTTGCACAAATGAGTTTTGAAAGGACGCCTACGAAACTACGACCAATGCCGATGACGCCAAGCAGTAAGGTCGGAGTCGGCTCTCTGGGATTATTGCTTATATCCGCTTTTCTATCGAGCTGTGCCCCAACCGCGACCTCTCAGCCATCCCAAGTGCAACAGACCGCGAGCGCAAATGCAGCGCCGCCGCCCCCAGCGCCGGTGACCGTGCAGCCGCCCAGCATGCCGTCCCCTGCCCCAGGCACGCCGGCTGGCCAGTTCGAGCAAGCGCCAATCGTTTCCATCAACGAATTCCTGGACCCGAGCATGCAATCCGGGCCGGGCTTTCAGGTTGGGCAGCAGGTTGCGACGAATGGGGCGATGGGCGAGTACACGATCACGGCAAATGCCGACGTCTTTGGTGAGGATGCGGGAACCTATCAGATCGAAAGTCTCGATTTGCTGAAGATCCGTTTGTCCGAGGTTCCGGCGATCGCCCAGCTGGACAACATGAGCAACACGGCGGTGTTCGCCAAAGCGCTCGCTGCGAGCGCGGCCCGCCCGGTTGCGGACGCCGCGCAGATGGTCATTCATCCGATGGACACGGTGACCGGGCTGCCGAGTGGGGTAGGAGAATTCTTCGGCCGTGTGGATCTTGGCGCAAAAACACTCTCTCTCGACTGCGACCAATTCTTCCGAGAGCGGGGGACAACGCGCCTCACAAGCGGCCGCCGAGACTGGCAACGTCACACTGACAGCTTTGGGTTATGACCAGGTCCGTCGGGATTTGGCGAGAAAGCTGTACGTTGATCCCTACAGTTCCGATCCGATTCTCACGAAGCGGCTGAACCACGTCGCTTGGGTCATGTTCTCCGCGCGTATGGCGGTCGACACCGCGATGATGGCGGTGCCGGGCTCGATGCTCATAACAGCCACCGAGTTCACCGACGACCTCGTTTATCAGACCCCGAAAGCCGACCTCGTTCTCCTCGTCGAAAAGAAGCTCGGCACCTTTGGAATGCCGAAAGAAGAGATAGCCGCTTTCAGTCACAACTCCGCGATCCCCTTGAGCCTGCAGGTTTCGGCGGTGCATCAACTCGAAAGGCTGGGCGCCATTCCGGGCCGTCGCGCTGCCGCGGTGGCTTTGGGTAACGTGATGACGGAATATCAGGCGCGGTTCCTGGTGACTTCCCTGAGCATGCTCACTCAGTGGAATCAGCAAAGGAGTCCAATCACCAAAATTCAAGTTGCCGGAGTGCTGGTTGCCCACGATCAGAATGGCGCCGCGATAATGCCCGCCCCGGTCGATTACGTTTCCTGGACCTCGCGCATAGCGGGATTCGCAACTAATCCCCAGGTGCTCGGGGCGCAAAATCGCGTACTTTGGATCACCGGCAAAATCACTCCGCTCGCGCAGCAGCAACTGATGGCGAATGGCTGGACACTCCAGGCAGGCTCGCAACTTTAGTTTTGACGGAGGTGTTCGATCCGGCGAGGGCACCCGGAAATCGCTCGTAAGAGCTGCAAAGCTTTTGGCCCATCCTTTGCCCAGTGTCGACACAGCAAAGTGAAGTGAGATGAACATCAAGGAGGATAAGATGAATCGCACCAGCAGGAGCATGAAACTCGCGACGGGTGTGCTATCCGCCACGTTGGCTGGATGGTTACTGGCCGGTTGCGCACAGACCGCCGCGCCAGCGCCCAACATCGTTGAGCGAGTACAAGGTACGACGCCAGCGCCACCGCCGCCCAGCGGCTTCTTGGGTAGCGATTATGCACTGCTGACACCGGGAGCGCCGGGTTCTGGCCAAGAGGCGCAACTCGCGTATACCGACACGAGCGCCAACTTCACCTCTTACAACCAGATCATGATCGCGCCAGTGACCTTCTGGGGCGACAAGGATTCGAGCCTTTCGGCGGCGGATCAGCAGACCCTTTGTAACTATTTCTACAACGTCTTGAAGCAGGACCTCAGCAAAAACTTTACGCTGGTTGATGATCCCGGCCCGGGCGTTGCCAAGCTAACCGTCGCCCTGACCGACGCGACCTCCGCGATTCCGGTCCTGCGCACGATTGCAGTAATCGTGCCTCAGGCCCACGCGCTCAGCCTTATCAAGCAAGGGCTGACGGGGACCTATTCGTTTGTAGGTTCGGCTACGGGAGAGGCCAAGCTGACTGATTCGGTAAGCGGTCAATTGTTGGCGGCCTGGTCCGACAAGCGTTTCGGCACTGGCGCGCTCAAAAACGTGACGGTCTGGCAGTGGGGTGATGCCGATAACGCCATGAATTACTGGGCCAACGGACTCGATCAACGGCTGGTGACCTTGGGCGTCCAGCACACGGCGGCACCGGCAGCGGCTAATTGAAAAAGGTACAGAAAGCAAACGAAGGGGAAGAGTAATAATGCCTGTTTGGAAAATAAGATATTTCGGCGTCGCACTGTCGATATGCGCGATCATCGGTTTGTCGCAGACGCACTCGGTGCGGGCCCAGGACAACAAGAAGCCCAACATCGTTATGCTCATGACGGACGATACCGGCTGGAACGATTTCGGCGTCTATTCCGGCGGCGGCGCTGCCTTGGGCCATCCGACCCCGAATATTGACCAGATCGGCAAGGAGGGGGTCTATTTCACCAGTTGGTACGGCCAGGCGAGCTGTACCGCGGGCCGTGCCTCGTTCATGACCGGGCGCGTGCCGATCCGTTCCGCCCTTTCGATCGTCGTCGCCCCTGCCGACGCGAACTTCCTGCACAAGGAGACGCCGACCATCGCCGAGTTCTTCGGGAAGAACGGCTACACGACCTACTTCTCCGGTAAGTGGCACTTGGGCGACAAGCCGGAGTCCTATCCAATCGAGCATGGCTTCGACGAGATGAAGAATTTTGCCGCCTACTATGCCGGGGTCTATTCCTACCCCGACACGAGCAAGTGGTTCCACCCCTGGTTTCCGTCGTTTAATCCTGAATTCGCCAAGTATTTCAGCGAAAACGTGAACTTGAGCGAGTGGGAAGGAGTGGCCGGACAGCCGGCCAAAAATCTCGGCCCGATCACCTACGAGAGATTTGCCACCTTCGACGAGGATCAGGCCAGCAATGCTGTCACTTACGTCAAGCAGCACTCGAGCGGTGATAAACCGTTCTTTATGGACGTGAATTTCCTCAAGATGCACAACCCGACCAACGCGGCGCCAGACTTCGCCGGCCGGTCTCATCTCGGGGACTATTCGGACTCGTTGATGGAGATGGACGCCGACATCGGCAAGGTCATGGACGAAATCCGCAAGGATGCCCCAAATACCATCGTGATCCTGACAGCCGACAATGGCGCTTGGCTAGATGCCTATCCGGACGCCGGAACTACACCGTTCCGTGGGGAAAAGGGCACGCCGTTCGAAGGCGGTTGGCGGGTGCCAGCCCTGATGTGGTGGCCGGGCCATATCCAGCCGGGCACGCATCTAGGCGAGATGATGTCGCATATCGACGCCTGGGCGACTCTGGCTAGCATGGTCGGCCTGACACCACCGCCGCACGAGTGGGTGGGTAACGACGGCAAGCCGATCTACTTCGACAGCATCGACAACAGCGCCTACATCCTTGGCAAGGCGCAGCACTCGGCGCGTAGGTCGTGGCTCTATATCGACGGCGAGGTTTTCGAGGGTGTACGCGCCGATATCGCCGGCGATCCGAAGGAGTCCTGGGTGAATATCGCCTGGAAGATGCTCTACACGGCCAAGGACTCCTGGCTGGGCGTGGAGGCGAACACCGGCGCGACCCCCGCGCTCTACAATCTGACGATGGATCCTTTCGAGAAATACGACATGCTCTTCAATGGAGCGGCGCCATCCCGGGACATGACGGTATCGCCCGGCAAGTATAGCGGCGAGGACAACGGCTGGGCGCTTGCGTTGCTCCAACCGCCGATGATCGAGTTCGACAAGACGGTCATCAAGTTCCCGAGCATCACACGAGTCGCAGGCGGCGCTTCGACCGACCTGATCCCGAATCTGCAGCATCCTAATGATCCGGCACCGCTCCTAAAGCAGCAGCTAATGAAAGGGAAGGAGCCACGTTCCGGCGGCGGCGCCGACTGATCGATAGGCAGAAGCGGAGAGGGTGGCTTTGGCCACCCTCTCCCGTTTAGACGGCACAAACTCGATGAAGGTATCGGATACAACATTCACACGGGGCACCGGCTGGTTGCGCCGCCCGAGCTGGCTCATACTGGTCGCCGCGCTGGCCTTTGGCCCTGGCGTCCCAGCCCGCGCCGACGCGGCGGCACCGGCCGGTCCGCCGTCAGATGGCAGGGTTACGGTGTTCTTGATGCGATGGTTCTCCGAGATGCAGGCCGGTCGCACCGACCGCTCGCTCTATGCCCCCGCCTACGTCGCCCAAGTTACCGATGCGGCGGTGGCGACGATGTCGCGTGATCTCAACAAATACGGTACATCACCGTTGCGGGCCGAAATTGTGCAAACCCGAAAGGACGGCGACCAGAACTTTTACATAGTCAAGTTTGTCTTTCCGCGTGGCGACGCAACTAGCCTGTTCTTTGGCTTCGACGCGGCCGGCAAGATCACTGGCATCGCCATTGGCGGTCTGGCCGGAGATTGACTGGAAAGAGGGGCATGGGGACTGGAGTCAACAAATTAACAGAAGGAATAGAACCGACGGCTAATTCGACCTTGTTATCTTGACGAGATTGCGCAGTAGTGGTGATCCTATTTTTTGCACTGTTACTAGCGGTGCGAGCCAACGCTCAAAACGACCCGTTGCCGTCATGGAACGACGGCCCGGCAAAACAATCCATCGTCAAGTTTGTCAAGGATGTTACTGATAAGATTAGCCCTACCTACGTTCAGCCGCAGGACCGCATTGCCACTTTCGATCAAGACGGGACTCTCTGGGTTGAGCATCCGATCTACACGCAGGTGTTCTTCGCGTTCGACCGGTCCAGGACCAGACGCCGTAGCAGAACCGTATAGAATTTTGAGAAAGGACTCCCCATGCGAACCTTCCTGGCTCTAACGCTCGTTCTCGCTTTTCTGCTTCCAAGACCAGCTCGCGGGCAAGGTATCGTGCTGCCATTGCCCCCAGAGGACCAGCAGAGGATCGTCGCACTGCTTGGACCCGGCGTCGTGGGCAACGCCCTACCGAGCACACCAATCGCTAAGGTGTCCACCTACTTTCTGCTCCAAAACAGAATTCTGACTTACCAAATCGCGAGCGGCGCGAACGCCGGAAACTCGGAGTCCAGTGAGATCGCAAAGGTGAGGCGCCCGGGCGGAAGGTCAGCCTGGCGGCTCCGACTTTCCCCTTCGCTGACGGGGTTCATCGCTCAGACGTCGGACGGCGACTTGGTGATGCCCGCGGTCAGCGACCCGGGAGAGGGTGTTGTGGTTGTTACGACGCCCGCCAATCCATTTGTTCCGAAAGGCATGCAGCCTGGTGAAACGCGATCCTTCTCGCAACAGGTGTCAGTTAACTACCTCGACGATCCGAGCGATCAGGACTACTCGGGCTCACTCAGTGGAACGTATACCTACATAGGCACCTACCAGGTAACGGTCCCCGCCGGCACTTTCCCGGCGATCCTGTTCCGCGCAAAGACCGAAGGTAAAGTCGGGCCGGCACATACCAGCGACACCGCCTACAGCTTCTTCGCACCAAATGTGGGGCTCGTTGCCATGATTATGCAGGAGGATGTGACTGCGTTCTGGCTTTTTCATATCAACACCACGACTGGCAAGGTCCTGACATCGAAATAAATGCGAGGTCGTACAAAGAGTAACCGAGGCTGATCGGGTCCGAGTCCGAACGTGGCGTCGAACAAAGGGTCGTTTCCAAAAGGAACCACCGTAAGGGTGAACGCGCGACGACGGGTTTATTTCCTCTATTTGGAGCACCGATCAGTGACTGGGGTCAATAATCAGGAATCGTAGAAACAAAACCCAGGGTCAGAAGCCACAACATTTTCATCCGAAAGGTACCGCAGAAGGGCTTGCGCGCTACGTTCCCGTCGTATGGGGTCTTGTCGGACTGGCGATGCGAACGGGCAATTTCCGTCCTCACTCTTCCAACGAATTCCGTAAGCGAGTGACCAAAGACATCTCCCTGGGCGCCGGGCGGAAAGCGCAGAATGGGTTCAGAGGAATGAATCCATGGGAAGCATGGGATCGACGAGCTCGGCGCGGGCGCGGGAGATGCGCCGG